>CAZRPK010000129.1:0-7625 GCA_964601915.1 uncultured Kangiella sp. | reverse complement strand
CAAGCAAAAAAATATTTGAAACCTCACGTCACTTTTGAAATACTGGAAGCGCAAGAAGACATTTTTGACTACATCGAAGTTTTTTATAACAGGCAAAGACTTCACTCAACGAATGATTATTGGTCACCCGTTGATTACGAAGCTATGCAAAAAATTGTGTAATTGAGTGTCCCGAATAGTGTTGACAGATCACATTAATAATTTGAATTCATATAATAATTGCAAACCTTATTCAAACGGGTGTCTACTAAGTAGATTAACCGTTGATGAAACTACTTATAGCAACTTAAAACAGAAAGAATATAAATATTGTCAGAAATAAGCTTAACCAATGAAAACGAATTAATTATCAAGGCTCAAAATGGCTGTATTAGTTCTTTTGAGACCTTGATAAAAAAAATTGATAAGAAAATGCTCTCACTTGCGGCAGGTTTAGCATCGAGCCATGATGAAGCAGAAGATATTTATCAAGAAGCAATGTTAACAGCGTACAAGGCTTTACCAAAATTTAGAATGCAGAGTCAGTTTAGTACATGGTTATATCGCATAGTGGTGAATACGGCGATATCGAGTCGCCGTAAATTACGTAACAAAATAAATTCACTTATTTACGGACACTCTCAGGGAAAAAAAATTGATGTGCATGGTGAAAACTGGGAGAGCTATGAATCTTACTCCACAGGTGATGAAATTGATGAGCCTGATTCAGCCATGATTAATGAACAACTCAGTAAAGCGATTGCAAAGGCATTATCTAATCTTAGTGAAAGAGAGCGAATTGCTTTTGTTTTATGTCATCAACAAGAGATTAAAATGATTGATGCTGCACAAATTATGCAATGTAGTGACGGCGCAATAAAGAATTATTTATTTAGAGCAAGACAAAAAATGCAAGTTGCTTTACAGGATTATATTTAGTGATGAAAAATAGTGAAATAGACAAACACGAACAATCGAAAATTGAATCGGGCAATCCACTTTCTACTGCCATGACGTTGGGTACCAAGCCTCATATATCAGATCAAAGAATGGATGCTAACCGTTGGCAGTTAAGGCGAAAATTGAGTTCTGAATCATCTAAACAAACTTCTCTGATTGGTCGTTTTTCTTTTATGTTAGCCACTAATAGATTACAAATTACTGGCATGTTTTTAACTTTTATATTTGGTTTTTTACTGGCATCAAGTGAAAACATTTCTACTCAAATATTTAATCACAAAGTTGATCCGATAGTTAAGAGTGAAAAAGCGAATACAAATGCAGTTGACCCGAGAGAGCAAATCATTAATTTTGAGATTAATAAAAATCAAAATTCAAGTAATCCATTTAGAGTTAAATACACAACCCTGAGACAAATAAAATTAAATACTAATCTTGAAGATAGAAATACCATCTTATTGCTAACTTCAGCAATGGAAACACATTTGAACGATGCCACTCGATTAGAATTGGTGGATATATTAAAAGAACATCTTGAGAACGAACAAGTAAGAGAAAGTCTAAGTTATAGCCTGCTAAATGATCCCAACCCTGGTGTCAGGATGATAGTTGCTGAGTCTTTAGCAAAGCTATCAAGTAGTCACTCAGTTCGTAAGACATTACGACACGCGTTAATTAAAGACACCAATCAAGGCGTTAGAGTTTCAGTTTTTGATGGCCTATTAAAAAATCTAGATGACGAAACTATTAACCTATTTAAATCTAGAAGTTCGCAAGATAGCAATTATTATATTAGAAGTAAGGCAAAGAGCATTGTTGACGAAATTAAACAGAAAAAACATTTAAAAAGAAATTCAATTTAGACGGCGAATTTTTTACACCTATTAATTAAACATTTATACACTCAACACAAAGAGGAATACTATGAAACATTTAACAACAAACTTAACTCACTATTTAGTTATTTTATTATTTTCAACCTTTACATTAGTTGCCAATGGAGCGGAAGAGGTTATTAGTAAATCTTATTCAGTAAAATCAGGAGGTTCTCTTTATATAGAGAGCGACAGTGGAAGAATAGAAATAGAAACATGGGACAAAAATATAGTTGATATAAAAATCACAAAAAAATCTCGAAAAGAAAGAAAACTTGGTGAATTTAATCTAGATATCGAACACAGTGGAAGTGACGTTTCTATTGAAGGCGAAGGTGAATGGAACAGTCGGGTTTCCGTTACCTATTATATCCGAGTACCTAAAGAATATGACTTAGATCTTAAGACGGGTGGCGGCTCTATTAGCGTTAATGATATTAGTGGTCAGATAAAAATGAAAACTAGTGGAGGCGCTATTAAGATTGGCAACGTTGCAAAAGGTAATGTTGATGTTGATACATCTGGCGGGTCTATTAAAGTTGGTAACGTCAATGGTAATTTAAAAGCCGACACCTCTGGTGGAAAAATTATTGTCGGTAAAATTACTGGAAAAACTGACTTAGATACTTCAGGCGGAAGAATAGAAGTTACTCACTCAACCGGTGATTTAAATGCAGAAACATCCGGCGGTTCAATTACTATCGGTACAAGTGATAGCAACGTTAACGTTAATACTTCAGGAGGGCGCATTAAGATAGGGATGGCACAAGGCAATGTAGATGCTAACACTTCAGGTGGTTCTATTACGGTTGAAGGTAGTAAAGGCAATATAAAAATTGATTCCTCAGGCGGTAATTTATTTGTAGGTGAAAGTGGCGGCTACGTAAAAGCCGATACCTCTGGTGGAAATATTACAATTAAAAAAGCGAATGGTTATATTGAAGCTGATACCTCTGGCGGACGCATTGAAGCTGAAATGATCCAAACTGATAATAGTAAAGATACACATGTTAGTTTAGATTCATCTGGTGGTGATGTTACGCTTTACATTCCAAAAGGAATTGAAGCAACTGTTAATGCAAAACTAAAAATAAGCCACAGTGCTAGAAGAGATTATAGGATCTATTCGGACTTCCCGTTAACTATAAAAGGACAAGACAGCAGCCGCGTTAGCGCGAAAGGTAAAATCAATGGTGGTGGAGATAAAATCGATATTAGTACTTCTAATGGTGATATATATATTAAAATGATTGAAGATTAAATTATCTTTTGAAAATTTTTAAACATAGTTCACAGGTTTAAACATAGCTTGATAAAATTTCTCTAAGTCGGTTTAAAGTAACCGGCTTAGAGATATAATCATCCATTCCTACCGCTAAACAACGTTTTCGATCTTCCTGCATAGCATTTGCCGTTAATGCAACAATCGGTATGTCTCCTACCGCTCCCCCTAATTGACGAATTAATTTGGTTGCAACAAATCCATCCATTTCAGGCATTTGACAATCCATTAGAACAATATCAAATAAATTACTTTTGACTAGTTCAATCGCGTCAATTCCGTTGTTCGCCAAACGAGTATGACACCCTAGTTTATCAAGCATTTTTAACGCAATTCTTTGATTAACTAAATTATCTTCAGCTAATATAACTTTAAGATCAAGTTGTTTATTTTTATGAAAAACTGTGTCATATTTTTCACTATCTTCTTTTTGTTTATGTGCAATATTTCTCCGTCTTTTCAATTGAATATTAAACCAAAAACAAGAGCCTGGCCTTTTCTCTTGGCTTATAACTTGAGATGGAATTAACGGATTTTTTGGTGGGCTTTCTATACCTATTTCTCCACCCATCATTTCAACAATTTGTTTCGAGATGCTGAGACCTAATCCGGTGCCGCCATACTTTCTTGTGGTTGATGAGTCAGCTTGAGTAAATGCATCAAACAATTGATCTTGTATCTTCTTTTCTATTCCAATACCTGTATCTGTAATACTAAATTGTAAGTTTATTGACTCCTTAGTTTCAGATGTTTTATGAACTTTTAATTCAATAGAACCATGTTGAGTAAATTTTATAGCATTATTAACTAGATTGATTAGAATTTGTTTTATTCGAATGGGATCGCCACAAACAAACTTATCTTTATCGGAAAGCAACTTATAAGAAAAATCTATTCCCTTTTCTTCCATTTGTAATTGCAATAGTTTGATTATTTGTCGCATTGATTGATTCAAATCAAAATCCATCGACTCTAACTCAAGTTTTCCAGCTTCAATTTTTGAAAAATCTAGAATGTCATTGATGATAGTTAACAAGCTAATACCTGAATCCCGAATAGTTGAAATAAATTCTAACTGCTCATCTGTGACGTCTTGCTCCATTAATAACTCACTAAACCCAATAACACCATTCATAGGTGTTCTGATTTCATGACTCATATTCGCTAAGAAATCATTTTTTGCACGATTCGCCTGTTCAGCTAACTGCTTAGCGAGAAGCATTTCATTTTGAAATGTTTGTCGCTCTATGAATATAGAAATATTATCCGACGCAAAACTGAGTAACGCGATATCATCTTTACTGTAAGCATTTGGATTGCTATAGGATTGCACCACAACAACACCGGTTTCTCCATAGGAAGTTCTAATTGGTACGCCTAGCCATACATCGGATTCACTACCGACCAGATCTACTTCGCCTTCTTCCATCAGTTTGTTATGTGCTTCTTGATTAGCTAACAATGGTTTTTGTGAACGACGGACATAATCTGTGAGGCTAGCTTTTAATTCTAAGGGGCTAAATTCATCGCCCTCTTCTTCCTCGTCAACACAATAGGGGAATGAGTAAAGCGCTGTTTTAGGATCATAAATAGCAACGTAAAAATTCCTACTTTCAATAATATTAAGTAGTTCGTCATGAATTGTTTTTATTAGAATTTTTAGACTAGTCGCTTTGTTGGTAGCTTCTGATATTTTAAGTAAAGAAGATTGAATTTGTGAGCTTTTTTTACGTTTTGTAATATCTAGGATTAAAGCGGCGAAAAAAGGTTTATCATCCATTTTTTGAATTTGAAGATGAACTTCAACGTCATAAAAACTACCATCCTTGCGTTTATAAATCGTCTCAAAAATGATGTTCTCTTTATCACCTGATAAAAGCGGTTTTATTAATACCTTAAATTCTTTGTGATTATACTCAGGCTTTAAATCTAGTGGTGTTAATTGACGTAATTCTTGCAGATCATAACCAATATTTAATTGAGCAGCAGGATTGACTAAGATAAAACGCAATGATTTGATATCAAAAAGATAAATTTCATTAAGTGAGTCTTTAAATAAACTTGAAAACTGGTTAATTCGTTTCTTCTTTCGAGTCGAGACATTCAGCCATAACATCAAAGCAATGACTAGCGCACAGGCTATCAGGAAAAAAATGATTTCAGTCATTGGTGTCGACATTCCTAAATTTGAAGGAGTTTTTGACTCTTACAATGAGTTTAGTCATGAATTTGTTCAAAATCAATAATGTGATATGTAACCATCTTGTCTAGATTACTTTCAAAGGTAAATAACGAAGTCGTATATTTGCGGCATCATAAACAGCATTTGTAACTGCGGGAGCTTCTAATACATCAACACTTGACCAATCTGTATTTAATCTTCTGCTAACATCATTGGTAGACTAGTGTGTACTCCTTGTCCCATTTTACAGTGAAGAACGATTACACAAATGCGATTGGCAGGTGTTATTTTTCTTCATATTAACCGAGCCAATTGTGTATGTTAATGATGTTCCTTTACTAAAGCTTACCGTAAATCTTGAATCAAGGTCAATTGATTACCCTTCTGTCGAAATTCAACTTGTTTTAAGGCACTCATGCCTAAAAGAATTTCTTCGCCTTCCATGCTTGGGTTAATGCTTGCTCTTACATTATACAAAATGATTTCGCCAATTCGAATGCTATCAATTTTTGTATCATACGCTACGGCGGTACCATTAGCTGTATTAACAAAATATTTTTGACCTCGTTTCAAATTTAAATATCCTTCGATTGCACCTGGAATGGCAACATTAGTTGCTCCAGTATCCAAAAGAAAAACAACTGCTTTATGATCAACTTCTCCATTGGTTACATAATGCCCGTAACGATTTCGTTTTAATTCAACTTTAATAATATTTTCTAATCTTTCGCTTGAAGGGGATTGGTTAGGATTAACTTGTCTTTCTTCAACACCTGCAAAAAAATAAGTTAAAAGAACAATCGTTATTATCCAAGCGATCATCGTCATTCCTTTTCCCATACTTTCTATATTTGGATCATCTTGCATTTTTAGTTTCCAATATTTTTAATTAAAAAAGTCACTACTTAAAACTAAGTTTTTTCTTTATTTCTTTTTTCGCCAACCAAAGACTAATAAACATTTGGATGACAATCGTTGAAACGGATAAATACCAAATATGTGTAATTTCAAATCCTGCTTGCTTGGATGCCAAAACTGCAGGCACGATAAATAAAATTAGTCTTGATGCCATACTATAAAAAGCAGGCCAAGTATTTCCAAGTCCCTGCAAAAGACCAGAGCAACAAAATATAATTCCAGATGGCACATAATTAAAGGCAATAATTTGTAAAAACATCACGCCCACGGCAATCACTTCTGCATCTTTTGAAAAGGGTGTTAATAAAACATCTGCAAAATATATACTTAACATTGCCAAAACCAACAATAAAATAGAGATTAAAATAGCTGTTGATTTAAACGACTGAATGATTCGTTCTTTTTGTTTAGCTCCAAAGTTTTGGCCAACTACTGCAGGCAATGCAAAAGCTAATGCCAAAGCCGGAACAAAAATCGCTTGCATGACTCTCGAGCCAAGACCAAAACCGGCTTGTGCCGATGGACCAAATCCTTTAATTAGCCAAAATATAACGGCGGTATAAAAAAATAATAGCAAGAATTCACCGCCTGCAGGAAAACCAATACCAATAATTTTTTTCCAATAAATCATTTGTGGTTTAATCAGTTTTTTTGACACCCCAACATATCTTTCAAGCTTATGAAAATATGACCACATAATGATAACGGCTATTCCAATAGAAATTGAGCTAGCAAGACCCGCGCCTGCAACACCCATTGGAACTCCAGTAAACCACCCTTCAATTAAGATAGGGGATAAAAGGATATTAAGCCCTAAGCCAATTAGTTGAACGATCATTGCGGGTTTGACTATACCTGTTCCTCGTAAAGCAGAGCCCATAGCTACTAATGCGAACTGTAAAGCTAAATTTGGCATAAACCAGTAGAGGTAAGTTAACCCTTGCTCAATGGTAGCGGCATCGTCAGAAATAGTTTCTAAATAATTGATAGAGAAAGAATAGCCGACTCCAAGAGTAACCAAGCCACAAATAAAGGCAATTCCAATCGATTGATTAAATATGATATTGGACGTTTCTCTATCTTTTTCACCAACCGCCTTTGAAATTAACGCCACTGTACCAACGGCTAAGATTTGCGTAATACCAAAAACAACAAAGGCTAAATTACCTGCAGCATTAACCCCTGCTAAAGCAGTTTTTCCAAGTTGTCCGACAAAATAAAGATCTACTAAGTAGTAAACAGTTTGCACAATCATGCCAATAGCAATTGGGATTGCCATACTGATGACGTGCTTGGTGATTGAACCTTGAGTGAGATCTTTCATTAAAGTAATAAATGATAATTAAAACGGGGATTCTAACATGATTATGGAACTTAAAAATCAATAGGACTTTTAACGCCTGCATTTCCTTGTTTGATAACATGGGTA
>CAZRPK010000128.1:0-7666 GCA_964601915.1 uncultured Kangiella sp. | reverse complement strand
CTATATAAAATAAAAGTCTCAGTTTCTATAGACTTCTAAGTCCAAAGTAGATAATTTACAGTTGTATCAATTATTTAACTTCAAATTAACCCTTTTAGGAGCTCTCACTTGCTTAGACGCACAAAAATAGTTACCACACTTGGACCTGCTACCGATAATGCAGAATCACTAGAAGCCCTTTTTAAAGCTGGTGCTAATGTCGTAAGAATGAATTTTTCCCATGGTGAGCCAGAAGATCACATTAAAAGAGCCAAAATAGTGCGTGATGTGGCAAAAAAATTAGATTTAAACATCGCTATATTAGGTGATTTACAGGGGCCAAAAATACGCATAGCTCGATATAAAAACCAAAAAGTGGTTGTAGAAAAAGGTCAAGCTTATGCATTTGATGCTGATTTAGGCCGTGATGAAGGTGATACAAGTCAAGTCGGTATCGATTACAGAGAACTTCCAACCGAATGTGAAATTGGCGATATACTTTTGTTGGATGATGGGCGTTTGGAATTTGAGGTCACAGCTATAAAAGGGATGAGAATTGAAACTACAGTAATCGTTGGTGGTAATTTATCTAACAATAAAGGGATCAATAAAAAAGGAGGTGGATTGTCAGCACCAGCATTAACAGAAAAAGACAAAAAGGACATTATTACTGCCGCTAAGATGGAAGTCGATTATCTCGCGGTTTCTTTTCCGCGTAGTGCTGATGATATTAATCTCGCCAAATCATTAGCAAAAGACGCTGGACTTAATGCTGGAATTGTTGCAAAGATTGAAAGAGCAGAAACAGTTAATGATCCTGAGATTTTAGATAGTATTATAAAGGCTTCTGCTGCGGTAATGGTTGCACGAGGCGATCTTGGAGTGGAAATTGGAGATGCAGAATTAATTGGTGTGCAAAAACGCATTATTCAACGTGCTCGTGCACTTGATAGAGCGGTTATTACCGCCACTCAAATGATGGAATCAATGATTACCAATGCGATACCTACTCGAGCAGAAGTATTCGACGTTGCAAATGCTGTTTTAGATGGTACTGATGCCGTCATGCTATCCGCAGAAACAGCTATGGGTGAATATCCAATCAAAGTCGTTGAAGCTGTTTCTAGAGTATGTATTGGAGCAGAAAAAGAACGTTCAAATAAGGTATCAGGGCATCGAGCAGAAATTCTATGGGACAATATTGATGATGCCGTTGCACTTGCCACCATGTACGCAGCCAATCATCTTAATGGTATAAAGGCAATTGTTTGTTTGACAGAATCTGGTCATACACCATTAATTATGTCCAGAATACGGAGTGGTATTCCAATTTTTGCGCTGACTCGTTTAACAACAACCTATCGAAAAATGGCACTATACAGAGGCGTTGAAGCCATTGAATTTGATCCGACGGTGTTAGCAAGACATGATGTTAATCGGCTGGCGGTTGCTGAAGTCTGTAAAAGAATGGATCTAAAAAGTGATGATCTAGTCCTCTTAACAAAAGGCGATCATATGGGTAAACTGGGTGGGACTAATGCGTTAAAGTTTTTACGTGTAGGTAAAATAGTATAACTTTTATATTTGCAAAATAGGAACTTGCCAACTTGAATCAAACGATTGAACCATCACTTTTAGTTATTTCAGCTATTGCACCAAATAAACCGGGCTTTGTAAAAGAGATCACCGATATCATTACCCAATGCCAATGCAATATTATTGAAAGCAAAATGAAATCAATGGGCAATAAATTTAGTCTAGTATTGATGGCTTCAGGTGAGTGGAACTCAATAGCAAAACTAGAGCATACTCTACCGAGCAAAGCTCATGCTATGGGTATGATGACAATGATTCAAAGAACAACGGCTAAAGAACATTTAACCGAACTATTGCCTTACCGAGTCAAAATAACCACTTTGGATAGACGAGGGTTAAGTAATGGTATTACTGCTTTTTTTGCGGATAAAGGAATTAATATCGAAGAACTTAGCTGCAATACATTTGATGCTCAACAAACAGGCACAAAATTAGTGCTCATTAAATTGACTATTAACATCCCAATAGAAATAGATATAGCAACATTAAGAGATGAATTTGATATTTTTTGCCGTAAAGAAAATCTAGATGCCTCTTTACAACCCGTTAATTATTAATATACTTACGACAAGCTTGTCCGTAATAGCGATTTTAACTATTATTACTAGGAAATTTTATTAAATGCAAATTGGAAATAAAAGACCCAATATTAAACTGGAAATGACCGGTAATAATATCGTTAACTTGTCAAAACTTGGCGAGACAAATACGGTTGTATATTTTTATCCAAAAGATAGTACGCCAGGCTGTACAACAGAAGGGCTAAATTTTTCTGAACACTACAAACAATTTAAAAAAACTAATACTGAAATTTATGGTGTATCTCGAGACACCATAAAACGTCATGAAAATTTCAAAGCAAAGCAATCCTTCCCTTTTGAATTAATTTCCGATCCCGATGAAAAGCTGTGCAATGTTTTTGATGTCATCAAATTAAAAAAACTTTATGGAAAAGAATATATGGGAATTGAGCGTAGTACATTTCTTTTTGATACGTCAGGAAAACTAATTAAAGAGTGGCGTAATCTAAAAGTTAAAGATCATGTTAAAGAGGTTTTACTGGCTTGCCAAGAATTAGTTTAGCTAGGTTTGGTTTAACTCAAGTTATTTTTATTAGATTTAGCTTAACTTAGAATATAAATATTGCATATTAAAATGACTCTTAAAATGGAAAATTTCTAGTTAACCCTTTGTAGAATTGAAAGATGACACGTCGGCTGGTTTCTCAAATCATCCGTTACAAACTACTGATATCACTTTACGTTCAGATATTGAGAGTCTAAATAATGGAGTGACACCCATTGGTGAATTTATTGGCTAGAATATTGACACTCCCGATCTCTTATTTCAAGCACTTGATAGTAATAAAGACGATCAAGCGAAAAGTTCTTTTGAAGTTCGTGGCGGCTCTATTTATACAACAGTTCTATATGGTTACTAGCACTGCAGAAATAGCCACTAAAGACGGTCTTTTTTATATAACTTTAGTATGAAATATTCTAACGTGTTAATGAAACTAATAGTAATTAAAATTAATTTTCTTAATTTAAATGTGATATTGAGGTTAAACTGTGTCTAGAAATATTAGTTTGTTATCGAGTAAACACAAAGGTAGTCTACTTAATAAAATTGTTAAAAAAAATACCAATGATTCTGAGTTAGCCGAACAATATAATTTAGGTGTTTCAACGATCCCTGGTACTCGTAGTTTTTATGATTTTTTAAAGGATGGACAACCTGAAGCATTTGTTTGCTCTGGAACTGCCTGTCTTTGTAAAGGCGGACAAGGTGTTATAAGAGAAAAATTAGAGTCATATTTTACAAATGTAGGTGAAATGAATTGCCTTGGACGTTGTTATGAAAATAACGCATTTCATATCCGCTCACAAAAAACAACAAACTCTACAGGTATAAACTATTCAGGTAAAGATATAGAGCGATTAGATGAGATCTTAAAAAAAGGAATTAGTCATACTTTATTTGATAAAAATGCTTACACAGTTCAGTCTTTTGCTAGTAGAGATTACCTAATTGAAAATAAACTTATATCAACAATCGAAGATTTCAAACGGAATACTAAAAAACTATTTGAAACATCTTCAAAATTATTATTATCCAATTTACTTGATTCTGGTCTTCGTGGACGTGGCGGCGCAGGTTTTCCAACGGCAATTAAATGGCAAAGTTGTGCAAAACAAGCAGAATCAGAAAAATATGTCATATGCAATGCTGACGAAGGTGATCCCGGGGCATATTCAGATCGCTATTTAATGGAACAACAACCACTCAAACTAATTTTTGGAATGCTTATTTGTGCGAAAATCATTCAATCAAGTACTGGTTTTATTTATATTAGAGGCGAATACCCAGAATCCGTTAAAATTATTCAAAAGAATATCGACAGACTTAAAAATGAACGACTATTGGGCAATGGAATACTCGGTACAAGTTTTAATTTTGATCTTCAAATCGTTGTTGGTCAAGGAGCGTATATTTGTGGTGAAGAAACTGCTTTAATTGCATCTATTGAAGGACGTAGAGCTGAGGTAGATGTTAGACCACCCTTCCCCACTGTAGAAGGATTATATAAAAAACCAACGGTTGTTAATAATGTAGAAACTTTAGCAGCTGCAGCAATGATATTTTTGAGCAATGGAAAAGATTATTTCAATATTGGTAACGGTCAATCCACCGGAACAAAATTAATTTGCTTAGATGGTTTATTTAATAAACCAGGATTATATGAGGTTGATATGTCGATGCCACTTTCCACCATTCTCGATGAGGTTGGCGGTGGCTTCAGACGAAGAATAAAAGCCATACAGGTGGGAGGTCCTTTGGGCGGTGTTGTGCCAATTGGTAAGTTGCGTGAATTATTTTTAGATTACGAAAGTTTTAGTGGCGCTGGATTTCTGTTAGGTCATGCAAGCTTTGTTTGTATCCCAGACGATTTTTCAGCTTTAGAATATGCAAAACATCTTTTTAAGTTTGTTGCAGATGAATCTTGCGGTAAATGTTTCCCTTGCCGTATTGGTTCAGTGCGAGGCTCTGAAATGTTAATCGATAAAAACTATAGTCCAGAGCTTTTAAACGATCTTTTAGATACATTAGAGCAAGGTTCGCTTTGTGCATTAGGCGGAGGTCTTCCTCTGGCTATTAAGAATTTACTTGAGTATTTTCCTGATGAATTTGCTAAGGATTATTTTGATGATAACAAAATAGAAATAAAGGAAGTTTAAGATGTTAAATACATACTCTAAAACGACTGAACATAAACAAGTATTCATTGATGGTATTGCCTACCCATTGAATGAAGATATTTCAATTCTAAAATTTATCAAAAAGAACATAGGACAAAAAATAGTCCCAACCCTTTGTGCAGAATCTCGAATAAAAGCTTATGGTGCATGCCGAGTTTGTTCTGTTGATGTCAAATTTAATGAGACAGAAAAGTCTAAAGCAGTAGCTTCCTGCCACACACCAATTTCTGATGGCATGCATATTTCAACAAATTCAAAGAATATTCAAAGATTAAGAAAAAATATAATTGAATTGGTTTTAACCGATCATCCGTTGGATTGCTTAACCTGTGAAGCAAACGGAGCATGCGAACTACAAGATGTTGCCGCCGCCGTTGGAATTAGAAAAGTTCGTTATGTAAAAGGAAAAAATCATTTAGATCGAAAAAAAGATACAAGCCATCCCTATATGAGAATGGATTTATCAAAATGCATCAACTGTTCTAGATGCGTGAGAGCTTGTGATGAAATTCAAGGACAATTCGTGTTAACCATGTCTGGTCGTGGTTTTGACGCTAAAATATCGGTTGATGACGAAGGTGTATTTGGTGACTCATCTTGCGTTTCTTGCGGCGCTTGTGCACAGATTTGCCCTACCTCCGCAATTTCAGATGTATTCCAAGCAAAATCTATAGAAGCGGAAAATAAAATTAGAACCGTGTGTTCTTATTGTGGAGTGGGTTGTAACCTAGAAGTTGCCGTTAAAGACAATCAAGTACTATCAATTCAAGCTCCTAAAGATGCAGAGGTTAACGCTGGTCACACTTGTTTAAAAGGTCGCTATGCATTTAAGTTTTATAATCATCCAGATAGACTTACTTCACCTTTAATCAAAAAAAATGGCATACATATTCCTTGTAGTTGGGATGAAGCCTATTCTTATATCGCCGGCAAACTTAAATCCATTCAGAAAAACCATGGTGCTGATGCTATTGCAGGTATCTCTTCTGCTCGATGTACAAATGAAGAAAATTTTCTTTTTCAAAAAATGATCAGAGCTGCGATAGGGACAAACAATATTGATTGTTGTGCAAGAGTTTGTCATTCGCCAACGGCATTTGGAATGCAAAAAAGTTTTGGAACAGGTGCTGCCACAAATTCAATCTCAGATTTGTTGTTTACCGATGCTATTTTATTAATAGGTGCTAATCCTACTGCTGCACATCCAGTTACTGGTGCAAAAATAAAACAAGCTACTCTCTCTGGGAAAACACTAATCGTTCTTGATCCAATAGAAACAGAATTAGCAAAACTAGCAGACATTCATCTACCCCTTAGACCCGGTACTAATGTGGCAGTTTTAAATATGATGCAATATTTCATCGTTAAAGCGGATTTAATCGATCAACAGTTTATCAATGAACGATGCGAAGACTATGACAAATTTACACAATCCATTATGAAACTTGATGTTGATGCAATGGCCGAAATTTCCGGGCTGGATAAAACCCTAGTAGAAAAAGCGGCGATATTTTATGCAAGTGCAAAAAATGCCATGTCTTTTCATGGATTAGGTGTTACCGAGCATACACAGGGTACAAAAACTGTCACTCAAATAGCAAACCTAGCAATGATGACAGGGAATATTGGAAAATTAGGAGTTGGTGTTAATCCCTTGCGTGGCCAGAATAATGTACAAGGAGCCGCAGATATGGGATGTCAACCTCATCAAGGTGCAGGTTATTTGCCCATGAATAATATTGAAAATCAAAACTATTATTCTGATAAATACAAGGTTCCATCCCCCACAAGCAATGGTAAAAAAATACCAGAAATGTTTGATGGTGCAATTATTGGCGATATAAAAGCTATGTGGATTTTAGGTGAAGATGTAGTGCAAACTGATCCCAACACTCATCATGTTATAAAAAGTTTACAAAGTTTAGATTTACTGGTAGTGCAAGAAATATTTTACTCAGAAACAGCTAAACTTGCAGATATTGTTTTACCTGGTTGCTCTTTCCTAGAAAAATCAGGGACATTTACTAATGGTGAACGCCGGATTCAAAAAGTGAATGCAGCGGTCGAGCCGTTAAAAGGCTGTAAGACTGATGGACAAATTATTGCTGAAATGATGCAGACTTTAGGCTATCAACAAGAGGATTATGATGCTGCTGATGTTTTAAGTGACGTTGCTGATGTTGTCCCTTTTTTCAAAGGGGTCACTTGGGATAATTTAGGAACACAAGGTTTACAATGGCCTGTAAAAGACAATGGTGTAGATACTAAAATTTTACACGAAAATGGCTTTACACGTGGTAAAGGAAAGTTTCATTATTATGACTTTGAAGAAAGTAAAGAGCTTGAACAACATCAAAGTAAATTTCCATTTATTCTAACTACAGGAAGAGAGTTACAACATTACAACGCGGCAACCATGACTAGACGCACAGCTAACAGTGAACTTTTAGATGCTGATATTATTTTGATCAACCCTAAAGATGCAAAAAACAAAAACCTAGAAGATGGTAATCGCGTAAAGTTAATTTCTTCGAGAGGAGAAATCACTCTTAATATCAGTGTGACAAAAAAGGTTAAACCTGGCGTACTTCGAACAACGTTCCACTTCCCAGAGGTATTGGTCAATATGCTCACCAGTGCAGAAACAGATGAAGAAACCAAGTGCCCAGAATACAAAGTCGTTGCTGTTGATATCGAGAAAGTTAAAACGACTTAATAAAAATGGTTAGTCAAGCTGAAGTGTCAGATGAAACCGTAACTAATACATGTCAGTATTGGCTTGCACCTGAATTCAGAACATAAAATGTTTCGACTAAACGTCGTTTTTGCAT
>CAZRPK010000127.1:0-7847 GCA_964601915.1 uncultured Kangiella sp. | reverse complement strand
TGCTCTAGGTTTTTTAGTGGTTGCTACCGCTTCATTATCTGAATTACGATAGACAAAAACTTCAATTGTATCTCCTGCCTCGCAATACTCTGGCGTCTGTCCTTTAGGTAAGAATAACTCACCTGTTGAACCACTCGCTAAAAAGGTTCCTCTTCCTGTTTTTCGAAGTATTTTTAGAAAATTAAACTGACCAAATTTGACCATTATGATATTCTCAGAGAATTAATAAAATGATAATTACTACAATAATGGCGCTATATTAACATAGGTAGAGGCTTCTTTGATTCGGTTCTTATCATCTAAATTATCCCCTTTTGTTAAATAAGGGATAATGCCTAAAAGAGGGGAATCAATTCGTTCACATAATGTTTGGATATTATCATCTAAAACCATCATCTCTTTGTCTACACAGTTAGCAATCCAGCCTGAAAGCTTTAAGCCTCGTAATTTAATATTTTCGACGGTTAATAAAGCGTGATTGATACAACCAAGCTGCATTCCTATAACTAAAACAACATCAAATAATTCTGCGACTACAAAATCAGCCATAGTTTCTGTTTCATTCAATGGAACCAACCATCCGCCAGCGCCTTCAATGAAAACATAATCTTGATTAAATTGAGAAAGGTTACAAGCATCTTGCAACGATTCAACTGATAGAGAGATACCTTCTTCTGTAGCAGCTATGTGTGGAGCGACAGCTGATTGTAGACGGATCGGATTAATCACTTCATAAGGATGGCTTGTTCGCGAATGGCTAGCATCCAATGTTTGAATAATAGCCAAGGCATCAGAGTTTTTCAACTGACCATGAATCCTTTCGCAACCAGCAGCAATCGGTTTTATAGCAATAATGTTTTTATTTTGTTTCTGAAAAGCATGGATTAAAGCACAAATAACCAAGGTTTTGCCTACATCAGTATCAGTGCCGGTAATAAAATATTTTTTTGTCATTACTTTTTTAATTCAACCTTATTTGTCTAAATCAACCTTATAAGTGTGATATCCACCCGAAAAATCCTCCATCTTCTTCCATGCATGTCCATAAATAACGTCATAGGTCGCCGGTAATTGTCCGTCTTCCCACCTAAATTTTTCATACGCTGCTTTTAACTGATTAAATTTAGTTTTTCCCATCAATCCTTTAGGTCTTTCACTATTAAGGTTATTGGCTCCAATAGCTTTTAGATCTTTCATTAAACCCACCATTGTTTGGTAGGTCATGGTGATAATATCTCTATCCATGACTGTATTTTCAAAGTTTGAAGAAAACACTTGATCGCCCACTTGCTTCATATCAAAAAAATGATTGACGTGAATTCGTTTATCAACACTTGACCAACTTTGTTTGAGTTCATTAAGTGTTTCTTCACCCATACTGGAAAAAATCAGAATTCCACCAGGTTTTAAGACTCTATTTAATTCTAAAAATGCTAGTTTTGGTTCCATGATCCATTGAACCGCCAAGTTTGAAAAGACTAGATCAAAGTGATTATTATCAAATGGTAATTTATTAATATCCGCGCAATGATATTCGATTTTATTAGACTCAACTTTACTAAACCCTAACTTACTAAACAGACCATTTTCTTTATTGGCTAAGTCAATCATTCCTGGAGCAATATCAACACCGATTATTTTAGCTTTTTTATATTTCTTTTTTAGTGCCCTGGTACAAAAACCGGTTCCACAACCAGCATCTAAAACTCTCTCAGGTTTTACATTCATAAGTTCTAATCGTTCTAATAACCGACTAGCCACTTCCTTTTGTAAAAAAGCGGAGGATTCGTAATGTTTTGCAGCCTTACTAAATGATTTGCTGATTTTTTCTATTTCTAATCTATTCATGTTAGTTATTTTATTTTTCATTTATTTATTTGACTAGCAATAAAACAATTAACGCAGTCAATAAATTCGGCCGTTTGTGATAAAAAGGGAGAGTGTCCAGATTTTAAAAATAGCACCTTCTCACTATTAGGTGCTAGCTTATCAATTGAAGCAATTGACTTAACTGGAACCAAGATATCTAACTTACCATACACTCTTAACAAAGGCATTTTAAGTGACTTGAGGCTATCATTTAAATCGCTTTGTTTTAAAATATTCAATCCGCCAGACAGTGCTTTTTCTGCTGGAGTCCCATGAAGAAAAACAGTTTCTTTCAGGCGCTGAATATCTTCCTTTTGGGTTTTGCTTCCCATTGTTTGAATACTTAAAAACTTAATCAATGCTCCCCTAAAATCTTCGGATAAATATTCGATAAATGTATCTAGCACACTATTATTTAAGCCCTTTGGATTTTGTTCGTTGGCTAAAAAACTCGGACTAGAAGCCACGGTAATCAACTTTTCAATTCTATCAGGATATTTAAGCGCCACTTTTGTTGCGACCAGCCCCCCCATTGACCATCCCAAGATATTACATTGTTCTGGTAAAACACTAACAACAGATTCAACCAAATAATCAAGATCATAAACTCCATTAGATACGGGACTTCGTCCAAAGCCTGGCAAATCAATATTATAGACTGTATAGCAAGCTTCTAATTGTGGAATCAGCGTTTCCCAAATACCGCCATGCAAACCCCAACCATGAATTAGCGCTAGGTTTGGTTTCCCTGACTCTATGGGATTGCTATGATTTATCTGACAAAAAGGTTTAATGATATTCATGTCTAACTTGTATTTTTCTCTTCTATATTAAGATTGTAAATGACTAACTAGCAGTTCAATATCACTAAAACTATGTGATGCACTCAGCGTAATTCTTAATCGAGGCGTCGCAGATGTTGGAGGCCTAATACTACCCACTAATATTTTTTTATTTTTCAGTTCTTGACTCCTTTCTTTCAATTGTTTTAAATCGGTTACATTAATTTTTTGAATAGGAGTAGAAACACAGGAATGTTCAATTCCTATTTTCTCACATTGCGTCTGAAAATATCGAATATTATTTTGTAATTTTGTTCTTAAATTTCCGCTTGCCCTTAATTTTTTTAGGTTCGCTAAATTTAGCTCTGCCATTATCGCGGGCATTGCCGTTGTATAGATATATGGGCGCGCAAACTGCATTAAATAATTAGTTAATTTTTTAGAGCCACTAACAAATGCCCCATAGCCACCGAGTGCTTTTCCAAGTGTTGACATTAATACAGGGCAGTCCTTTTGTTTTAATTGAAAATGCTCACACGCACCGGCTCCATTACCACCTAAAATTCCGAAACCATGGGCATCATCAACAATTAAATTAGCCTCATATTTTTTACATAAAAAGGCTATTTCATCAAGCGGGGCTAAATCACCATCCATACTAAATATGCTATCGGTCACCACCCATTTATTTGCTGATTTAAATTTAAGTTGAGTTTCTAACCGACGAACAATCGCTTGAAGATTGTCATGAGGATAACGAACCACATCGGCATTAGATAGTTTTGCACCATCAATTAGTGAAGCATGATTCAGTTTATCCGCAATGATTAAATCTCCTTTTTGAGCCAAACTTTGCAGTATACCAAGATTAGCCATATATCCCGTAGAAAAGGTTAAAGCACTGTCTCGCTTAACGAAGTCGGCTAACTCTTTTTCAAGTTTAGAGTGCGTAGTATGATGACCTGATATCAAATGCGAACCACCGCTACCAAAACCAATAGAAGCATCCTCAAAAATGACTGGAAGGTTTTTCGCTAGACCTAAATAGTCATTTGATGCAAAGTTTAAATAATTTATTCCATCAATAGTGATCTCTCGATCTTGCTTTGAAGATAAGGTTAAGCGTTGACGTAATAAACCTGCTTTGCTTTGTGCTTCTAATCGATGGTTTAGAAATTGATCGAAATCAAACATATTAAATAAACATACTATAGAGCAGCATTTTTATAGAGCTTTTTTGAAGGAACTATTGTTGCCATTTGCTCATTCAAGGTTTTTTCACTAGTTACTTTACTCTCGCTAGTCAATTTACTTTGCCTTTCGGGAGTAATACCTAACGCAGAAAATAAAAGTTTATCTTTATCAGTTCCCGGATTATCAGTTGTCAATAATTTATCACCATAAAAGATTGAATTTGCCCCTGCAAAAAAACACATTGCCTGCATTTCATCCGACATATTTTCCCGACCAGCGGATAACCGCACATAAGATTTTGGCATCATAATTCGAGCAACTGCGATCATTCTAATAAATTCAAAAGGTGTGATCGCTTTAGCATTTTCTAACGGTGTTCCTTTCACTGCGATTAATTGATTAATCGGCACGCTTTGCGGGTGTTCAGGCAAATTGGCTAATGATTGCAGTAAACTTAAACGATCTTTTTCAGTTTCACCCATTCCTAATATACCGCCTGAGCAAACATTGATCCCCGCATCACGTACCATATCTAACGTTTTTAAGCGATCATCAAAGGTTCTGGTAGTGATAATTTGTTCGTAATATTCTTTAGAAGTATCAAGGTTATGATTGTAATAATCCAAACCGACCATTTTGAGTGCTTGAGTCTGCTCACTATTTAACTTTCCTAGAGTGACGCACGTTTCCAGTTCTAAATTTTTAACCGCTTTAACCATTTCTAAAACTACCGGAAAATCTTTACCGCTAGGTGTTTTCCAGGCAGCTCCCATGCAAAAACGCGTTGCTCCAGTTTTTTTAGCTTCTTTAGCTGCTTTTACAACTTCATCCAATGCAACCAATTGCTCTTTTGAAAGTCCCGTATTATAGTGACCACTTTGTGGGCAATAAGCACAATCTTCGGGACATGCACCAGTTTTAATACTCATTAATGTTGAGATTTGTACTTCATTGGAATTAAAATTTTCTCGATGGATGGTGTGAGCCTTAAATAAAAGGTCATTGATCGGCATATGAAAAAGCTTTGAAATTTCGTTTAAGCTCCAATTATTTCTAATATTACTGGTTAATTGAGTTTTTAGCTTAAGATTAGTCATGGCGTTCTCAGGTACGTAAATAAAGAAAATTTAAAACAAACGTGAATTCTAAATTGATGCCCTTAATTGTCAAGTTTTCTAAACAACCATGATGACATCTGTATAAATATTAACCAATTCGGATTTTGGTAAATACCATGATAAATGGATTAAAGAAATTTAGTTTAATGAGTTTTCTGAATGTCAGCAGTGACTGCCTACTTTGTGGTTGTAGCGTACCATTTGATCAATCAACGACGAATATAAAACTAGCTGAAACAACAAACGTATCAAATAAAAAACTATGCGTTGCTTGTCAATCTCATCTCCCTCTATCAGGACAAACTTGTTTCGTTTGTGGCTTACCTTCGACTCATTGTAAAATCCCTTGTGGTGAATGCCTGAAAAATAGCCCGCCATATGATAGAAGTATTAGCGCTTTTCATTATCAGCCACCAATCAGTGACTTTATCACTCAATATAAATATGCGGGAAGATTAGAGCTTCTTCCTCTAATGGCTGACTATTTAATCCATGCTATTGAGCAGTCCTTAAAACAAAAGCCTGACTTATTAATTCCTATTCCTTTATTTTATAAAAAAAGAAATAAAAGAGGTTTTAATCAATCTCGATTGATTGCCAATATTCTTGCCAAACAATTTGCTATTGATGTTTCTAGTGATCAAGTAGTTAGAACAAGAGAAACTCAAACCCAAGCGTCATTAAATGCAAGTCAAAGAAAAATAAACTTAAAGAATGCGTTTAAAATTAAAGGCATTTTACCTGAGCGAATAGCTATAATCGATGATATTGTTACCACTGGCGCAACTGTTTCAGAGTTAGCATCCGTTGCATTAAAGCATGGCGCAAAACATATTGAAATATGGAGTCTTGCGAGAGCCTATTCGATTTAAACAACTATATTTTAAAAATTAAAATTTTTCTTTTAAAAGAACTTCTAGTTTTTCTTGATCCGCCGCAAAAGCTCTAATCCCTTCTGCTGTTTTCTCAGTAGCCATTGGATCTTCATTCATCTGCCATCTAAACTCTTCTTCTCTTAACTTAGAGTCTGCTTTTTCAAATGATTGAGGGATGACAAGTTGGCGCTCAACAATGTCATTTGAGTCCATCAACTCCTGCATTAAACTAGGGCTTATGGTTAACCTATCACACCCTGCTAAGGCTAATATTTCACCTTTATTTCTAAAACTTGCGCCCATGACAATGGTTTTATATTGATGTGATTTATAATAATCATAAATAGCGATAACCGAAATAACACCCGGATCTTCATTAGAGGCATACTCTAATTTTCCTGTGGATTTTTTGTACCAGTCTAATATTCGGCCAACAAAAGGTGATATCAGAAAAACACCTGCTTCGGCACATGCTCTAGCCTGTACAAAACTGAATAAGAGAGTTAGATTACAGTTGATCCCTTCTTGCTCTAAAATTTCAGCGGCTTTTATCCCTTCCCATGTTGATGCAATTTTAATTAAAATTCGAGATTTATCAACACCCTCTTTTTTATATAAACCAATTAATTTTTTCGCTTTAAACACCATTTGATCTTTGTCAAAAGATAATCGAGCGTCTACCTCAGTAGAAATTCGTCCCGGAATTAACGATAAAAGCTTTTTACCTATCAAAACGCTGAGATAGTCACTTGCTTCAACAACTTGTAATTGAGTATCGCCGGTTACTGACTTTGCATGATTAATCGCCTCAACAATTATCGGTTGATAATCTTTTAACGCAGTAGCTTTTAGAAGTAAAGATGGATTTGTAGTTGCATCCTCAGGGGAGTAATCAGCAATCGCATTAAAATCACCGGTATCCGCTACAACCGTGGTCATTGTTTTTAGTTGTTCTAATTGGTTAGTCATTATTTTCCTTAACTGAAATTATTTAGAATGTTGTTAGAATAATAGTTAGTTAGTTTGTTTTATTGCTCATATGAGAATCGAGTTACTTGAGTATTTTATAATTATAGCGTAAATGACACCAACCTTGACTACTACATTCTCAAAATATTTTCTTGAAATTGTGTCCGCTTATGCGGACACTTAATTGAATAATGTACGCATAAGCGGACATATTTGAAAGTAAATAAGACAAAAAACTTAAAATATACTTAATTTTCAGACATGGTTAATAAGTGCTGTTCTCATAATTTATGATTTAGCTCTACAAAATGCTTGGTGGTCAGCATTGAGTGTCTTTATTCCTATTTACTTAGCCAAAGCAAAAAAACTGTTTACCAACAAAATTACTGGCTAATCATTCCAAAAACCATTTTTATCCTAATCAGCTATTTTGCTTTGCTGATAATCGCTGGACTTTTTGTATTTCTCTCCGTAGTAACAATGTTGTAAAACCCAATTATTATTGCGGGTTATTTATCATTTTTCAATTGCATGGTGTTAATGATAAGGAGGAAACAGTTTTGAAGAAAAAACTAAAACGTCATCAGTTTCTTCATTACCTATTAACAAAGGTTAATACCAGTTGCATCATTGCAATGGAAGCTTGCAGTGGTTCTAATCATTGGGGACGAGAACTAGAGTCAGCAGGGTTTACAGTTAGGATCATTCCAGCCCAATATGTTAAGCCGTATGTTAAGCGCAATAAAAATGATGCTAATGAAGCTAATGATGCTGAGGCGATATGTGAAGCGGGGAGTCGATCCAATATACATTGGGTCTCGGTAAAAACGATTGAACAGCAAGATATGCAAGCGATACACTGTGCTAGAAGCGAATTAAACGCCAAATTAGAGGGTTAGGGATTGTTGCACCGAAAGGGTTAGCTCAGTTAAAAAAACACCTTCCTGACTGGTTATACCCATGACACTTCAAAATGCAGGCGTAGCTGATTTCAATATTTGAAAATTGTCATTAATTCTACTATTTAGAGAGTCAGCAAT
>CAZRPK010000126.1:0-7865 GCA_964601915.1 uncultured Kangiella sp. | reverse complement strand
TTGTATTATTTCAGGTTTACAACGAACCATTAAATTACTAGAATAAACCTATGTTTATTTCCCATTCTTTAAAATCTTCTCTGAACATCTTTGCAAGCCATTGTGGCTGTAAATTTATCCTTAAAAAATTCTAACTAGCTCCTTTTATTAAGATAAGAGTAATTTTCTGTACTGAATTACTTCCTGTGATAACCTGTAATAGGGTAAGTTCTAGTTAGAATTACGATACTTCATTTTTAGGATAAAATAAATCATGTCTAATGACAACTTTATTAAAGTAAAACAAGCTCCATCCCCTGTTGGAGCATATCCCCATGCCCGTAAAGTCGGTGATTTGCTTTTTCTATCTGGTGTAGGCCCTAGAAAAGCGGAAACCACAGATATACCCGGCGTAATTCTGGACGATAAAGGAAATATCAGTTCCTACGATATAGAAATTCAATGCCGAAGTGTTTTCGATAACATAAAAATGATTCTGGAAGCTTCCGATTCAAGTTGGATGAATTTGGTTGATGTCACAGTTTTTTTAACCAATATGAAAGATGACTTTAAAACTTATAATAAGGTCTATGCTGAATATTTTGCCGATAATCAACCTTGTCGTACAACGTTAGAGATCAGCTGTTTACCAACTCCAATTGCCATTGAACTGAAATGTATTGCGACTTTAAGTTAGATCATAAATAGATTAGGAATAAATGATGAGTGCCCCCATGCAAATTATCAATTTTCAAAAATGGATTGATGTTAACAAAGATAAACTAAAACCACCTGTTTGCAATAAAGAAGTTTATCGAGAAGGTGACATGATCATTATGGTTGTTGGTGGACCAAATGGACGAAAAGATTTTCACTACAACGAAGGACCCGAATTTTTCTATCAATTAGAAGGAACTCTCCTTTTAAGAACTCAGCAAGACAATAAAGTCGTTGAGTATGAATTAAGTGCAGGCGATATTTTTCTTCTTCCACCTAAGATTCCTCATTCTCCGGTAAGGTTTAAAAATTCGATTGGCTTAGTCATAGAACAAGTTAGACGCCCCGAAGAAACTGATGCATTAATGTGGTTTTGTGAACTATGTAATCATAAATTATATGAAGAAAGGTTCCCTTTAAAAGATATTGAAAATGACTTTGGAGCAGTATTTGATCGGTTCTTAGGCAGTGAAGTACACCGCATCTGCGATCAATGTGGTGATCTTATGCCACACAATAAATATGAATTTGAATAGGAATAAATTTCAATGCTAACAATCGATATTCACACTCATATTCTGCCAAAACATTGGCCTGATCTAAAAAAAAAATACGGTTATGGCGGTTGGATACATTTAGATCATCATAAATGTGGTTGTGCAAGAATGATGAAAGAAGATCATTTTTTTCGAGAAATAGATGAAAATTGCTGGGATGCGGACGCGCGAATAAAAGAATGTAATCAGCATAAAGTTGATGTACAAGTTTTATCAACGGTTCCAGTGATGTTTAGCTATTGGGCAAAGACGAATGACGCATTAGATATTTCAAAATTACTCAATGATCATATTGGTGGTATTTGTGAACAACATCCAAGTCGCTTTGCTGGACTAGGAACAATCCCATTACAATCACCTGATTTAGCCATTAAAGAACTTGAACGCTGTGTTAATGATTTAGGCTTACAAGGTGTTCAAATTGGCTCGCACGTAAATGATTGGAATCTGAATGCGCCAGAATTATTTGCGGTGTTTGAAGCAGCACAAGATTTAGGCGCTTCGGTTTTTGTTCATCCTTGGGATATGATGGGCAGTGATAAAATGAAAGATTACTGGCTCCCTTGGTTAGTTGGAATGCCCGCAGAAACTTCTTTAGCTATGTGCTCAATGATTTTTGGCGGTGTATTTGAAAGATTACCTGATCTAAAAGTAGCTTTTGCGCATGGAGGTGGGTCATTTCCATCCACTATTGGCAGAATTGAACATGGCTTTGATTGTCGACCAGATTTAGTCGCAAAGGATAATCCAATTAACCCTAGAAAATATTTAAAACAAATTTACCTTGATACGCTAGTACATGATACGCCAATGCTTGATTATTTGATTGATTTAATGGGAGCCGACCGTTTGGCTCTTGGTTCTGATTACCCATTTCCTCTCGGTGAATTAGAGCCTGGAAAATTAATTAAAGAACATATTAAAGATAAGTCGATTCGTAATCAATTGTTAAACGGTACCGCTTTAGAGTGGTTAAATTTAGATCGAGAAAGGTTTGTGGTTACACACTTATGAGTGAAATTTAGGAATGAATATTAAATTTGATATTGATGGAACCGAGTACTCTAGTAATCTTTCTGAAGAAAAAAGTATCGCCATCACTTTATTACCAAACGATAAACAACCTAATCACTTTGGTGCACCAGCCTGTACTAGCAAAACGTTAGAAATGGGTAGTTATATCGGTGACACAAAAAAAGGTGGATCTTGTAACGCTAATATTCTAACCATGATTCCACACTGTAACGGAACGCATACAGAATCTGTTTCACATATTATTGATAAATTGATCCCAGTCTATCAAGCTATTGAACAATCCGTTTTTCCTTGCATATTAACAAGTATAACGCCTGTTCTATCTGGTGAAACTAATGATAATTATTTTCCTTGTATGGATGAATCCAATAAAGTGATTACATTAGCACAAATTAAAAAATCACTTGATCAATATCAGGATTTACAGCTTCAAGGGTTAGTAATCAGAACTTTAGGAAATAGAGTAGATAAAAAAAATATGGTTTATGACAACACTCACTATCCTCCATATTTAACTAACGATGCTATGCAGTATTTAATCGATAGGAATGTAAGTCATTTATTAGTTGATTTCCCTTCGGTTGATAAAATGTATGATGACGGACAGCTGACTAATCACCGTTTTTTTTGGAACGTTAAAAAAGGTGAAACCAATCTAAACGAGCAATCCACTATCAAGAAAACGATTACCGAAATGGTTTTTATAGAAAATGAAATTAAAGATGGATTTTACTTATGTAATTTACAAATACCAGAAATAAATACAGATGCTGTACCATCACGTCCCATTTTGTATCCTTTAACAAAAACAAATCAAACCAAAAAATCCAAATAAAATAGAGAGCAGAAATGCATTACGAAAATAAACTAAAGTTCGCATTACAAATGGATCAATCAGATCCGATTGCAAAGATCAGAGATGAATTTTCAATTCCAAAGCAAGCGAATGGCGAAGATGAAATTTATTTGTGCGGAAATTCTTTAGGATTACAGCCAAAGCTTTCTGCAGAATATGTTAAAAGAGAACTAGAACAGTGGGCCAATTTTGGTGTGAAAGGACATTTTTCAGGAGATTTCCCATGGATGCCTTACCATGAATTTTTATCTGAAGGATTTGCTGGTTTGGTTGGTGCGAAAAAAAATGAAGTAGTGGCAATGAATACGTTGACCGCCAACTTACATTTTATGATGGTGAGTTTTTATCAACCAACAAAAACACGTTATAAAATATTAATGGAAGATCATGCATTCCCTTCGGATCATTATGCGGTTGAATCTCAAGTTAAGTTTCATGGTTTTAATCCTGACAATGCTGTTTTATTTATCAAACCAAGAGATGGTGAAGATGTAATCCATGATGAAGATGTTTTAAAATTAATTGAAGATGAAGGTGAAAGTATTGCGCTAATTATGTTGCCTGGTGTTCAATACTATACGGGACAGGTTTTTGATATGAAATCAATCACCCAAGTTGGGCATAACAAAGGTTGTAAAGTTGGTTTTGATCTAGCTCATGCGACAGGTAATATTTTAATGAGTTTACATGACTGGCAAGTAGACTTTGCTTGTTGGTGTACCTACAAATATTTGAATTCAGGTCCTGGCAGTGTTGCGGGTTGTTTTGTTCATCAAAATCATCATAAGAATGAATCGCTTCCTCGCTTTGCTGGTTGGTGGGGACACGATAAAGGATCACGATTTAAAATGGAAAATAATTTTAAACCAATTGCGTCGGCAGAGGCTTGGCAAGTTTCTAATCCTCCCGTACTTTCTCTTGCCGCCATTCGTGGTTCGCTTGATACGATCAAAAAGTCTGGTGGAATTAAAGCATTAAGAGAAAAAGCAATTTCGCTAAGTGGTTTTTTGAGATTTTTAATTGAAGACCAACTTTCAGATGATGTTGATATATTAACGCCTAGAGAATTGAATGCCTCTGGTAGTCAATTGTCGTTAGCAATCAAATTGAAAACTGACGATTCTCCAGAGAGGGGGAAAGAAATATTTGATGCCATTGAAAGTGCTGGGGTCACAGCTGACTGGCGTTATCCTAATGTTATTCGAGTCGCACCGGTTGCCCAATATAATTCATTTCAAGATGTATTTAATTTTAAAGAAATCTTGCTATCAGCGATTAGAAAAATTCATGATTGATTCTACACAAATATCAAATCAACAAACAATTACTCTTATTGGTGCAGGTTTAGTGGGGTCTCTATTAGCCGTTTTACTAGCGAAAAGAGGAATAAGAGTAGAACTCTATGAACGACGATCGGATATGCGAAAAGAAGATATCAGCGCAGGTCGCTCGATCAATTTAGCGCTAGCCAATCGCGGAATATATCCTTTAGAGCAAGCGGGATTAATAGATAAAGTAAAACCACTATTAACGACTATGAAAGGAAGAATGGTTCATGATCTAGAGGGTAATGAAAACTTTCAAAGTTATGGACAAAAAGAAGAAGAGGTTATCTATTCAGTTTCTAGAGGTGACTTGAATAAAATTTGTTTAGAAGCAGCGGAGGAAACAGGGCTAGTCAACATTCATTTTAATCAGAATTGTGAAAGCGTTGATTTTGATAACAACCAAATACAATTTAAGCATTCAGAAACGAACGAAGAAATATTGGTAAACTTTGAACAAATCATTGGAACGGATGGCAGCGCATCGTCAGTGCGAGATGCCATCCATCAAAAAAAATCAATCCAACATGACATTCTTGAGCTGGGTCATAGTTATAAAGAACTGTGTATTCCCGCTGGAAAAAATGGTAAATATCAAATAGATAAGAACTCTTTACATATCTGGCCTCGCGGAGGCTATATGTTAATCGCATTACCGAACGAAGACGCGTCATTTACCGTGACTTTGTTTATGCCAACAAAAGGTGATATCAGTTTTGATTCTTTAGATAATAAAGAGAAAGTAGGTAAATTTTTTGAAACTCATTTTAAAGATACACTCCCACTTTTACCAACTTTGAGAGAAGATTTTTTTGATAATCCAACGGGCCGTTTAGCAACTGTAAAATGTTCACCTTGGCATTATAAGCACCAAGCATTATTACTAGGTGATGCAGCTCACGCCGTAGTTCCTTTTCATGGACAGGGTATGAACTGTGGATTTGAAGATGCAGTGTATTTAGCTGAAGTAATTGATGAATATTCTAATCAT
Source organism: uncultured Kangiella sp. (assembly GCA_964601915.1). Classification (GTDB taxonomy): domain Bacteria; phylum Pseudomonadota; class Gammaproteobacteria; order Enterobacterales; family Kangiellaceae. Next base: position 2,405 of record CAZRPK010000126.1, on the reverse strand, counting down.
AATATTAACTGGCAACAGATATTCGAGAGAGTTGATAGCAACCGAAAAGAAAATGGTGATGCAATTGCCGATATGGCAATCGAAAACTACGTCACTATGCGTGACTCGGTTAGAGATGAAAAATTTCTATTAAAAAATGCGTTAGGTTTTGAGTTAGAAAAACGATTTCCTGAATTCTTTTGTCCAAGGTATTCCATGGTTATGTTTCATCGATTGCCATATGCAAAGGCAAAGCAAAGAGGCTTTATTCAAGAAGAAATATTGAATCAATTAACAGCGAATACAAGTGGAATAGAATTTGTAGATTTTAATTTGGCAGAAAAATTAATTATTGATAAGCTAACTAGAGTGACTCTTAATCCATGATCGATCATAAGCAAATTCTAGAAGCGGCTAAACGAATAAAATCCCACGCGAACAAATAGCCAAACAAGCGAACCCTGAGAAAAAGCTAACACTAATAAAACCATTTGATAATGAGATAGTCATTGCAGGACAAGGTACACAGCAATCCGAACCCGCCAACCATAGCAGACGGCACGAGAACGACTTCAATGGGAGAGTTTACCTTTCCACTTGTTCGTGAATATGTAGATGAAATAGTTACCGTCAGTGAAGATTCGATCAAACGTTCGGTTGCCTTTGCATTTAATCATTTAAAGCTAGTTTTAGAACCTTCAGGCGCGTTGCCGATTGCAGCCCTTATGTATGATATTGAAACAATAGATGTTGAGAATGAACCTGATATAGGCTTAAATGAATTTATTCCAAAAGGGCGAATGGAGTGATATTAAGTGGGGACAATATCGACCCGCAGCTTATGACGGATATACTAAATTTTAGTGTTTGATTTCAATATGCCACCTGAACAGCCATAATAAAAAATTTGTGATGTTCTTACGCTGATAAGGTATTATCCCTTTATTAAAATACCTACTGATTTTTCAGAATTCCACTACGTTTATTTGTGCTATGCAGCTTATTAAAAACAAAAACCTTATTCAAAAATCATCCTATGTAAATGGAGAATGGCTAATTTCTGATTCAACATTCGAAGTTTTTAATCCTGCAACAGGAAAAGTAATAACACAAATATCTGAAGTATCTAGCTTAGAAGTTGAAAAGGCTATTAATAGTGCCGGTAAAGCATTTGAAGAGTGGAAGTTAACACCATACGAACAACGCAGTAAAATCCTATTAAAATGGCAGGAGTTACTAAGAGAGAATAGTGAAGACTTGGCTAGGATTTTAACATCCGAACAAGGGAAACCTTTATCTGAGGCGGTTGGAGAAATACTGCATTCTGCAGACTATATTAAAATCTATACGGAGCAAGCACACCTTTTTACAGAGCCGATAAATCAGCAAGCACCACTTAACCAACAGGCGAAAATCTATAGAAAACCGGTTGGGGTTGTTACCGCCATTACACCTTGGAATTTTCCTTGCTCTATGGTCGCAAGAAAAGCGGGTGCAGCTCTAGCCGCTGGTTGTAGTTTCGTTCTTAAGCCTTCTGAATTAACACCTATATCAGCCTTAGCTTTGGCAAAACTAGGGGAGCAAGCAGGCATCCCCGCAGGTGTTTTTAATACAGTTGTTGGAAGTAATGCGCAGGCAATTGGTGAGGTTTTGACTAGTCACCCCAAAGTAGCAAAGTTTAGTTTTACCGGCTCTACAATGATTGGTAAACGACTACTTGCGCAATGTGCAAACGGCGTAAAGAGAACCGCAATGGAGCTTGGTGGTAATGCACCATTTATCATATTTGAAGATGCCGATATAGAAGCTGCCGTTGAAGGTGCTTTAGTCGCAAAATTTAGAAACTCAGGACAAACTTGTGTAACCGCTAATCGATTCATTATCCACAAAAGTATAAAGCAAGAGTTCGTCAAACGATTAATTAAAAGTATTAAACAATTAAAAATGGGATGTGGTTTTGACTCAGGAAACACATTAGGACCATTAATTAACCAAAGAGCGATTGATAAAATTACTGAATTGATTAATAAGGCAAAAGAAGAAGGGGCTAGTATTCTTTTAGGTGGAAAATCTTTAGAAAAAGAAAACAGTTTAGATGGTACTTTCTTTGAAGCGACAGTTATTGATAATGTGACACCGAATATGGAAATATTTAATAAAGAAATTTTTGGGCCAGTGGTTACGTTAATTGAATTTGAAAGTGAGGAAGAAGCAATAAGTCTAGCTAATCAAACTGAATCAGGTCTTTGTGCATATGCTTACACAAAAAATCAAAAAATTATTTCTAATCTAAATGACCAGCTTAACGTTGGAATGTTAGGAATCAACACGGCAAGACTGTCCAATCCTTCAGCCCCCTTTGGTGGAATTAAACAATCAGGAATGGGGCGCGAGGGCGGTAGTTATGGCATTGAGGAATATTTGGA
>CAZRPK010000125.1:0-8045 GCA_964601915.1 uncultured Kangiella sp. | reverse complement strand
AAGCTCTTTAATAGAATAATCAGGGTGCGCCTTCTTCATTTCTTCAACTAGCTCATAAGGTGATTTAAATTTCCAGGTTTTTTGGGGCAGCTCTTCCAGTAAGAACATCAGATAGTTAAACGGTGTCAGCCCATTGGCCTTAGCTGTTTCAATTAAACTATAGAGAATAGCACTGGCATTAGCGCCACTGGCAGTATTACAAAACATCCAGTTTTTCCTGCCTATTACAAGTAAACAACTAACCGCTTAGGAGCGAGCATATCTTGATCGTCAACCTCTGCGAGACCTAAAAACCGTTCAGCGTCATCATAAACTCGGAACAATTGACCCTCTTCTAACTTATCGTAATTTATTGCCTGTCCGTGTGCAAAAAAATTAGCGCTTTCGGTATCAATCGTTATTTCATCCAAATGTAATATTCCGCTATCCATTGGCAAAAGATAGTCATCAAGAGTTACTCCTTCTTCCCTATCTTTTTCAAGCTGTTCAAGGGAAATCATTTGTTCAACAGGATAATCCGCTACAAATTCTCGATGGAGCATCGTTACATGAGCCCCGCAACCTAGATCTTCACCTAAGTCATCAATGATATTTCTTATGTAAGTACCTTTGCTACATTCGATAAATAGTTCTACTTCTGTGCCATTTTCTGTTTCTTCAAAACGGATTAATTCTAGTTCATAAATAGTAACCGGCCGCGCTGGACGTTCTATTTCTATTCCTTTTCTCGCATACTTATAAAGAGGTTGTCCTTTATGTTTAAGAGCAGAAAACATGGAAGGGATCTGCATGATGTCGCCACGAAAGTTTTCTAAAGCTTTTTCTAGTTTTTTTTGTGACACTTTAACTTCTCGAGTATTAATGATTTCACCGGTTGAATCTCCACTATCGGTTCTTTCACCTAATTTACCTATTACACGGTAACCTTTATCAGAGTCTAATAAAAACTGAGAAAATTTAGTAGCCTCACCAAAACAAAGGGGTAACATGCCAGTTGCTAAAGGATCAAGAGCACCAGTATGACCTGCTTTTTGAGCATTATAAAGACGTTTAACTTTTTGAAGTGCCGAGTTTGAAGATAAACCTTGAGGCTTATCTAACAGTAAAATCCCACTAATTACGCGACCTTTTTTTCTACGTGCCATGCTATTTTATTCCAGTCGGTATTATTCGGACTATTCTGAACCAAAAGCTTACTCAGGATCGGAAGGTAAATTTTCATCTTTATCATGCGCTTTACTGATTAAAGATGATAAATCTCTGCCACGTGAAATAGATTCATCAAATAAAAATTTTACATGGGGTATAGCACGCATTCTCATACGTTTGCCGATTGAGTTTCTTATAAAAGAGGATGCTTCATTTAAGATCTCCACACCTTTTTCTGTCGCTTTTTTTGTTTCTTCAATACCTAAGAAAGTCACATAAGCAGTCGCATAGTGTAAATCGCGTGAAAGATGTACTTTACACACAGTCACCATACCTAATCGTGGATCTTTGATTTCTTGCTGGATGATTTGAGCCAACTCTCGTTGTAATTGCTCTGCAACACGATCAGTTCTTTTAAATTCTCTTGCCATGATATTTTTTACTTTTATTCGCTTAGAATGACACATTCCCCTCTCATTTTAAGAGAGAGGTTAGGAATGACTATTTAATCAATTGTTCTAGCAATTTCTTTTATTTCGAACACTTCAATTTGATCGCCAGGCTTAACGTCGTTGTAATTTTTAACTCCGATACCACATTCCATGCCATTTCTCACTTCGTTCGCTTCATCTTTAAAACGTCTCAATGACTCTAGTTCACCTTCGTAAATAACAACATCATCACGTAGTACTCTGATAGGTAAGTTTCTTTTCACAAAACCATCAATAACCATACAACCTGCAATCGCACCAAATTTTGGTGACTTAAAGACATCTCGCACTTCCGCTAGACCAACAATTTCTTCTCTTAATTCAGGAGAAAGTAAACCACTCATTGCCGCTTTAACATCGTCGATGACTTCATAAATAATCTTATAATAACGTAAATCGACACCTTCTTTTTCAACTGCTTTTCTTCCAGTGGCATCAGCTCTTACATTAAAACCGATCACGATAGCATTCGATGCTGAAGCTAAAACTATGTCAGATTCCTTAATTCCACCCACACCCGCAGAAATAATAGTCACTTTTACTTCATCTGTTGATAAGTCAGTTAAAGAGCGTGAAATAGCTTCTGCAGAACCTTGAACATCGGCTTTTATAAGAACATTTACATTCATTACTTCGCCTTCACCAACATTCGCAAACATATTTTCTAGTTTTGCTTTTTGTTGTTTAGCAACGACTGCTTCACGATGTTTTGTTTGCCTGTATGCAGCCACTTCTCTGGCTTTTCTTTCGTTAGGTACAACCGATACTTCATCACCCGCTTCTGGTACACCTGATAAACCAATTAATTCCACAGGAATAGATGGACCTGCATTTTTAATTTTTACGCCATTTTCGTCATTAAGTGCTCTCACTTTACCGTAATGGAACCCCGCTAAAACAATATCACCCACATTTAAATCACCAGTCTGCACTAATACTGATGCGACAGCACCACGACCTTTATCAAGACGTGCTTCAATCACTACGCCGGAAGCAGAACCTGTATCAGATGCAGTTAACTCTAACAATTCGGCAGTATCAGCTATACTTTCTAATAATGCGTCAATACCATCTCCTGTTTTTGCAGATACATGAGCAAAAACTGTATCACCACCCCATTCTTCAGAAATAACTTCATGTTGAGATAATTCATTTTTAACACGATCTGGATCGGCAGCTTCTTTATCCATTTTATTCACTGCAACAATCAAAGGAACACCCGCCGCTTTGGAATGTTGTATTGCTTCAATCGTTTGTGGCATTACTCCATCGTCGGCAGCAACAACCAAAATGACGATATCGGTCGCGTTAGCTCCACGTGCTCTCATTGAAGTAAATGCCGCATGTCCTGGAGTATCTAAGAAAGTAATAACGCCTTTAGGAGTATCAACATGATATGCACCAATATGCTGAGTGATCCCACCGGCTTCTCCGTCAGCCACTTTACTGGCTCGAATATAATCAAGTAATGACGTTTTACCGTGATCAACGTGTCCCATAATAGTCACAACCGGTGGACGAGGTTTTTCTTCACTATCGTTAATAGCTTTCTTAAGCAACTCGATCTCTAATGCATTATCAGCAACTAAATTAACATTGAATCCCATTTCTTCAGCCACCAATTCTGCGGTTTCTTGATCAATGGTTTGATTAATGGTTGCCATTATCCCCATACCCATCATTTTCTTAATTAGCTCAACACCTTTAATTGACATTTGTTGAGCTAAATCACCCACGCTAATGCTTTCACCAATATTTAGATCTGACTTTTCGACGTCTTTAGTGGGTATCTTGAATCCGTGTTTCATAGATTTCGGTGCCGCAATTCTTCTTCTTCCATCAGATAGAGGGCTTTCATCGTCATTCTTTCGATGAGTAGGACGACGGAATTCAGAAAGCATATCCATCTTAGTTTTTGGTCCATCACCACGAGTTTTCTTTTTCTTTTTCTTGCGTCGTTTATCACTTTCAGTTTCTGTTGTAGGCGTTGCGACAGCTGTTTTATAGCGTTTTTGACGAGTATCTTTTGCTTCTTTTTCAGCTTCTTTCTCTGCTTTTTCGGCAACTTCTTTCTCTTTTCTTTTAGCGGCTAACCTAACTTGAATATCCGCTTCAACTCGGGAACTTACAATTCTATGAGCTTCATCTTTTGCTTTAGATTCGTATTCCGATCGCATTTGTTCTTCAACTTCTTTGCGAATCTTAGCTTCTTCTATTTTAGCCTCTTCTTCCGCAATAATTTGTAATTCGGCTTCGGTTTTTGCTTTTGTTTCTTCTACTGCTTCGTACTCATTTTCAACAACAGCATCTACTACACTAGCATCATCAACTTCATCACTATTCAACGAATCTTCTGCCTTAGATTCATCTGCAACTGGAGGAGCAACCTTAACAAAGGTTCGTTTTTTCCTGACTTCAACCGCAACACTTTTAGTCCGTCCAGATTTACTTGACATTTTAAGTGAGCTTTTTTTAGAGCGGTTAAGTGTAATCTTTTTAGGGCTCGGCTTAGCATCACTTTCACCGTGGCTCTTTTGCAGATACGCAAGTAAAGTTTGCTTTTGCTCTTCAGAAACCACATCAGCAGCACTGGACAGCAAGACTTCGGCATCTTTCATTTGCTCAAGTAATTTATCAACCGGTGTTCCAACCAATTTAGCTAATTTTTCTACTGTCACTTCTGACATTAAGATCTCCCCGTAGGATGATTTTTATTAATTTAAGAGCTTTTTAACAAACTATGATGATTTGCTAACTTAAGTTTGGTTATCTTTAAACAACTCTAGACTATTCAGTTTCTGCAAACCAAGGTGCTCGGGCTGTCATAATCAGCGCGGCCGCTCGCTCATCATCAAGTTCATCAATATCGCTAATTTCATCAACCGCTTGCTCTGCTAAATCTTCCATAGTAACAATGCCTCGACTTGCTAAAATATAAGCTAAGTGGCGATCCATTCCTTCCATTTCCAACAAATCTTGTGCAGGTTCATTCTTGTCTAGTTTTTCTTCACTACGAATAGCTTTAGTTAACAATGCATCTTTTGCTCTAACTTTAAGCGCTTCAACAAGTTCCTCATCAAAACCCTCGATTTCAACCATTTCAGACAAAGGTACATAAGCGACTTCCTCAACGGTTGTAAAACCTTCCAGAGCTAAAACTTCTGCTAAATCTTCATCAACATCTAGTTCTTTCATGAATTTTTCGACAAGCCCTTGGCTTTCTTCTTTGGCTTTACTATCCGCATCTTCTTGAGTCATTACATTTAATGCCCAACCCGTTAACTGACTGGCTAAACGGACATTTTGTCCATTTCGACCAATAGCTTGTGCAAGTTGATCTTCTTCTACTGCGATATCCATAGTGTGTTTGTCTTCATCTAAAACAATAGATGCGACTTCTGCTGGAGACATTGCATTAATAACAAACTGCGCAGGATTAGCATCAAACAAAACGATATCAATTCGCTCCCCAGCTAACTCACCCGATACAGCTTGGACTCGAGAACCTCGCATGCCGACACAAGCACCAACTGGATCAATTCTTTTATCATTGCTTTTAACTGCAATTTTAGCTCTAGAACCAGGATCACGAGCCGCCCCCATCAAATCAATCGTTTCTTCTGCAATTTCAGGCACTTCAATTCTAAACAGCTCTATAAGCATTTCAGAGTTTGCACGGCTCAAAAATAATTGTGGTCCTCTCACCTCAGGATTAACCGCATATAAATAACCACGAATACGATCACCAGCTCTTACGGATTCTCTCGGCATCATTTCTTCACGAGGAATTATCGCTTCTGCATTTCCACCCAGATCTAAGATGATTGAATCACGATTCGCTCTTTTAACCACACCGGTTAATAATTCGCCAATACGAGACTCATAGGCATCAATTACTTTTGCACGCTCAGCTTCTCGAACTTTTTGTACGATGACTTGTTTTGCCGTCTGTGCAGCTATTCTGCCAAAAGCAATGGAATCAATTTCTTCTTCAACATAATCGCCATCAACTAATTCAGGTTCATCAATATTAGCGGCCTCTAAACTGATCTCAACAAGTGGATTTTGCACTCCGGTTCCTCGAATTGCTTCATCTTCTTCTGTCAATGCTACATCTCTCGCGTCCAGATCAATCGCTTTCCATCGTCTAAAAGTATCATAACTACCAGTAGTTCGATCAATTTCGACTCTTACTTCGATTTCAATACCTTTCTTTTTACGCGTTGCAGTTGCAAGTGCCGCTTCTATCGCCTGAAAAATAACCTCACGATCAACATCTTTTTCATTTGAAACAGCTTCTACGACCAATAATATTTCTTTGTTGTTCATATTTCTATTAACCTCAAAATTCTGCAATGTATTAAATCAATTTAAATCTCTACTAGTATTTTTAAATTTCTACGACTAGATTTGCTTTATCAACGTCTTGAAAATCTAGCTCATAAAGTAATCCATCAACTTCAATCACCAATAACTGCTCCGAAACTACAATCAGCTTACCTTTAAATTTACGACGACCATCGGCACCAATATGACACTTTAGATTGACAGTTTCCCCCACCACTTTTACAAAATGAGGTAAATCAAATAGTGGTCTATCTAATCCAGGCGATGATACTTCTAACGTATATTGGTTCGTTATTGGATCTTCAACTTCTAAGATACCACTCACTTGGTGACTCACTTTACTACAATCCTCTACACCAATTCCATTATCATGATCGATATAGATTCGTAAAACTGAATTAATTCCCTGACCAACATATTCGATCCCTAAAAACTCATACCCTAAAGCTTCAACAGCAGGTTTAAGCATTTCGGATAATTGTTCAGTTTTTGTCATGTATATACTCGCAATTTATCTCAATATAGTATAAACCAATCCGTGGGCATCGCCACATCGGCATCCATGCCTCTTTGCGGCATACAGCCCAATCCATGGGCATAAAAAATGAGCCAAAAGGCCCATTCCAAATACTGCTGGAGTTCAATAAAAGTAAACGCTTTACTTTCATATAAACCTTTGTGTTCGTCTATTTCGCCTGAAAAAATAAACTAATAATCGATATTAATATATTAGAAGGCTTTAACACCCTATTAAAATTTCAACATCAATTTAATTGGTAGCGGGGGCTGGATGCCAACACTATCTACCTTTGCAGATATCAGTTACAGCGCTTGATATAACAGACAAACCACTACCTCGAAACGCGTTACTATCTATATTAGAGGGAGCCCACACTTCAACTGGCGCGGATTATACCAGCACTCTTCTCCGATCTACAATAGGAGGGCAGTAAAATGTCTGATAATTTTACAAAACCTTCAAAATACCCGCCGCCATTCTCTATGCGCTTCACCAAAGATGAGCGCAAAGCTTTAGAAACCGCTGCGGCGGGTCGGCCTCTTGCTGCCTATATTCGCTGGTTGATCTTCAAAGAAGAAATGCCAGCTATGCCTAAAAAACGTACTCGTGGTGAAAGTGCAAGCCTAGATCATAAGAAACTTGCAAAGCTGTTAGGCGCTCTCGGAAAATCCCGCATTGCCAATAATATTAATCAACTTGCGCGCACGGGTCAAAACCCAAAAGCTATCAAAGCCACTTTACAAGAATGCTGGGCAGTTTCCGATGATAAAAAATCATTTGAACACGCTTTACAGGAACGCGTATATTATCTTGCCAAGGGCGATAGGCGCGGCTTTGTGGTTATTGATATTCATGGCGAGGTTTATTCCCTCACCAGAATGATAGGACAGAAGAACGACAACGCGCCACAAAAATCCGCAAAGGCTTTAAAGGGTTTTGGGACAAGCTTAATGGGCGGTATTGGAAACAACGCAAAACCAATGAAAAAGAAACCCATCAATGCCAGCTCCGTGATCAGTCAGAGCGTGAACACCTCATAAAAAATCAGCTCATTCAAAGACAAAACCTACAAACACGGCTAACTCAATTACAGCTCAAGAATGAAAAAGAGCGCCAAAATCTGATCCGTGATTTATCTCATATGAACAACTCTAAAAATAAATCTACACCTGATTTTTCTAAAATCAAAGAACACGCCCCTGCCCGATCACCTGCCCAAACTCACAAAACTGAGCGCAGCAAAGACAATGTAAATCCCAATATCGGTATGGAACCTGAACTCTAAAATATTAGCTCAACGCAAAATTATGTCCGTATTTTTACTTCTATAAACCTGACATAATTAAGGATAAAATTGTTCTATCCTCCTTTTACATTGTAGCTTTAAGATGTTTTCACCAACTGACCAAAGGTCGGTTTAAGTATCTGTGTTTTTGCACACTCTAAGTGTGCCTATACAGTTATTGATAAACTTATTGAGCATTTAGCCGCTCACCGCACGGGATACTGATATACAACAATGCTTATATTTTTTTCCA
>CAZRPK010000124.1:0-8088 GCA_964601915.1 uncultured Kangiella sp. | reverse complement strand
TGATTTCAGTAGGTTACAGAATTATACGGTTTTTAACTGATTAAAGTAGGTTAAAAGAAGCAAGCAGACTTGAAATACCTTCGATTAAAAATCTAAGTGATTACGAACTTTTAAGTCGAAGCGATGAGGTTCTTCCTCTTCTTGTTATCTCTCTAATTTTGGCATCCATGCCATTAGGTTTGTCCTTTTGTATTTTCTTAATTTCTCCCAGTCAGTCAGAAGTTGACCATCAAGTAGCTTCTCCTGTGAGCGGTATTAGTACCGAAGCAATAAAAGAAAATAAAGAAAGCATGTATCCAATTAATTCAATAAACAACAACACTAAACACTAGGAGAAAGTCATGAATACAGAAAATATTGATATCAATAAGCAAGACAACACAAATAATCCTAGCGGGTTAGCAAAACCCTTCTTTTTCGGAATTGCACAAATACTGTCTCTTCCAGTAGTGCTAGGCATCATTTTAGTGGTGTATGAATTAAACGTCCCCCCTGAGCGTTCAATCTATAACGCCATCATGCGAGTTGCTGCTACTGGCGAAGCCACACACATCAAAACACTCGCTAATGATCAGGCAAAACTTGAGCAGTTAATGGCTCTTGCGGTTGCAGAAGTTGAACGAGGGAATAACGCTTACGCTATGTATTACCAAGCTATCGGTCAAGTTATGCCTATCTTGTATACGATGGAGAGTGACCTGATGAAAGCGCAGCTTGCTACTGTTCAAGATAGTTTTGGTGTCACCAAATTCACTGCCAACATGGGCGATCTAACTTCTCTTGTAGGTATGGTTTTAGGTGACAAACAGCTTCAAGCGGCGGGAAGCTATTCACGACAACAACGCGAGAGCATGGCACGCCAGTTAAAAGAGATTACTCAAAATCATCGATCTTCGATACCAAAGGATTTAATTCGTGATTTACCAACACCTGCGGATTGGAAGTTAAAAACACTGGAATTTAAACGTCTTGCTGAGGAGATAGTCAATGGCTCTCAAAAACCAACAAAGTAGCTCCAAAGGTTACTATTCTCAAAAATATTCTGTGCCAAATGGCAATAAAATTTTGCAGGCAATGTTTACCTTGAATCGAGTTCAAGAAATATGGCACACGATCAAAGGCCGCAGACGCTCATTCCTTGAGGCTGAACGTGCCAGAGCATTGATAGAGTCAGGTGAAGTTTCAGGATGCAAAGATTGGTACTTTGGAAGATGCTGTAAAGCTTGGCCTGATAAAGAAAGATGGTGAGAAGCTGGGTGGAGTATATCTTGGACATCTGGAAGGACAACCACTTTTCATGCCCAATGATCATCATCTCACCATCATGGGAATGTCAGGCTCGATGAAGTCATTGAGCTTGGTAAAGCCCAATATTATTACCCTTGGGCTTGGTGGTGAGAGCTGCATGTATTTCAATATGAAGGATGATGAACTTTACACACCAACTCACAAAGGGCGAGCCAAGATTGATGGTGTAGCAGTCACCCATATTGATCATTTCATAGAAAATGATCCCTTGCCTACTTGTATTAATCCACTTCATGATTTGATTGAGAGCGTGGCAAACGGTCATATGATTGTGGATGATAGCTTTGAAAAAACCGAGATGCTTTATGCACATTGCCAGCATGAAGGAGCCAATAGCTGGATATCCGATGATGCAAAAAAGATATCTCATGTGCTTTTAATACAATGGGCAACGTATGATCCAGACCGATGTTTTTTAGGTGCGTTCTGGGATTTCTCAACATATTCACATGAGAGGTTCGGTCAAGAGTTGTTAAGCATGAAAGATAGTGATGCTGGTGGCGGGTTTGTCGCCATGCAGTCTCAAAAAATATATGACCAGTATGGCAAAGAACATTCTGATCAATTTGAATGGGTAATTGATAGCTTTCAAAAAGCATTCAAGCTATTTGGAAGAGGTTCGGTACTTCGCGATAAAACCCAGTTTAATCACTATGATCCTGCCAAGCTTGCCAATACTCTAAGCACAGTATCAATAAACTTCCCCTCAAAATACGTGGTCAGCCATGCTCAATATGCGGTGCTCATTAGTGATTATTTCATCAAGCGTATTGCACAAGTCAAAGATCGAAAACACCATGCGGCTTTTTGTCTTGATGAATTTGGCAACATATCTCGCATTCCTTCAATCCCACAAGCTTTAAGGCTATACCGCGAGATCAGCAATGGTATGGGCATTCGTATTATCACCGTTGTTCAAGACCGTGAGGCATTTGCCAAATACAAAGCAGAGGGAGGCTACAAAGTTTTTGAAGAAAACTCGGTATGTATGGTTTGGGGTGTATCTGGATCACATGCCAAAGAGCTATCTGACAAAGCAGGGTACAAGTCCGTTTCCATTGCAACCGCAAGCCACAATGCAGGTATCAGTGCAGATGGCGGTGGCCTCGGCATGGGTGAAACACTGACCCCCGTCCTTCCCGTTTCAGAGATAGCTCAAAACTTCCAAGGCAAAGCCGTTTTAGACTTAAAAGAAAAAATATTTATCGTTGATCGTCCACCTTGGTGGGAGATTGATTTCGTTAAAGACTACATTGAGGGAGAAGATCATGATTGATGAATTAGAACAAGCACGATTGGAAAAGCAGGTGCAAGCTGTTGCCGATAAAGTTCATGATCTGCTTGGTGATCCAATAGATCAGCTCGAAGGTAACATTCAAACCGAACGCGTAATTTTAGAAATCCCTAAAGCATTTACCTACCTAGCCACCTATTTAGAATTTCTTTCAAATACTGATAGCAAATCAGTTACCGCTTGGGGGCATCATGAAGAATGCTTTAAACGCAAATATAAATATCATCGTGGTGCAATGCGTTGCTACCTTGAACGATTAATCGATCAAGCCATGCATGAGGAACTGCACCAGCTATTTCATTTTTCACACCCACTTATAAAGCGACAAGGCATGCCAGATTTAAACACTGCGCTTGAAGAAAATAATTTGAGTTTAAAAGACGATTTACCCTTTTAATTAATTACTACCTAAACGAGGTTTGTTATGACATTTAATGATCAAAATATAGGGCAATATTTAAATACAAGCGATCTTTGTGATCGTTATAGATGTTCATCGAGAACAATATTTAGAAAGCTTAGACGCGCCTACAATCCTATGCCTGCACCCGTTATAAAAACAGTGGGTTCGAGCAATCTATGGTTAATAGAGGACATTCTAGATTGGGGCGCATCCGAAATGCGTAGAACCCAAGATGAAGCTTTCAATAATGATGGAACAAAACACTAAGTTTATGGGAGAATAAGTTATGAACTTATTATTTGTATGCAGCGAAAACAAGCTTAGAAGCCCAACGGGTGAAGAAGTGTTTTCTCACTATGAAAATGTGAGTGCCATCGGTTGTGGCACAAATAAAGATGCCGCCACAACTGTCAGTGGCGATCTTATCGAGTGGGCTGATATCATCTTTGTAATGGAAAAAAGTCACCGCAATAAGGTGTCAAAAAAATTCAGGGAATTACTGAAAACCAAGCGCCTGATCTGTCTTGATATCCCAGACGATTTTGAAAGAATGGATTCAGTCCTAGTCCGACTGTTGGAAAACCGCGTTTTACCTCATATCCCTCATACACGAAAAATCTCATGAGCATATTAGGTGGTGGCAGTAAATTTTACTGTCATCATTCCATGTCTAGCATAGCAGTTGCTTTGGCACTCTATTTTCAGTGACTACCCATGCATTTCTATCACTACTCCAACGAGTCAAGTAGGTGATAATACAACCTTCTGAGGTAATTACATTGCCCCCAGAAGTTATCGCAGTTCCTTCATACCAAGCTGTATTGCCAATAGCTGAAGCATTTCCCGTAATTGTTGTTGTCTGAGGAGTAACAAACGTTCCTCCTCCCCAACGGAATTGAAATGCTCTCCGTCCATCACTCATATCAAATGCGTTTATAGGAGCGCCACTATCAATCATTACTTCTTGAATATCTTGCCCTAAGTATTGCTCCATATGCGTAGAAGCACATCCAGCGGCAATGCTTAAAACAAGTGTCATTAGAAATATGATGTTAACTTTTCTATATACTGCAATCATTTACTTAACCATTCTTTACTCATTTAAAATTCTTCTTCTATTATTTCTACAATTTTTAATGAAGAATTACTACTTTTTATCTTTTATCCGTAAAGAATTGCTAATCAGGAGTCAAATAACTAAATATGCGTAACACTGCATATCTGCAAACTACCTACTCCTCAATCTTGTTATTATTTAAGGTGTTCAATAAATTAATAAACTTTGTAGCCTTGCCTTTTATTTTTTCTATTTCCAATTTATTTTTATCAGTATTTTGTAACGACCAGTATTTGTTTTCATTCCATTCAATACTTCTATTAGTGCCAGAGCCTTTTTGAGTGATAAAACCCCAAAACCAAAGATCATCCCAAACTTCAATTTCATCACCATTATAATGAACACTTAAAATGCTATTAATTTCTAAAAAGTAAGGTTTTGAAAGTCCTATCTCTTTGAATATGCACATAATCACAGCATCTACTGGTAACTTTAGTTCGTCTTCTTTTGCTATATCTTTGGGAGCATCACTCCAAAAACTATAATTTTCATCATAATTTCCGTTGTGAGCATCGTAAACTGATTTTACGAACAGAGCTGCGGTTTTATTTCCCCATCCCTTTTGTTTTCTCAATCCCTCAAAAAGATCAATATATAAAATGCTATCTTTACCACTAACTTTTTTTACGAAGGCTGCAAAACTTTTTGTGGAGTTAGTCTCATTTAAAATAGACTTATAGAACGCTGCTAAGTAGTCAATTTTTGGCTGGCTTTGAGTATTTGCAATATGGTATAGCAGGGCTATTACCTTATCGCTATTATCCTCATGGTGAGAAAGTATTGAGTTGTAGAAATTATTTTGAACCTTTTTATTGAATTCTCTATTTTCTTTCAAAAAGTCATATAGTGGTTGCAGTTTATTTTTGTTCATGTGGTGCTTTTATATTCTGGGGCTGGAAAAAATAACAGGTGATTATTTATATAATTCTAGATAAGTGTTCATTAACGGGTTTTGAGGGCATACCTTGGGTGTGCTTAGCAAATGATTTAACTGTTGGTGCTTTAGTCTCTATATCTGAATTATTGTGATCATAATAGAATTGATGCTGCCTAGCTTTTGTTATGAACCTTTCTTTAAATGAGTTTAGCCGCTGATCGTAGCCACCCCATCCATACCAAACGATAGGAGCACCTTCATTCTCAGTGTTACAGTTTATTAAGTTGTCAAAATTTGAAGCCGTTTGACAGGCTGACTCAAGATCTGGATCACAGATATAAAACAGGTTCCAGACTCTTACAAAGGAATTGAGGGGTATCTCCTTGTTAGCTAGTTTGTAGCCATCAAGGAAACGATTTCTTACCGTTGGAAGCATTTTATCACCGTTCAATTCAAGCTGAACCAATGTGTTAAGAGTCTTAGGTATGGCTGATCCGGGATTTTTTCCTACAATTGCACCTATACAATTACTTGCTTTTGAAGAATCAAAATCGTTTAGATAGATTCTTGTATCGAACCTAAACAGCACACCATTAATTTCTTCAAATCTTGCTAAGTATTCCATATTTGTCCTGACAGATAACGCCCTACTCAGCTTTCGCTGGCGCTAATTATTAGATGTTTTTTCTTTATACATTTTTCTTAGTGTTTCAATGCTTAAAGTTTCTTTAGGACGATGTAGCATTGCGTGGCAATTAGGGCAAACAGGCATTAAATCAGTTTCTGGATTTACTAGATAGTTTTCTTCGATTTCTGATAGTGGTGTGATGTGGTGAACATGAATAAATCCAATTCCAATAGAACCATAGATTTCCTCAAAGCTCATGTTACACACCGAACATTTTAACCCATGTATTTCAATGCACTTGTTTCTTGCATTGTTATCTCTTTCGTACGTATTTACGGTAATTGTTTTTTTAGCACCTTCAATATATTGATCAGGATTCACTATTTCATCAGGTGATTTGTAAGCGGGTTCTGATTCATGTAGAAATCTTAAATACGCCCTTAGTGCCGTCCCGCAGTTATTTTTGTAATTTTCCGCTAAATCAGTATTTGATAGATTGTTAATAATAGATTTTACATCTTCATCTGATTTAATCGTTGAGAAACCTATTGCTATATTCAGATAAGATGAAACTGATTCCAAATATCTTCCATAGCTGTAAGCACTATCATTTTGCAGCCCTCCTTGGACTAAAAATTCAATATATTCATATTCATTTTGAATCATACTATCTCTTATTGCTACGTTGGGTTTACCCTTCGATTAAAATTAACGTGTTGCTTAAGCGAAAGCAAGGAACCAAACTCAAAACCAAAGTTGTGATCGAAATTATATCTCTCACGCTATCCGAAAAATGTGGGGCTGGTAACACCCCGTCCATTTATTTTACTAACTATCCATAGCACCTGTTATCAAATGTAACCACATTGTCATTACTTGGAGTAGTTAGTGAGTTTAGTCCAACCAATTTGAACAACCGATCACACCACGCTTCATAGGCTTTAGCTTGCTCTTTCAGGTAATCATGTCGATCATATGTTTGCCAAACGCCACCAAGCGTATGACCGAGCATAATCTCTGCGATATGCGGATCAGTAAGTGTGGAGAAGTTTGTACGGGCGGTACGCCTTAAATCATGCATCGAAAAGTGAGCAAGCTCGTAGTCCTCATGCCGTCGAAGATACTGCATGATGTTGTAAGGAAGCGCAACTGGCGCAGTATGCCCCATGACATCGTTTGAGCCATCATTGGTGAAGACATATTTGCTGTCTACACTCAGCTCAAAGGCTTGCTTTAGAAAGCCTTCAATCGCTGGTGTTATAGGTCGAAGTAAAGGCTTGCCGCTTTTCTTACCAAGCTTGTGATTTTCAGGGGGAATAGTCCAAACCTTGGCTTTAAAATCAAAATGATCTTTTTCAGATAAACGTAGCTCACCATTTCGGCAAGCATAAATCAGGCAAAGCTTTACAAAGAGCTTGTTCTTAGCTGTAATCCGCGAGTGATCCACCGCTAGCCAAAGCATTTTAATCTCTTCATCTGATAGCGAGCGATCTATTGATTTTTTCTGAATCTGCAAATCTTCTTTGGCGTAGATGTCTGCCAATACATTGGAAGGAATAAGCTTTCGCTTTAAGCCATATTTGAGCATCTGTTTTGCATTGACCAGAATTCGCTCTGCAATTGCAGGTTTGCTATCTGCTAATTTCTCAAGAATATCTAACCACTCATGCAGAGTTATTTTTTCAGCAGGAAGCTTTCCTATTCTTGGGAACACATGAATTTCAAAAGAGCGTTTTATATCATGGTGCATCTTCTTATTTTTTACGCAATAAGCGTCATACCAAAGATCGAATAAACCTTTGAGAGATTTCGCTGCAATGATGGTTTGTTTTTCAAGTTGGCGGACAACTTTTGGATTATGCCCCTGCTCAAGCTTTTTCCTAAGTCGAAGCATTTCTGATCTTGCCTCTTTAATTGACATTAAAGGGTATGTACCTAAATCAGTTCGCGTCTGCTTGTTGTTATAGTAATAACGCAAGCTGTAGGTGATTTTACCTTTGGGTGTTACGCGGACGACCAGACCATCTCGATCAGTTTTGGTTATTGCTTTCGTGCGTTCTTTTCTATTGTTGGCTTTTAGCCAAGATTCTGTAATTGCCATGATTTGTACTCCAAGTCATTGAACCCAATGAACAAGTACAAATAAATTTAAGTAATGATGAAACACAAAATTTGTACTTAAATTTGTACTTGTTTCGTGTGACTTAGCATGACAAAGAAGGGCTTAAGGAGTCAATATGACAACCCGAGACATGTTATAACTATATGAAATTAATAAAGTTAATGTCTTTTGGTGACTCAGGTTGTCCTATTGGTCAAAATCGGGGTGGGATATGATAGCAAACGTGCGTCTTCTCTTGATTTCATTAATAAAATTGCTGTCACTCATACCCGAAAAACCTTAGTTTGTACCCATTGTTAAAAATACCTTTTCGAGCAAATGAAATGCTCGAAAAGCACG
>CAZRPK010000123.1:0-8286 GCA_964601915.1 uncultured Kangiella sp. | reverse complement strand
ATATGGCTGCTATTGTAGCTTAAATCATTATGCACTTGTGGGTTGAATCTGCGATTGATTAAAACGATTGGGCCTAATATTATATTCGTTGATAAAACTAGGAGTCGATAATTCCATAAAGAGCAAAACACAAACAATTTGAGTTAGCCAAATCTGAGCGCTTCGCTCTCTAATTCGGTGAATAAGTGAACTTGCTGAGGTCAGAGTTACTGGAAATAATGTTGAAAGAAGTAATGGAAAAAATAAGTATCTTCTACTCATATCAACTAGAATTTAGAAGGTACCTACTTAAAATTAAGTTAGTATTAAACTTACTAACAAACCTATATACAACTTACTAGTCGTCAACTAATTGCTAATACAGCCAAAGAAATCGAAAGCCAGAAATTAATCTTTCAAGGGTTTTATATGCATCTGTTATTTTAGTTTTGATTGCTGTGATAACTGTAGGGGCAATAGCTGAAACAGTATTATTAGAGGCTTTTAGCTATTAAGGGAGAGCTAGCAAAAGCAAGAACAAAAAAATCGTGATATTTCAACAAATAGAATAACAATGACATAACGTTAAACTTCTTGATTTATCTTAATAAGATCTTCTATGCTCAGCGCGGAAGTAGTTTCAAGGTTAGAAACTATCAATCTAGGTTTTTTTGGAATCTTAACGACGCAACAGCAAGGCCAAACAAAGTAAAAAAAGCTAGCCAATACATGTCAAATGTCATACTAGAAACTTCTGCATTACGCAAAACAATACCGCGAATAAGGCGCATGAAATGAGTTGCAGGAAGAAACTCAGCAATATTTTGTGCCAGTTTTGGCATCCCCTCAAAAGGAAACATAAAACCTGAAAGTAGAATTGATGGGAGAAGTACAAAAATAGTTAATTGAGTCGATTGCAGTTGGTTTTTTGCAATGGTTGAAATAACAATCCCTAGGGTAAGACTCGCTATAATAAATAAAAATGTAGCCATCGCTAGCTGACCAAGGCCACCGTTGACCGGAACATTAAAAAACCAGTAACCTAAACCTAAAATGATAATGGCTTGAAGACCACCAATAAAAATGTAGGGTATAATTTTTCCTAGCATTAATTCTAATGAACGAACCGGCGTTGTGATTAACAACTCTAAATTTCCATGCTCTCTTTCCCGAACTATCGCTGCTGAAGTAAACATGATCATCGTCATTGTTAGAATAATACCTACCAAACCAGGGACTATATTCACCGGAGTTCTTTGTTCGGGGTTATAAAGTAGTGTCACTTCAAAAGTCGGCGTTTGACGATTTGCTGATTTATTGAGTAATTCCGCCATGGGCATATTTCTCAACCCTTTAAGCGCTGCAGAAATCATAGTGTCTGAACCATCTACTAACCACTGTGCGATTGGCCGACTTGTTTCAGCATTAGTAGAAGGTGGTGATCCCAACCCAACCGTTTGATGACGCACCAATCTTTTTTCAATGTCACGAGGAATAATAAAAGCAGCACGTATATCACCCTTTGCAATAGCCGCTTCTGCTTGTACCGCTGTCGTGTATGTCTCTTTGAATTCAACAACACCCGTTGCGCCTACAGTTTGTTTAAGGATTCTACTAATAGCAGTATGACTATTGTCGACCAAGCCGACTGGGATATGCCTTACGTTAGTATTGATTGCAAAAGCAAAAAGCATCAGTTGAATAAGTGGGATCATTACCACCATGCCAAAGGTCATACGATCACGTCTAAGTTGAATTAATTCTTTACTGAGCACTGCATAAATTCTAGAAAGAGCACTCATCCGCTATTCTTCCCCGTACAAGTCACAAAGACATCTTCTAAGCTAGGGCGTACTAAATTTAGAAAAACATCTGAATCAATATTCATTTGTCGCTTTATATATTCAATCGGTGATTTTTGTGATTTATCAATCAAAACACGTAATCGAGATCCTAATTGAGCCGCGCTAATCACTGCAGGTAATTCTATTAATTTTTTCTTCAATGATCGTGTATTATCACAACTTATTTCAATCACTTTTGCTGGCATATCTTGCATCAATTGTTCGGGTGAACCATCAGCTCTCTTAATGCCATTTTCAAGAATCGCTAATTTATGGCAACGCTCAGCTTCATCCATGTAATGAGTTGAAACTAAAATACTAATACCTTGTTCAGATAAATCAAAAAGTTGCTCCCAAAATTCTCTTCGGTTTTCTGGATCAACAGCAGATGTTGGTTCATCTAAAAATAATAAGTCTGGCTTGTGTAAGGTTGCGGCAGCTAATCCTAATCGTTGTTTTTGGCCACCACTCATACCCGCAGCCAATTGGTTCTGTTGTTCTTCTAGTCCATAAATATTGAGAAGTTCTTTGATTCTAGCGTTTTGCTGGTGATTAGTTAAACCATAAATGCGAGCAATAAAAATTAAGTTTTCGGTCACAGTAAGGTCATCATAAAGAGAAAATTTTTGTGTCATATAGCCAATACGTAAACGCAATTTCTCAGCCTCTTCAGGTAAGCGACAACCGAGAACTTGAACATTACCCGATGATGGTTTTAATAATCCTGTGAGTAGTCTTATTGTGGTTGTTTTACCACAACCATTTGGTCCCAAAAAACCATAAATTTTGCCTTTTTCAACTTGCAAATCTAATTGATTGACTGCGACTAATGAACCAAACTTTCGGCTTAGTTGATTAGCTGATATAACGATTTGGCTCATGGTAATTCAACTTGTGCCGGTATCCCATTTGGTAAGTCTTTTTCCGCGTCAGGAAGTTGCACTTCAGCTAAATACATTAGTCTCGACCGCTCTTCTTGATTAAGTGCGTAGTATGGTGTGAATGCCGGTTCAGTGGAGATCCATCGAAGAGTTCCCTCAATTTTTCGATCTAATCCATCAACATTGACCATCAATTTTTGATTTACTCGCAAATTTACACGATAAGGTTCAGGCACATATACACGAGCAAATGGCGCATTCCCAGATAATAAAATAGCCAAAGGACTTCCCTGTGTCACTCGTTCTCCAACATTCCAAGGTAGCGTATCGAGAATGCCGTCTCGAGTTGCAAAAATAGACAAATCTCTTAATCTTTTTTTCTCACTCGCTAAATAGGCAAAAGCGGCGTCTACATGCGCTTGAGCAAAACGTATATCTTCTTCACGAGTACCATTGGTTAAGACTAAGAGAGATTCCTGCGCATTTTTTAAATTTGCTCTGTTGGCATCTCTATTCGCTAATGCTTGATCAAGTTCGGCCTGACTCGCCAGCTGTCTTTTTAATAAATTTTTCACACGGATATATTTCGCTTCACTTTCAACCGTAGCCGATTTAGCACCCGCCGTTTTTGCTGAAGCGGCGGCTATTTCTTCTGGTCTTGCGCCATGACTTAGTTTATCAAAACTAGCTTTTGCTTGCTTCAACTCAGCATCGGCTTTTGCAACTAAGGCTTTTTGTTGGGTATTATCTAATTGAACCAACAATGTTCCTTTCTTAACAAAACTTCCTGGTTTAATCGGTTGCGATACAACAATTTCGCTTTTTGTCGCCGTTTGAGAAATACGGTTACGTTCAAGCGAACCTAACGCAAGCCTCTCATTTTCAGTGGTGCAACTACTTGTTAAGAAAATAGCTATAATTATCAGAAATTTACGCATTGTATACCTTCTTAAATTATTTTTGAAAACGGTACAAGTCGATTTAACGACGCTTTACTAAATACATGACCATACGCTAATTTTTGCTAAATTTCTAACGTATTAAGTTGTACATCAAGGCAAGCACATTTTAAATGACCTTTTAAATTATTCACAAATATTTACGATTCCATTAAGCTTCCCAAACTATTTCAGAATTATTTCAATTGAAAAAAATTGATGGATCTTTTATTATAGCCATTCTTTTCTCATTCGAAGATTCCTATTTGTCCAAAACAATATGAACCTCAGCTCAGCCAAAAGCAAGCCCCTTTTAAAACAGAATAAGTCTGCTTGGGCGATTGTATTGGTAATTTGGCTCTCAAGTTTATTAGTAACGAGTTTACATGCTAAAGATCATGTTTTAGATGAACACTCCCAATGCCTAATTTGTTTAGCTGACTACAACCATTCACCAGTGATTAGTGGTGTAGAAATCAATATTGACTCCATACTCAATCAGCATTTTTCTGCTAGAACTCTTAATTACAATTATCTATCAAATGCTCCGTTAGTTCTTTCAAACAACGATCCACCTCTCGTTTAATCTTATGTGTTGCTTTATTCGTATTATTAAAGACGAATAAAGAATCAGTTAATCGGTGCGCGTAAAACTGTCAAATTGATATTAACTTTAACGCCTCCTTTTATTTATATGATCTACAACGAGACTATTTTTATGAAAAAATATTACTTTTACGTCTTAATACCTGCATTATTAGCTTTAATTTCAACAAACTTTAATGCAATTGCAAAAGAAAAACAACCAACCCTACAAGATTTAAAGCAAGAAATACAACAGCTTAAAAAAGAATACCAAAAAAAAATAGACTCCTTAGATGAAAAACTTAAAGATACTCAAGAATCAAATGATGAGACTCAAGAGTCGGTCGAACAACTGGAAGTGAATATATCCCAACAAGGAAACCAAAAATCGGCTAATACGTTTAATCCCGGCGTGGGAGTGATCCTGAATGGTCGAGTAATCAATCAACCTAAATATTTTTCTTTTGAAATCCCTGGTTTCTTTCAAGCAGAAGAATCAGGCCCCGGCGACGCAGGTTTTCAATTGGGTGAATCTGAACTTAATTTAAACGCTAACGTCGACGATAAATTTTATGCCAGCACCACTATCGCATTTGGCGAAGGGGCTGAAGTTGAAGAAGCCTATCTTCAAACTATTAACCTTGGTAGCACTAGTATAAAAGCGGGAAGGTTTTTCTCTAACATTGGATATCTTGCGAGTAAACATACTCATACCGATGATTTTGCTAATCGACCGCTAGCCTATGAAGCTTTTTTAGGCGGCCAGTTTGGAGATGCGGGTATTCAAACAACTTGGCTTGCACCTACCGATATTTTTTGGGAGTCGGGTTTTGAATTATACCGCGGAGATAGCTTTCCAGCGGCTGGTGCAGCCAATTCTGGCAATGGAGTTTGGACCGCATTCTCTCACCTTGGCGGTGATATCGGCGACTCTCAAAGCTGGCGAATGGGATTGTCTATTTTGGATGCTGATGTGGTAGATTTAACCAGCGATAATGGTGACTCTTTCACTGGCAATAATCAAATCACTATCGCTGATTTCATTTATAAATGGGCTCCTAACGGTAATAGAGTTGATCAAGAGTTGAAGTTGCAAGGTGAATATTTATCTAGTAATAAAGAGGGCCTTTATAACAATAATAGCTTAAGTCCAAGTAGTATTAATTTTGATCAAAGTGGTTGGTATTTAGAAGGTGTTTATCGGTTTGCGCGTCAGTGGCGAATGGGCATAAGAACCTCAAAACTAACATCTGAACAATTGCCCATTATTTTCAATAACACCTTGTTAGATTCTTCCAATGGCTCGCCAAAACAACATTCAATAATGCTGGATTGGAGTAATAGTGAGTTTAGTCGCTTTCGACTTCAATACGACTCAAATAATCTTAATGGCAGTAATGAGAATGTTTGGATTTTGCAATATATAGCCGCATTTGGCGCTCACGGCGCACATAGTTTTTAGGAGTTATAAAATGAATTGTTCAACAAAAATAGGTCTTTTAAATCAATCCGTAACTAATTTTCGTTTTATGATTTGTACTGTTTTCCTATCTTGTTTTTCGTTTAGCTCCATTGCCGATATCAATGTATTTGCGTGCGAGCCAGAATGGCAGTCTTTAGTGATAGAGCTAGGCGGCAGTAAAGTGTCCAGCTTTTCCGCTACAACAGGTTTACAAGATCCGCATCAAATTCAGGCACGTCCGAGTTTAATCAATAAGATGAGAAATGCCGATCTTTTAGTTTGTTCCGGCGCTGATTTAGAAGTGGGTTGGCTACCTGTTTTATTACGCCGAGCCAGTAATCAAAAACTACAACCTAATAAGCCTAGTTATTTTTTTGCTGCCAATTTTGTCAAACTTCTAGGCATTCCTAAATTGATTGATCGAAGTCAAGGCGATGTTCATGCCGCAGGTAACCCTCACATCCAAACAAACCCTAAAAATATTACATTGGTCACTAAAGCGCTCGTCAAAAGGATGAAAAAAATCGATCCTAAAAATGCCACCTTTTACCAAACAAAGGCTGATGATTTCTTAATGCGTTGGAAAAAATCAATTAAAAAATGGAGAAAACAGATACGTTCAATTAAGGGAAAAGGTATCGTTGTTCAGCACGCAAGTTGGGACTACCTACTTGATTTTACTAAAATGGAACAAATCGCAACCATTGAAGAAAAACCAGGAATTCCTGCAACAAGTGGTCACTTAACTTCTTTAATCTCAGGGCTGAAAAATAGTTCAACCAAAATTATTATTAGAGCAGCCTATCAAGATGATCATGCGTCAAAATGGTTAGCGCAGCGAAGTGGACTAACTGCATTAGAACTTCCTTTCACTGTTGGAGGTTCACCGGAAGCGAACGATCTTTTTAGTTTGTTTGACCAAACTTTTAGCTTAATCGTATCAGCGATTGACGATTCAGATGTACAAGAAATAGATTAAAGGCGATATGTAAAATGAACTGGCAAGCACTTGATTTATCAATTTTAGGACCAGCTTTTATTGCTGGACTTTTAGTTTTATCAACACATGTTCCATTAGGTCGGCTAGTCTTAAAACGGGGTATTATTTTTATTGATTTGGCAGTCGCGCAAATTGCTGGGATCGGCGTTATAGCGGCGGATCAATTTGGTTGGGATGATAGTCCATGGCAAGTACAAATTGCAGCTATCAGCACCGCTATATTTGGTGCTCTTCTACTTCGTTGGACAGAAAAACGTTTTGCTGATATTCAAGAGGCATTGATAGGGGTTTTATTCGTATTGGCTGCGACCCTGTCCCTTTTACTCTTATCCAACAACCCGCATGGAGGTGAACATTTAAAAGATCTCTTGGTCGGACAAATTTTATGGGTTTCCTTTGAAGATTTAATACCGACAGCGATCATTTATTCCTTTTTATTATTTATTTGGTTTGGCTTAAAAATTGGTGAAAAATTTCCAAGTGCTTTTTATTTGGTTTTTGCAGTTGCTGTAACAGTTTCAGTTCAGTTAGTTGGCGTTTATTTAGTCTTTACAAGTCTTATAATTCCGGCACTTGTCACCCGGCATTTAAAAGGTAAAAGGCAGTTGTTAACTGCTTTTATTCTAGGTGCCTTTTCGTTTGCAGCGGGTTTAATTGCTTCAGCGCTATTTGACTTACCTTCTGGAGCTGTGATTGTATGGAGTTTGGCGTTTTTTGGTATTTTATACCTGAGAGATCCCCACGAATTTAAGCCAGATCACTGACTTTTTGACTAAATTCGTGGATCGTTACAAAAATGAGTCGAAGATCTTTTTCATTTATTTCATAACGTTTGTCATCAATTATTTGCATCGCTAAATAGATATTCGACAAAACCATTTTGGTTCGAACTGTGTTGGCTTGCAATTTATAGTGGTATTTTTTCTCCACCGCCACTTGACCAATACACCAGAGTATAAACAATGCTAACGCGGCAACCAGCAACAAATGATTATACCGTTTGGCTGACTTTGATTTTGCTTGCGCCAGATCAATGCCATATTGTTGGTTTTTAGTGTCTCTAAATCCTTCTTCTATTTGCATTCGGCAACGATACAATTGAACGGCTTTTTTGGGCGTATTGTACGCGTCAGGTAAACCATTCAATTACCCACAAATATTTAGTACATTGCAGATCAATATGTGATCAAATACTTTTATATCACTAACGAAGAAACGATCTCAAATGGAGATGTTAAACTGGCTTGAAAAAGAATTGTCTACCTGTAAGTTTAAAGATAAACGATTAGAAAAAAGATTTAAACAACTGAATTCACTTATCACCGTGAAGATCCAGATAAGATCGGTTTAATTCAAAAGACGCCACATATAGGTAATAATGCAGGGCCTAATAAAGAATATAAAGTGTGTGGAATATTGATGCATGCTAGCCTTGCGGTAACATCAGAGGGGCTCCCGTTAGGATTAACATCCACTCGCTTTTGGTCTCGAAAAGTATTCAAGAATACCAATCAAATGAAACGTAAAGTCAATCACACCCGATTACCTATAGAGGGAAAAGAAAGTATTAAATGGTTACAAAATATGGAGGCGTCAG
>CAZRPK010000122.1:0-8294 GCA_964601915.1 uncultured Kangiella sp. | reverse complement strand
TTATTTAAAAAGTTGGCTAAGTGAAAATATTAATTCTGATTTATATAAAGCAATCATGGTAAAAAAAGAAGTATGGCGGGGCGACCCGCGCGATGTTTTTTAAACTTAGGATGAAAAACTGATATTAACATCATATGGCTTAGGTGAAGGACGGAACAGTTACGCAGTTTTCTACAAATATGAGGCGTACACAAACTTCCTTATGTTTACTTCTCCTTGTTTGCTTTACTATCAAAAAAACCGAGATAAACTCGGCCTTTAATCATTCTTACACTAAATTAGATATTAGAAACTAATTTCTGCCCTAATAATAGATCAGCTTCTAATGCAACCGCATCATCCCACTGCCAAGTTTTATTTTCCATTAATAATACAACAGTAGAACCCAATTTAAAACGCCCCATTTCTTTTCCTTTTTTAATTGAAACTTCACGAGGATTATATTTCCAGCGCCTTACTTCTTTTCTTGATGGTGGGGTTATATTACCCGCCCAAGTGGTTTCGATACTGCCAACAATGGTTGCTCCAACTAAAACTAATGCCATTTTCCCAAACTTGGTTTCAAAAATATTAACCACTCGCTCGTTTCTTGCAAATAATCTTGGAACATTTTGAGCGGTTAAGGGATTAACTGAAAACAGTTGCCCAGGAACGTGAGACATAGAAATTAATTCTCCGTCACATGGCATATGAATTCTGTGATAATCTTTGGGCGCTAAATAAATGGTACAAAATTCACCTTGTTCAAGAAAATCAGCTATTTGTTTATCTCCACCTAACAATTCTAAAACGGAGTAATGATGATTTTTTGCTTGTACAATTCTACCTTCTTCGATCTTACCAAATTGACTCATCGCTCCATCAACAGGCGAACAAAAAGCATTATCGGCGTCATCAATTGGGCGAGTCTCCGGTTTAATTGCGCGGGTAAAAAAATCGTTAAAACAGGCATACTTAGTCAAGTCGGGTTCTACCGCGGGAGACATATCAATATTATAAGCTTTGGCAAATTTAGTAATAAACAGACTTTTAAACCAAGGCGTTTTAACATTTGCTAAATAACCCGCCATTACCGAAACAAAATGCTTTGGTAAAATATATTGAAGAGTTATTTTTAATTTTTCTGTGATTGACATGTTTAACTCTATTTTTAAATTAGCGTAAAAGAAGTAATGGACAATTCGTAACATCAAGCATTTTGGCGGTAAAACTTCCCATTAAAAAATCTCGAAATCGGTTATGGCTAAAAGCTCCCATCAACATAATGTCAATATCATTTTCCAGCTGATAGGTTGCTAATGCATCATGTGGAACGCCTTCTAAATGAGCACAGGTCGTTTCTATTCCCGCTTTATTTAAAATTTCTGAAGCCTCTTCTAATAAATTAACAGATGCTTTTCCTACGTTCACTAAGTGACATCTCATATCTTTAAATAACGTACCAGTCGCCATCATTTGTAACGCCATTTTTGATGAATCCTTGCCATCGTATGCGAGCATTGTAGTCTTAGGTGTTATGTATTCCTTGTTAACTACTAGTACAGGCTTATGCATTGCACGAATAATAGATTTTATTTGATGAACCGTATTTTCATCATTCGCATTATCTAATTTATCTAGAACACCAATTACCATCACACGCATTTCATCTTTTAAATCAACTAATGATTCAGCCAAACCACCATGATGTTGATAAGTTTCGACTTGTTCAAAACCCAGTTTCTGAACATAGTCTTTGGACTCATTTAACATCAATCGACCTTGTTCAATTAATGATTTAGTTTTATTTCTATCATTATCAGAAAGTTTATTAAGAGACGCCTGTTCACTACTAAGACCAATCGCACCAGAATAATTGCTGACAGCCATGTTATTGCTTGTCTCAATTGTATGTAAGAGTTTTAAAGGTCTGTTAGTCACTCTCGCGATCCAAGTTGCAAAATCACATACCGATACGCTCATGCTAGAACCATCAATACACGCTAATATTTTTTCACCTGAAAACATAAGCTTGTCAGAGCCGCTTTTTTCCAAAATTGCCATTAGTGACCTCCTAATACTTTTTCTAGTTCTTCTGGCTTATCATGTACACCGAATCGATCAACGATTGTTTCACTCGCTGTATTCAATCCAATTATCTTTACGCTGGCACCTTCTCGCCTAAATTTAATCACTGCCATATCTAATGAATGTACAGCGGTAATGTCCCAAAAATGAGCTCTACTTAAATCAATCACAATATTTGAAACCGCTTCTTTGAAATTAAAATTATCTAAAAATTTTGCTGAAGAATTAAAGAATATTTGCCCATGAAAAATATAGGTTCGCGTGTCACCATTTTCGCTCAATTCATTTTCAGCATACATAAAGTGACTGATTTTATTAGCGAAGAATAAAGAACCTAACAATACACCTACAAAAACGCCGTAAGCTAAATTATGAGTCCAAACCACTACAAGAACAGTCGCTATCATGACTGTATTAGTAGAGAATGGGTGTTTTTTAATATTCCTAATCGAGTTCCAATCAAAGGTTCCTATAGATACCATTATCATCACTGCAACTAATGCTGCCATTGGTATCTTGGCGACCCAATCATTTAAAAACACAATCATAATCAATAGCACACTACCAGCGACTAAAGTAGATAATCTTCCGCGACCACCTGATTTGATATTTATCACAGATTGACCAATCATTGCACATCCTGCCATACCACCTAAAAACCCAGCACCAATATTGGCGATCCCTTGTCCTTTACATTCTCTATTTTTATCACTGGACGTGTCGGTTAAATCGTCCACGATAGTAGCAGTCATTAATGATTCTAATAAACCAACTACGGCTAATGCCATAGAGTAAGGAAAAACGATCTTCAGCGTTTCTAAATTAAGTGGAACTTCTGGCCATAAAAATATTGGCAGTGTGTCTGGTAATTCACCCATATCACCAACCGTTCTAATATCTAAACCAACAATCATAGCGAAAGCGGTCAAAGCTAAAATACAGACAAGCGGCGAAGGTAATAATTTGCCAATAATGGGAACATAAGGAAAGAGATAAATGACTCCGAGTCCTGTCGCTGTCATCGCGTAAACATGCCACGTGACATTGGTCAATTCTGGCAATTGTGCCATGAAAATAAGGATGGCTAATGCATTAACAAAACCGGTTATGACCGAGCGAGAAACAAAACTCATTAGACTACCTAGCTTTAAGTAACCCATTATAATTTGAATAACTCCTGTCAAAACAGTGGCAGCTAGTAAATACTGCAATCCGTATTCTTTTACCAGTGTTACCATTAATAGTGCCATTGCACCGGTAGCAGCGGAAATCATACCTGAGCGACCACCGATAAACGCAATAATCACTGCGATGCAAAAAGAAGCGTAAAGTCCGACCTTTGGATCAACGCCAGCGATAATTGAAAATGCAATCGCTTCGGGTATTAGTGCTAAAGCAACCACGAGACCAGCAAGTACATCACCTCTAATATTACCAAACCAATCATTTTTGGTGGAATGTAGGAGCATAAGTAAACCTATAAATAAAGAGTGTAGCGACAAGTCGCGATACAGAATGTGGTGGACGCGGATTCTACCTAAAGGTGCTTAGAGATTCAATTCAAATTCTTATTTTACTATGTGATTACTAATTTGTAACGACTCAGTCAATCAAGCCTATTTAAATCTTATCAATCTAACTCAGATATCAGCTTACAAACCCGTTGTTTATGATTAAACCCTTTGAATTTTATTTCTTGTAGTGAAGAAAATTCAAATTGATTTTTACAGTGTGCGTAAATCGAGTAACTGACTGATATTTCTCCAGGGTTTGAATATGATTCCAATCTTGATGCAAAATTAACACCACTACCTACGGCTCTAAATGCCATAATATCTTTAGAGCCAAAATTGCCGACGGTCGCAAAATCTTGATGGATACCAACACGTAATTTAACATCATGGTCAAATCCAGATTCTAACCATTGTTCTGCAAGGTTTTTCATTTCGCTTTGCATTTCTAACGCTAATTTTGCCGCATTTTTTGCTTGTAACTCTTTATCTAAATTAGATATCGCACCAAATAATACGACTAAACCATCACCTAAAATTTCATTTAAAATACCATCATGTTTTTCAATCAAAGCACCCATTATTTTTAAGAAACTATTCAAGATTTCTGTGATCACTTCTGGTTCAAAACGATCAGAAACCGTTGTAAAACCTGAAAGATCTGCAAATAATACAGTAAT
This sequence comes from uncultured Kangiella sp., assembly GCA_964601915.1. Lineage (GTDB taxonomy): Bacteria > Pseudomonadota > Gammaproteobacteria > Enterobacterales > Kangiellaceae. The sequence continues at coordinate 4,036 of CAZRPK010000122.1, read as the reverse complement.
TTTTTTACGCTGTGCAATCAGCGGATTATTGGTATCATCCGTTATAATTCTTTTTACCATTTGCTTGGGAAAATAACGACCTAATTTTTCACAAGCGACTTGTAGCGTTTCCGAATGTTGCTTCTCTCTTTTAGCTTCTACCAATTGATGTAAAAGATGCATGGTGTTAATTCTTCCTAACAAAACTTTTCTTTCAATAGGTTTGGTAACATAGTCATTTGCACCAGCAGCAAAACCGGCGGTAACATCTCCAGGTTGATTTCTAGCGGACAATAATAAGATAGGTAATTCGATTGCCGTGTATTTCTCTCTTAATGTTCTAGTGACTTCATAACCCGACATACCAGGCATCATAATATCTAAAATTGCCAGATCGAATTTTTGTTCTAAACCAATGCGCGTGGCTTGAACACCATCACTGGCATTCACTGTTTGATAGCCGTTCATTCTTAATAAATCGCTTAGCACCTGTAAGTTTATTGGATCATCATCCGCAATTAAAACAACACCTTTCTTAGGCATTGAATCATCCCATTGCTGGTAACTACCATCTTTGCTAAACGCTTGTGCTGTGGAAATTATCTTAGACTGATCAATTGATGCAACGTCGTTACTAATTCGCTCATTTTCAATATGGTTAACAGAAAGAGTCTCTTCTGTAACATTACCATCATTTAGAGTATCCACATGCACGTTATCGAGCCAACAAGGCAGAGTGACACAAAAAATAGAACCTTTTCCTACTTCAGATTGTGCCCAAATTTGACCATCATGTTGCTCAACTAATTGCCTAGTAACCGACAATCCTAACCCAGTGCCTCTTTGAGCTAAAGACTCTGGCATATTCAACTGTTCAAATGGTCTAAAAATTGATTCTAATTTCGAACGTTCAATTCCTAAACCTGTGTCAACTACTCGTATATTAAGTTCATTAACATTAAGTCTTGCTAAAATTTCAATAGTACCTTTTTGTGTATATTTAATTCCATTACCAATCAGATTGTGAAAAATTTGTTGTATTCGATCTTCATCTGCATACATTAGGGGAAGATCGGCAGGTACGTTATTTAATATCTTTAGATTTTTCTTTTCCGCTAGCGGACTAAGTAAACTCACCACAACTTCAATGACAGAATGTAAATCAACGGCTTGACGATGTAATATTAAAGAATGGTGAGATAATTTTTTAAAATCAAGAATATCATTAATTAATTGAGCTAAACGCTTGCCACCATCCGAAATTAATTGCAAATTATCAATTGTTTGTTTATTTTGCAGTCCAGCGCTTCCTTCCGCTAAGGATTCTGCGATACCAATAATACCATTCAAGGGTGTTCTCAATTCATGAGAGGTATTAGCTAAAAACTCATCTTTTAATTGATCTAATTTTCTTAGATGTCTATTGATGTTTCTTTGTTCTTGTAAAGTTTGTTTTTGCCTCTCTATTAAAAATATAAAAAGACTTGATAAAGAAGCAATGTAAATCAAATATGCCCACCACGTTTTCCATATAGGAGGTTGAATAATTAAATTGAATTCTAAATTACTATCTGACCAGTATCCATCGAGATTCTTGACTTGGATAGAAAATGTATATTGGTTAGGATCGAGATTTGTGAATACGGCTTGGTTTAAACTCTGTGTTTCAATCCAATCTTTGTTATAAGGTTCTAGCCTATATCTAAATTGATTTCGTTTAGCTTGGTAAAAATCCAATGATGCAAACTCAAGAGTGATGTCATTTGAATCATAAGGAAATTCAAAATGGCTCTGTTCTATAACTAATCCTTCAGGCTTTATATGTTTGCCTGCGACTTTTACCGAAGTTATAACAATGTTGATATCAGCTAAGTCATTCGTTGTAATTCCAGGGCTGACAATTGCAACACCTCCAACGCTTCCAAAATAAATATCACCCTCTTTAGTTTTTTTGACTGCATTACCATTAAACTCGTTTGCAGGTAAACCATCGGCTTTAATATAATTTCTAAAAGATTTTTTTATAGGATCAAATTGTGACAAACCTTTGTTTGTACTTAACCATAATTTTCCGTTGAGGTCGCTTTCCATTGCATAAATAGCACTATTCGGTAGTCCATCTTTTTCCAAATAACTCTCAAAAATGCCAGTTTCATTTGCAATATTTTCAGCAGATAATTTATTCAAACCATTGAAAGTGCCAACCCATAAATCACCATCACTATTTATATATAACGAACGAACCGTATTATTACTCAGTGAACTCTCATCACCTATTTTATTTTTGTATCGAGTAATACTATTAAATTCAGGATCGTATTTTTGTAGCCCCTCATCCCAAGTACCAAACCATATAATTCCTTGTTTGTCTTGCAACATTGTTCTAATAGTTGAGTCTCCCAGCTCACCTTCCTCAGCAAACTGGTAATCGGTTATGATTTCTTTAGTCTCACTATCAATTTTTAATAACCCATCATCGGTACCGACCCAAATGTTGCCATAACGATCCTTGTCAACCATTCTTATGCGGTTATAACTGACGACTCCATCAGGGTAATTCTCACGATTGATTAAAACAGTTGTTTTTTTATCAATTGAATAAACGGCGACTTGTCCTTGTTGATTACCAAACCATAAATTATTTTCATTATCAATGGTGATTGATTGAATACGATTACCAACAGGTAATCGATTACGAGTAATAAAATCAGAAATATATTGAAACCGATCAAATTTAGGATCATAACGATCAAGTCCATTTAGAGTTGCCATCCACAGGATCCCTTGATTATCTTGCTCAATATCCCAAACAAATTCATGGGAAAGCCCGTTTCGATTATAGGGAGTGTGAGTTAGTCGAGAAAACTGATTTTTGAATGACTGAGTGATGTTCAGACCACCACCAGCCGTACCAATCCAAAGTAGTCCTTTTTTATCCTGATAGAGACTCCAAATATCATTAATACTGATACTATGGGGATCGGCCGAGTTTCTCTTAAAATGATGAAAACGATTATCTCCTTTACGACGGACGTTTAAGCCGCCCTCTTCAGTCGCCACCCATAAATCACCGTTTTTTGTTCTTAAAACACCTCTTACATCGTTATAACTTAAACTATAAATATCTGTTTTAATATTTTTAAAATGTTCAATTTTAATATCAGGATCAAGAGAATCTAAATACTTCTTTTGTGGATCATAATTTTTTAATAGAGCACCATTTTCTATTTTTAAATGGTATAAACCATCCAATCGAGTACCAATCCACAAACTTTTATCTGTGTCTAAATAAATATTTTGAATTTGTTTAGGAAAATGATTCGCATTAAAATATTTGAATGTTTGTCGCTCAATATTAAAGTGAGCCAAAACGGTATTACTTGCAATCCAAAGATTACCATTACCATCATCAGTAATATCAACAATCGCTCCAGAAGGAAGTGATTGAGAATCTAAAGGGTTATTATAAAAATGGGCGAAAGCATTTTTTTTTGGCAAATAAAGGTTTAATCCATGCTCAGTTGCCACCCAAATGCGCTTTGCCTGATCTTCGAAAATTTTATATGTTTTGGAGTGACTTAAACTATCAAAATCATCATTACTCGGTATAAATCGATCAAAATCCCCTGTTTTAAGGTTAAAACGATTCACTCCATTTTGGTTGGTTCCCACCCATAAAAAGCCACTTGAATCCTCGATAATAGAAACGACGATATTACCAGATAAGGAATTTTTATCACTTGGATCATTTTTAAAGGTAACAAATTGATAACCATCATAACGACTAAGACCATCGTAAGTACCAAACCACATAAAACCATTTGAGTCTTGAAAGATCGTATTAACAGTGCTTTGCGGGAGCCCATCTTCTGTAGATATATGTTGAAAACTAATGGAATCGCGCGCAGCCAACAAATTAGTCGATAGCAATAAAGCACATACACTGATGGCCAACTTAAACAGAAATACGACGTATATTTTCAAAGGTTATTTGAGTTATCTAGTATGAATGTTAAATAGTGTGCAATTATAACTTATCAAAGAAGGTTTAACCTAG
>CAZRPK010000121.1:0-8380 GCA_964601915.1 uncultured Kangiella sp. | reverse complement strand
TAAGCAATAAAGGAACAGAATTATATTACCAACTAAAAAAGTCGATTGATGAAAGAACCTATGAATTGGAAAGTGTTCTTAACAAGGATGAACGAAAGGTTTTAATGGAAGCGCTGGTAAAAATAGAGTGTAAGGCCGAATCAATGATTGCTGATCATGCGAATCAACAACTCGATAAAGGACATAAAATTCCAGCCGATCAAAAAGAGATCATTCGTTGGTACAAGAAAAGCTGTAAAACCCAAAGGTAGCTTGTCAAAAGCAAATAGCACATCAAAAACAAAGAGCCTGTAAAGACAAAAATTTCACAAGTAGTTAACAGCTAACCGCTATCTTCGATTCTTGGTCTGTTATTGAGCTGAAAGCTTTATCAAGGCTATTATTTTTTGCAAATCCATCTTGTAAGTCTTGTAGCAAATCATCAACATTTTCAATACCAACAGACAGTCTTAATAAATTTTCAGTGATCCCTGCAATTTCTTGCTCTTCTGGCGATATGGCTGCATGAGTCATAGTTGCGGGATGACAAATTAAGCTCTCTACACCACCTAAAGATTCCGCTAGAGAAAAAATAACCAAACCTTTTAAGAATGATTTAACGGATTCAACACCACCTTTTAATTTGAATGAAAGCATTGAACCAAAACCTGTTTGTTGTTTCTTTGCAATTTCATGTCCTTGATGACTGACTAAACCGGGATAGTAAACATGTTCAACTTGAGGATGAGAGACTAAAAAATTAACGATTTTATCAGCATTTTTTGCATGTCTTTGAACCCTGACATCTAAAGTTCTTAATCCCCTTAACGTTAAAAAACTATCAAAAGGAGCGCCAGTAGCGCCAATACAGTTAGACCACCATTTAATATCTTCGTGGATCTCTGCAGTTTTAGAAATAACCGCTCCACCAACAACATCACTGTGGCCATTTATATATTTAGTCGTCGAATGAACCACAATATCCGCTCCTAACGATAAAGGCTTTTGAAAAACAGGGGATAGGAAAGTGTTATCAACCACCACCAAAGTAGTAGCACCTGCAATTTTTTTAGACAAAGAAGACAACCGATTGATATCGACTACGCGAAGTAATGGATTGCTTGGTGTTTCAATCCATACGATTTTTGGCTTTGACTCTAATGCTTTAATAAATATTTGTTCATCCGTTTGATCAATAAATTGAAGCTTAAATAACCCTTTAGCCGCATAAGTTTTAAACAATCGAAACGAACCGCCATAACAGTCATGCGGTGCAATCAGGGTATCTTCTGGATCCAACAATTGAATAACAGAGAGAATAGCAGACATACCGCTGCTAGTAATAACACCACCTGCACCACCTTCCAAATCCGAAAGCGCATCACCTAATAAATCACGCGTTGGATTACCTGATCGAGAATAATCATATTGACGTTTTTGATCAAAATCAGCAAAGCTGTAATTGCTGGATAAATAAAGAGGCGGAGTGATTGCGCCGTGTTGTGTGTCGGTTTCGATGCCTGCTCGTACTGCCTGAGTCTCTATGGATTGCTTCTTTACTGATAATGGGTCTATTAAAGTGCTACTCATGATTCTACCTTGCTCGCTAAATATTTAATTAAATACTATTATTTAACCACTAAGATAAATTTTAAGCGGGTAAACGTTTAGACGTCTGTATGGCTTTATGTTAAACTTTTGTTGATAGAAGTCAAGATGTCTAGCCGTCTATACGTCTTATATAACTAATGGTTCTAAACTTAGAGAGGAAAAAGATTTGTGAAAAAATGGAACGGTGAAATAATCAACCCTTATGTCGAGCATGGCGATAGAAAAGACAATGTTAAAAAAGTCACGGTATCAATTCCGTTTAAAGTATTAAAAATATTAACTGATGAAAGAACCCGTAGACAGATTGGAAATTTGAAACATGCAACAAACAGTGAGTTATTATGTGAAGCATTTTTACACGCATACACTGGTCAGCCACTGCCAGCAGATGACGAACTAAAGAAAGAACAAAACTAAAGAAATCGAAAAGAGTAAGAAATGAATAATGTAACTCAACAATTAATCAAAATATTAAATCAGCGGATTTTGCTACTGGATGGTGCTATGGGTACGATGATCCAAGCGCACAAATTTCAAGAGAAAGATTTTCGTGGTGAAAAATATTCAGATTGGCATTGTGACTTGCAAGGTAATAATGACCTATTGAGCATTACTCAACCGGATGCAATACGAGGTGTTTATGAAGCCTATTTAGAAGCCGGCTCAGATATTATTGAAACCAATACCTTTAATTCAACATCCGTGGCTATGGCAGATTATGATATGCAATCAATCAGTGCTGAGATTAATTTTCAAGCAGCCGTATTAGCAAAACAAGCGACGGCTAAATACAGTACAAAAGATAAACCACGTTTTGTTGCTGGCGTTTTGGGACCAACTAATAAAGCCTGTGGTCTATCGCCTGATGTGAATGATCCGGGTTTTAGAGCGATAACATTTGATGAAATGAAAGACGCTTACTATGAATCAACAGAAGCTTTGATTAAAGGTGGCGTTGATATTATTTTAATCGAAACCGTATTTGATACGCTCAATGCAAAGGCTGCTATATTTGCAGTTGAAAGCTATTTTGAAGATACTGGTAATATAAAGCCAGTAATGATTTCAGGCACCATCACCGATAATTCAGGAAGAACACTAACAGGGCAAACCACTGCTGGATTTTATAATTCTTTAAAGCACGCGAAACCGATTAGTTTCGGATTAAATTGTGCGTTAGGTGCTAAAGAGTTACGTCCATATATTGCTGAGTTATCACAAATTTCTGATTGTTTTGTTTCCGCTCATCCCAACGCGGGGCTTCCCAATGAATTTGGCGGTTATGATGAAACGCCTAAAATGATGTTTGATGAATTATCTAGCTGGGCTGAGCAAGGTTTACTCAATATTGTTGGCGGTTGTTGCGGAACTAGACCCGAGCATATCAAAGCGATGTCTCAAATTCCTATTTTACATTCTCCACGTAAAGTCCCTTCAATTGCGAAAGCTTGTCATCTGTCAGGATTGGAGTCTTTAGCGATAGATAACGATAGTTTGTTCGTGAATGTAGGAGAGCGAACCAATGTCACTGGCTCTGCAAAATTTTTACGTTTAATTAAGTCAGATGATTTCACTACAGCTATCGAAGTGGCGCTTGAGCAAGTTGAAAGTGGCGCACAAATTATAGACATTAATATGGATGAAGGATTACTCGATTCCGAAAAAAGTATGCAAAGATTCTTAAATCTAATTGCTGCTGAGCCAGATATTTCACGAGTACCTATTATGTTGGACTCCTCCAAATGGGAAGTCATTGAAACTGGTTTAAAGTGTGTGCAAGGGAAAGGTATAGTCAACTCAATTTCTCTAAAAGAAGGTGAAGACGCATTTATTGAAAAAGCCATTTTAGCGAAACGTTATGGCGCTGCTGTGATCGTAATGGCATTTGACGAAAAAGGGCAAGCTGATACCTATGAAAGAAAAATAAATATTTGCGAGCGAGCCTATCGTGTCTTGCTAGATAAAGTCGATTTTACTCCAGAAGATATTATTTTTGATCCCAATATATTTGCTATAGCGACCGGAATTGAAGAGCACAATAATTATGCGGTTGATTTTATTAATGCGACACGATGGATAAAACAAAACTTACCTGGAGCTTTAGTTTCTGGTGGCGTTTCCAATGTTTCATTTTCTTTTCGTGGAAATAATAAAGTGCGTGAAGCGATCCATGCGGTATTTTTATATCATGCGATTCAAGCTGGTATGGATATGGGGATTGTTAACGCAGGGCAACTAGAAGTCTATAGTGAAATTGATAAAGAGCTAAAAGTGGCTGTAGAGGCAGTTGTGTTAAATCAATCCGAAGACGCGACTGATAATTTAGTGAGTATTGCTGAGTCGTATTTAAATCTTGATGACGATAAAGTATCAAAGGAAAAAGAAAAAAGATTACAATGGAGAGAAAAACCAGTCAACGAACGGATTGCTTATGCCATGGTAAAAGGTATTACGGAATTTATTGTTGCTGACGCAGAGGAAGCTAGAAAGAAATTTGAAAGACCCTTGCATGTGATTGAAGGCCCTTTGATGGATGGTATGAATACCGTTGGTGATTTATTTGGGGCGGGAAAAATGTTTTTACCACAGGTGGTTAAATCGGCAAGGGTAATGAAAGCAGCCGTAGCCCATCTAGAGCCTTTCATGGAAAAAGAGAAAATTGAATTAGGTTTAGAACATCAATCAAAAGGAAAAATTTTACTAGCTACAGTAAAAGGAGACGTTCACGATATTGGTAAAAATATTGTTGGAGTTGTTTTGCAATGTAATGGCTATGAAGTCGTTGATCTTGGTGTCATGGTTAACAACGAAAGAATTATAGACACTGCAATTGCTGAAAGTTGCGACATGATCGGTTTATCGGGTTTAATTACACCTTCGCTAGATGAAATGGTTTTAGTTGCTCAGGAAATGCAAAGGCGCAATCTAAAAATTCCACTTTTGATTGGTGGAGCAACGACATCAAAATTACATACGGCGATTAAAATTGAACCAAAATATACCCAGGCGGTTATTTATATTTCTGATGCATCAAGAATTATTTATGCTGCTCAAAACTTATTGTCAATAGAAGCCAAAAGTAATTATACCCGTGAAATAAAAGATGAGTATGAATCGATTCGAATAAAGCGTGAGGCTCGACAAATACAAATCAATTTGTCCAGCTTAGCAAAGTCAAGAGAGTATTCAGCTGATATTGATTGGAATAATTTCGATGCGGTTAAACCTTCATTTTTAGGTGAAAGAATTTTTGATGATTACCCACTTGAAGAATTAGTCGAAAGAATTGATTGGACACCTTTTTTTAAAAGTTGGCAGTTAGCTGGAAGGTACCCCCGAATATTAACGGACGAGGTTGTAGGTGAAGAAGCAACTAAATTATTTGCGGATGCAAAAGCGTTATTAAATAAAATTGTAAGAAAACAATTGTTAACAGCAAAAGCCGTACTTGGTTTTTATCCTGCCCATGCTATTGGTGATGATGTGGAAATATTTCAAGATGATGAGCAAGATAAGAGTCAATCTAAAATAAAAGCTAAGCTACATTTTTTACGCCAGCAAAAACAAACCAGAGAAGGTAAAATGAATTATTGTTTAGCTGATTTTATAGCACCCAAAGCGAATAAGAAAACTGATTATATTGGCGCTTTTGCAGTAACTACTGGTATTGGTATCGACAAGTTAATTGAGGAGTTTGAGAGTCAGCGGGATGATTATTCTAGTATTATGGTTAAGGCATTAGCCGATAGACTTGCTGAAGCATTTGCTGAGAAGTTACACGAATTAGTGCGAAAAGAATTGTGGGGTTATGCAAGTTCTGAAAGTTTATCTAATGAAGAACTAATTTCTGAAAAATATCAAGGCATTAGACCTGCGCCAGGTTACCCTGCTTGCCCAGATCATACTGAAAAAGAAATTTTGTGGAAGTTGCTAAAACCAGATAAAAAAATCGGCTTAAGATTAACGGAAAGTTTTGCCATGTATCCAACGGCAGCGGTTTCTGGTTGGTATTTCTCACACCCTGAATCACGCTATTTTGGCGTAGGAAAAATAACCAAAGAACAAGTGGTTGATTATGCGGAAAGAAAAGGATGGACGATTGAGAAAACAGAGAAATGGTTAGCCCCCAATTTGGCTTACGATCATTGATTATGGTAGAGACAGCGTTTAAAAACATCATCGTCTTTGTCTGCCTATTAATTATTTGTTCGTGCAGTTCCATTCCCATTTCAAGTATGCTCAAAATGGCAACAATGGATGCAGATGACATTTCATCTATCCAACCTTCAGACGTTAGAGTTAGGTTGTCAGTAACGGATCCTGTAGAACTACAAACAAAAGATGTTCGTTTAGTTTTATCCTTTGACTATAAAGATAAATCACAATCTGAATTTCAATATACGTTAAACAATGTTAGTCAAAATAAACAAAATTCTATTGTTTCATTCTTTTTTCGTAAACCCGCTAAATCTGTCTACATCTTTAAGTTATCCAAACAATCAGAGTTGGAATTTAATCGTTATCAAAAATCGTTTCAGAATAAAGGAAAACCAAAGCGCTATCATTGGAGTGTTTATTACTATTTTAAAACCAGACCAAAAAAAGGAGAAAGTGCTGAAATTGATATGGAACTGAAATTAGTAAAAGATGAAGAATATTTTTATTTGCTCAAAGGTGCTATTATTGACTGAATGTAATTGATCGAATGTCATAAATAAAACAATAGAGCTAATAATGCCGTTAAAACAAACAAATAGTTTAACCTTAATATTTATCAACTTTAGTAAAGCTCTATTAATGATTGGTTTTTTTCCTCTAACCCTCAATGCTGGAAATGCCAAATTAGGTCAATCTATGAATAATATTGAAAGTGAAATCAAAGAATCGCTGTTGATACAAATAAAAACAGCCGTTCAAAAACAACATAAATTGCCAATCAATCATTTCGAGGTTGTTAAAGTGGAGAGTAAAAATTGGTCAAACTCTGCTTTAGGTTGTCCAAAAAGCGGTATGCAATATATGCAAATGATCACGCCAGGTTATTTGGTTAAAGTTAAAGCTGATGGAATTTTACACCAAGTTCATACAAGTCATTCTCACGCCGTTACTTGCGGTCAAAGTAAGCCTGATAGTATAAGTTATGGTTCGCATAAAAAGCCAAAAATTGAAGAGTCAACTATCAATCGAGTTAAAGCGATCCAGATATCCCGCGCGATGTTAATTAAAACAAAAGAAATTGAGGTAATAAAAGTAAGGTTAAAATCAGTTAGCGATGCAAAAATCCAAGACTTTAGTGAGAAATGTAAAAGTCGTTACTTTGGTAAAGATAGAGGTTACAAAGTGGTTTTAATTCACAAAAAGACGGAAGTGATATATTTTAGTGATGGAAAGGAAGTGGTGAAATGCAGTAGCCATACAACTATTTAAGTAGTCGTATGGTAACTGAAAATTGATTACTAACTAAAAATATTATTTACAGGATCTTATTTACATCCTCTCTCTATTTTTTACTGATTATCCAAAAACTTCTCAGCATCCAGCGCGGCCATACAGCCAGCACCCGCAGATGTTATTGCTTGTTTGTAAACCTGATCCGCTACATCACCGGCAGCATAAACACCTTCAACGCTAGTAGCGGTTGCATTGCCTTGAATGCCACTTTGAACATCGATATAACCATTACTCATTTTCAATTGCTCAGCAAAAATCGCCGTATTAGGTTTGTGACCAATTGCAATAAATACACCATCAACGGTTAATTCAGAGATTGAATTATCTTTAGTGCTTTTTATTCTTAACCCCGTTACGCCCATATTATCACCAAGCACTTCTTCCAAAGTATTATCCCAATGGATAGTAATATTGCCATTTCTTGCCTTTTCCATAATATGATCTTGCAGAATTTTTTCACTTCTAAAGGAATCACGACGATGAATTACATGCACTTCTGAAGCGATATTAGAAAGATAAAGAGCTTCTTCAACAGCCGTGTTACCACCGCCAATAACTGCTACTGGTTTGTTTCGGTAAAAGAAACCATCACAGGTTGCGCAGGCTGAAACGCCTTTACCTTTGAATGCTTCTTCTGACTCTAAACCCAAGTACATTGCAGTTGCACCGGTTGCAATAATCAAAGCATCTGCCGTGTATACAGCTTGATCACCTGTTAGGGTAAAAGGGCGTTTGCTCAAATCGGTTGTATGAATATGATCGAATATAATCTCAGTACCAAACCTTAGTGCATGTTTTTCCATACGTTCCATTAGTTCAGAGCCTTGAACGCCTTCGTTATCACCTGGCCAATTATCGACGTCTGTGGTTGTGGTTAGCTGTCCACCTTTTTCCATTCCTGTGATTATTACAGGATTTAGGTTTGCCCTAGCACCATAAACTGCGGCTGAATATCCGGCAGGACCCGATCCTAAAATAAGTAATTTACAGTGTTTTGATGTGGTATCAGAAGTGGCTTCAGAAGATTGCATTGAGTCAGACATATGGTACCTAATATTAAGAGTAAATTGAATGAATGGATTTTAGGATTTATCGTTATAATTAACAAGATAAATTATCAACTATTCCGTAAAACGCCTCCCTCAGTTCTACAAAAGGTTTATCCGAAAAAATTACATTCAATTATCTTTTTGACGATTTTTTTCTGATATCCCATCCCATCAATCGTGATAATACTCCTTTTGATATCAAGTCACTTTAATAACGCAGGAATGGCCAGGGCAAGTATATGGACTTCCTCTGTATTGCAAACTAATAATGTCAAAAAAGTAAACATTAT
>CAZRPK010000120.1:0-8395 GCA_964601915.1 uncultured Kangiella sp. | reverse complement strand
AACGCGCCTAATTGACTCAACTCCCTTCAGGCTCATTTCTCTATTGGAAAAGACTCCTAAAAACGGCTACTTCATACTAATAAAAGATAAATTTAGCACTTCTTCTTTTAATATTTGAACTAATATTAAAATACGCCTCTAAAAAACTGTGATCCACTGTAAAAACGCTATGACTGATAACAAAAATAACATGACTCACAGTATTCCAGAGCTGTTAAAACATTATCAAAATGATCCTATTTTACCTTTAGAATTAGCGGAAATTCTTCCTATGTTACATAAAAAGAATGCCTCTGTTGAACATTTTAAAGGCTTCTATCGTCGCGATCCGCTACTTTGTGCCTACTTAGTCGATTTATCATGGCAGGCGACTAAAAAGCGAGATAATCACCCTTTTGATGCTGAACACGCAATGAGTACCATTGGTATCAACGGTGCTAAAAAATTTCTTACCGATATTCCTGAGAGTGAGAAAACGCTCATTTCAGATGAAGTTAAATTTATATTGAGTAGTAGTCTTTTAGCAGGTGAACTTATTAAAAATATTGCTTCTCTGTCAAGCTTTGCATCAAAAAGCAATATTTTATACTGGGGTGCTATTGCTCACCAATTTCCTGATACGTTGCTATGGCATTTAAATTTGAAAGGGATGTGGCGGGTACAATACCAACAAACTAAATATTGTTTAAATATCACAGAAACTGAATCTAAACATTTAGGCTTCACTCGTGCCGACTGGCGACAAGCCGTTGCAAAGCAATGGCATATGGCAGATATAAACCAAACGACCTTTCTAAAGAGACCTCCTAATAACCCTAAAGAGCTTATTCAATATTCAGAGAATGGATATGATAAACAATTAGTAAGTCTTAAAGAGTGGCAAAATACGGATAGTTGGCTTATTTTGACAGCCAATTGGTTAGCAAAATCTTTAATGGCTCCTTGGTTAATTAACCGTTCTCATCATTATTTTAAAATTGCTCAACAAGCTTACTCTATCAATGATAGAAAACTAAAAATGGCAATTAGTGAAAGTATAAGAAAAACCAGTGAGAACATTTATGATAGCCGATTATTTGTTCCGGCAAGTTGTCATTTATATTTATCACAAACTGGTATTTATCCTAAATGGTTAAATGAGAAACCTGTTATAAAAAAACTAAAATTAAATGAAGTATCCCAGGTAGATCAAAGTCCTTTTGATATTAAAATATTGTTGAATAAACTCATAAATAATCCAGAAAAATTTAAGAACTCTGTAGAGCTAATAACTCAATCTTTTACTACAATCACCAACAGCATTGGTTTTTCTCGTATTTGTTTTATGACGATTGATTGGAATAGTAAGCAGGTTATTAGTAAAATAGTTTTTTGTAAAAGTGGAGGGAATTTACAAAAGATAAAACCAGATTTTGGATTTACTAAATCAACACCTTTACAGAATTTTTTAAACACGCAAGGTTTTCTAATTTTTGATATTAATAAACATCAAAAAATATGGTCAAAACTTCCTATAGCGATTAGACAGCAACGAGTACCTCAGTTTGCTTTTTATTCGATCAAACCAAAAACTAAAGTAAAGGCATTAATTTATGTTGATGGTAAAGAGTCATTATTTAATGACCCTATCAAAATAAAACAATTGAAAGCAATATTGAATGCTATGAATAAAGCTTTAAGTGATAATACTGGCACTAAAGCTAAAAAAATCAATATAAAAAAGGCTAGTTAAACTAGCCTTTTCATCAATTTAGAATTAATCCTATACTTCTACTGTAATGAATATTCCTTTGATGCGTCCAATCATTTTTCTTACCCAACTTCTAAAATCTTCTAGCATCATATAAAGAGCTGGAATCAAAAATAATGTAATGACGGTTGCAAACATTATTCCGAACCCGATTGAAATTGCCATAGGAATAACAAACTGAGCTTGTAAACTCGTTTCAAAATAAATGGGGAGTACACCAAAAAAGGTGGTTAAGGAAGTTAATAAAATAGCTCTAAACCGCTTTGTTCCTGATAAAATTACGGCATCTACAACTCGAATACCTTCTTTTCTAGCTTTATTAATAAAATCAACCATGATCAAACTATCATTCACCACAACCCCTGTTAATGCAATGATCCCATACATGGACAACATGTTAAGTGATTTAGATAACAAGAAATGACCAATGATTGCTCCAATTAAACCAAAAGGAATAACAGCCATTATCACAAATGGTTGTCCGTAAGATCTTGTAGGGATCGCGATCAAACAATAGATTAAAGCTAAAGCACCTAAGAATGCCCATTTTAATTGATTCAAAAAATCACCTTGGTCTTTGCTTGCACCTTCCAATCCCGATTTTACACTGGGATAATTCGCCAGAATTTCGGGGATGACTTGCTCTGTTATTTCTGTGATCACTTTTCTTGACTCAACTTTATCTGGATCAATATCTGCAGAAATAGTAATTGAGCGTTTTTGATTTACTCGCGTAATACTAGTGAATCCCGTACCAATATCTACATCGGCTACTTGATAAAAAGGCACTTCATTACCCATAGGCGTTCTGATCCACATGTTCTCTAAATCTGAAATTGATCGTCGTTCAGCTTTTGGATATCTCACCATAACTTTAAGTTCATCTCTTCCTCGCTGAATTCTTTGAGCTTCTTCTCCATAAAAAGCTTGTCTAACTTGGTGCCCTAAATCAGTCAAAGTTAAACCTAATACCTCAGCTTCTGGTTTTATCTTTAATTGAATTTCCTGACTACCGTTACTAAATGAATTTCTAATATCAAATACACCATCATATTCAGCCATTGCTTCTTCTAATTTTTTTGAAGCAGCATCTAACTCAGAATTATTTTGACCTACCAATTGAAATTCTAACGCGGCACCGCCTCCTGCATTTGTTCCAGCTGAAAACTGAATATCTTTTGCACCGGGTAATTCGCCCACTTTTTCTCGCCAAAGATCGACTACTTCAAATGATGTAATATTTCTAGCTTCTGGTTTGGTTAATTCCATTAAAAAAGTGCCTCCCGTATCGCCATTAGTGAACAACATTAAATGTTTGACGATTGACTTACCATCTTCTTGAATATTTTCATCCGCAATAATATTAGCGGCGAGTATCACTTTATCTAACGCGATATTTCTTTGACTAACAGAAGATCCATCAATCATGGATAAATTTCCTTGAATAAAATCGCTTGGAATATTAGGGAAAACTTCTACTTTCACCAAACTGCTTGATAGCAATCCGAAGGAGACAAATAAAATAGCAACAAAAATAGCCATAGTGTTATAACGTTTTACTACTGCCTTTTCTACTAGAGGCTTATATTTGTTCTGAATAATATCTTCCAACCAATCTTTAAACTTTGCCTGAATTTTTTCTAAAAAATTAGCCTTATTAGGATCATATGGAGAGTACTTCATATGTGCTAAATGAGAGGGTAAAATCCATTTTGATTCAATTAATGAAAAGACCAAACAGGCACTCACCACAATTGCAATCGCTCTAAAAAATGCAGCAAAACTTGCATCTATCATTAACAAAGGAGTAAAGGCCGCGATAGTCGTTAATACGCCAAAAGTAGCTGGGATCGAAACACGATGAGTCCCACGGATCACATTGTCAGACGTGTGCCCTTCTTTTTCAATTTCAGTATAGATACTTTCACCAATAACAATTGCATCATCTACCACTATTCCAAGTACCATAATAAAAGCAAATAAACTCAATAAATTAATTGAAACAGCCCAATCACCCAATAGAGGCATCACAATAAATGCACCCAAAAAACAAACAGGAATTCCCATCATCACCCAAAAAGCAACGCGGATTTTTAAAAATAATGCCAAGATTACAAAAACCAAAAAAGCACCCATGATCATATTGCTGATCATCATATCTAAGCGAGCATTGAGATAAAAAGAATAATCACCCCAAATACTTAGTTTTGCACCATCAGGCAATTTAGCTTGTTTTTCTGCTATATAATTTTTAACCGCCGCCGCAATTTCTAAGTCATTTTGATCACCGGTGGACTTCACCCGAATACTTGAAGTTGGTTCACCATCAAAACTTGCATAACCTTCACTTTCCACAAATCCATCGACAATATTAGCAACATCACTCAAGACTAATCGAGTACCGTTAATATTGGTGCGCAAAACTAAACTTCCATATTCTTCTCCGGTATAGGCTTGTCCTTTCGTTCGTAAAAGAATATCACCGCCATCGGTTTTTATAGTTCCACCAGGTAAGTCAACTGAAGAATTTCTAACTGCCCGAGAAATTTCATCAAATGTTAACCCATACTTTTTCAGTTTAAATTCAGACACTTCAATACTAATTTCATAAGGGCGATTACCCACCACTTCAGCAATGTTAACTTCAGGCAAAGCCATAATTTCATCACGTACTTCCTGCGCCATATTTTGGCGACTTTTCCGATCCATTTGACCGTAAACAGAAATCCAAAGCACATCGCCTTGAAACTCAATTTTTTTGACCATTGGTTTTTCGGTTTGGGAAGGAAATGTGGTGATTGAGTCAAGTTGTTGTTGAACTTCATCTAGCTTTTCTGACATAGAGTAGCCCGACTGCAATTCAAGCTGCACCATACCAACGCCCTCATTTGAAAATGATGTCATGCGTTTTATACCTTCAACATTCTCTAACGCTTCTTCAACTTTTAAAATAACTGATTTTTCAACTTCTTCAGGCGCGGCACCTAAATGAGGCACGGTAATAGAGATCATATTGGGGTTAAGCTCAGGAAACATTTTCTTGTTAATTGTCGAATAAGAAAAAATTCCTAGCACGAAAATCCCGAACATTAAAAGATTAGCGGCTACAGGGTTTCTTGCGAACCAAGCAATAACTCCTGTTGGACTTTCTTGTGTGATTTCTTGACTCATTAAAGATTACCTCCTTCTTCTAGAGGTGCTTTTTCTTTAACATTTTTTTTAGAATGATCTTCCATTTTTGTCGTATCTGGAGCACTCTTTCCTGCCAATATCGAATCACTCTCTTCAGAATTAGCCCCATCAACTTCTTTAACCTTTGGCGCATTGTCTTCTAAAAGGTTTTTAACCGGATCGCCAGGTAGCCTTACAGCCATTCCATTAACTGCCGTAGCAAGTTTTGTGATAATCACTTGCTTACCATCTGCAATACCCGAGGATATGTAAACATTGTTAGTATCGGCTCTTAATATATCCACTTTGATAATATTAAGTTTTTTGTTGTCATCAACTAAATATATTTCATTCGCTCCTCGGATCGCTTTTCTTGGAATTGTAATAATATTATCGCTTTCTATTCCAAATATTGTAGCTTTTACAAAGGTTCCCATTTGAATTGGATTTGCCTTTAATCCGGGATCTAAATTTGTACCCGCTTGCAACAACCCATAAGGATCATTTAACTGAGCCACAACATAATTTACTCGACTGCTCGCATCCACAACACCTTCTGAACGTGTAATAAATGTCGACCAAGTTTTAAGCTTACCGCCTTGAAAACTTGAAAGTACTACATTACTGCCTTGATCAGTTAATGAGCCTAATGCTGGTACTTTGACATAGGCTATATCTTGCTCTTTAATCGGTAACCTGATTTCAGCATAATCAACCGCAAACGTAGTTGCTAATTGAGAACCTGTACTAACGTACTGTCCAATATCAACCATTTTTGCTTTAACCATTGCATCATAAGGCGCTATGATATGAGTTCTTGTTAATTTTATTTCTGCCCCTTTCACATCCGCTTGAGCTGCTTTCACATCGGCTAAGGCTTGTTGAAGTTGCGGTTTTCGTAGAGCCAATATGGGAGCGTTCTTAAATGAACGTCCGGTTAATTTCCATTCTTTTTCAGCCTGTTTTCCTCGAGCTTTTTCTTCAACTAATTTAGCATTCGCACCATCTAACCTTGCTTGAGCCTGTAATAGCTCAACCTCATAACTTATTGGATCAATAGTTAAAAGTATTTCACCTTTCTTAAAAAAACCGCCAACAACGAATTTATTAGAAACTTTTTTAATTTGACCTGAAACCTCTGAAACCAAGGTTGTTTCTGTTCTAGGAGAAATGCTACCTTGAGACTCTATTTCAAAAATGACATTTCCACGAGACACCTCAACAACCTCAACCAGTGTTGCTTTTTTAATAATTTCTTTCTTATGCGGTGTTGGGGCAGATATGGTTAATAAAACAAGGCCAACAATACCTATTAATATTATCCCAATAGGTATTAAAACTCTTTTTCGTTTTGAAGGTTGTTCGATTGTCTTTGTGGAATCAGTGGATGACATAAGAATCACTCTTTAGTTTTTGTTGACTAACTTAATTGGTTATTTTTATTGATCGTTTGAACTTTAATTTGTGCCTTGAGTTATTGAGAATAATAAGTCATTAAGGCATAAGTTTAATCAAAGCTAGTCTGCCTTATTATGATAGACCCTGTATCGCTTTAAAATGTAAATAAAAGATTGGAATGTAACAAAAGATGAATAAAAATTATTCTGCATTATTTATTCCCCAATGAGTTCAAATTGGTTACTGCAATAAGGGCAAACCGATTTCTTTTCATCGTTAAATTCTATATAAACTCTTGGGTGCATATTCCAAGCCGGAGTGTCTTTTGTTGGACAACTTGCCGGTAATTCTTTTTTTGTAAGTTTGACGATTTTAGACGATTCGGACATTTTGTTTCCCTAGACTATTTTATACTCAAACCATTCTATCTTTATTGGATCTATTTATCAGCAATTCATCAATAATTTTTCTCCTATAAATTAAAGTTATGTTTGCGCACCAATAGCACTCACATATCCTAAAACGCACCAAAATAGTACAAGTTTGCAGAAGTTTGCTTTCAAAATGCCTATATATTCCTATATAAATGCTAGATCATAAATTTATTCACATGGCATGTTTCTTGAAAATAGCTATTACCAAACAAATTCAAATACATAAAAACCAAACAATATTGAAACAACAAACTGGGGAAGTAGATTTGGATGCTATGTTAGCTCCTGAAAATCTAAACGTATGGTCAATTTAAAATTTTAATTATTTAACACTGAATAAAAAGAGAAGATAACCATGAACACAGAAGCGATAGTTCTTGAACACAACTACCTATTTAATACGCTATTTTTATTATTCTCCGGCGCATTAGTCATGTGGATGGCAGTAGGTTTTTCCATGTTAGAAGCTGGACTTGTTCGTAGTAAGAATACCACCGAAATATTAACCAAGAATATTTTACTCTATGCTCTAGCATGTATTGCCTACCAAGTGAGCGGCTTCGATATCATGTATCAAGATAATGCTACTGCTGGCTGGATCCCTAGCTTTGGATTTGGTATTAACGAAACAGTAGAGAGTGCAACACAGCCCGTTGAAGTTGATTTCTTTTTTCAAGTCGTTTTTGTAGCAACCGCGATGTCCATTGTTTCTGGCGCCGTTGCTGAACGAATGAAACTTTCTTCATTTTTAATTTTTTCTATATTTATGACAACAGTCATTTACCCCGTAGAAGGTTATTGGACATGGGGTGCAGGATTTTTAGGTGCAAATATTGAAGATGGAGGTCTTGGATTTAGCGATTTTGCCGGTTCTGGCATCGTCCATTTAGCAGGGGCAATGGCCGCGTTATCAGGCGTTATTTTATTAGGCCCACGTAAAGGGCGTTACTCATCTAAAGGTGCAAAAGCAATGCCGGGAGCCAACATGCCTTTAGTTGCTTTAGGCACTTTTATTTTATGGATGGGCTGGCTAGGTTTTAACGGTGGCTCACAATTAACACTTAGCTCAGTAGATGATGCAAATGCTATAGGTAAAATATTTTTAAACACTAACGCGGCGGCTGGCGCTTTAGTTGCTTATTTCTTAAGTACTTTTTTATACGGTAAAGCCGATTTAACCTTAATTGTTAATGGTGCCTTAGCTGGGTTAGTCACCATCACCGCCGCACCAGACTCACCTACACCGACGTTAGCTGTTACTTTTGGCGGGCTAGGTGCTGCAATTACATTCTTTGCTATTAACTTTTTTGACAAAATAAAAATAGATGATCCGGTTGGCGCTATATCAGTTCATGGCGTGGCTGGAATAGTCGGCGTAATGTTAGTCCCATTTACAAAAGATGTTAGCTTTACCACACAATTTATCGGAATTCTCGTAATCTCTGCTTGGGTTTTTGGTTCAAGTTTTTTTGTTTGGTTCGCAATTAAGAAATTTGTGGGTGTTCGAATTTCCGAGCAAGACGAATACGTTGGTGCAGATATAAGCGAATGTGGAATAGAGGCTTATCCTGAATTTGTTGGCAGTAAAAATTAATAATAAAAAGCTTAACATATACTCTTTTTATTTATAGATAATAAAAAA
>CAZRPK010000119.1:3388-8458 GCA_964601915.1 uncultured Kangiella sp. | reverse complement strand
GTTTAATATATATTTAAGGTTACAAGATTTACTAATTAATTTATTTAGACTGAGCGCTATGAAGTATCAAGCATTATTTTACAATCAGAAACTCAAGAAAAACTATATTATCCTAGGTAAAATGCGTACCAAATATTTTCTATGGGTTTGCTTGTTTGCGTTTTTTATATTCTGCCAATTTGGTGCAACAAAGCCGCTTTTGCAATTTCATAATTTGGATAAATCTGATGGACTAGCTTCCAGTGTTGTATATGATATTGCAGAAGATCGCGATGGATTTATTTGGTTTGCGACTCAAGATGGGTTGCAAAAATATGATGGGGTAAAGCTCATAGATTTTCGATTTAACCCGAGCGATCGGAATACACTATCAAATAATATTGTTAGGAATCTCTTATTTGATAGTGATGGATTACTTTGGATTGGTACGGAAGGCGGTGTTGATCTTTATGATCCGAAAACTGAAAGGTTCCAAAAATTAAGTAATTTATTTCCAAGTGATCAAACGTTACTTTCTAATCAAATAAGAGAGATCCATGAAACTGAAGATGGCATTATTTGGATTGGTACTGGCGCAGGACTTAGTTCAGTTAATTTAAAAAACAGATCGATAATTAATTATCCGTTAGCAAAGGTTAGAAGCATTTTTGAGGATGACTTTAACCGGCTTTGGGTAGGTACTTTGGGAGAAGGTTTATATTTATTTGATAGATTGACAAAACAATTCAAATTAGTTGATCGATTTAAAGAGCTAAACGAGAATAAAATTTCCACAGCGGGTAAAGAAAGCATTGTCGATATTTTTCAAGATTCATTTGGCCGGTTGCTAATTGCTACTTGGGGAAAAGGTATTTTAAGATTAAATCCAGAAACATACACATTAACACCGTTTTTGAACAATTTACCTAGCCTTTTTGTAAGAAGTATTCAGCAGGATGAGATTGGGCAGTTATGGATAGGTACCAATAAAGGTATTCAAATTCAGGATACGATTGAGCAAAAAAGCCAGCAAATATTTTCTGATCTTTCAAATATTGTTTCTCCAAGTAATGATAATGTTACTAAAATATTTCAAGGGCGAGATAATACTATTTGGTTAGGCACTTTTGGCGGAGGTGTTACAAGGCATCATCCTAAAAGTAGACAATTTGAAACATATGGATCTGAAAGTGAGACTGGTTTTGCAAGAAATGATGCAGTAATTATATCTTTTTATGAGAATGATATAGGAAATATTTGGATCGGAACTGAATCCTCGAAATTATACAAATTTAGACCAGAAACACATTCACTAAAAAACTATCCCTTACTTTTTGAGAACCATGTTTTTAATGGACCCATTCTTGCAGTATATCAAAATAATTCTAACAGAGTACTTTTAGGCACTTCGAATGGAGTTTACCAATTCAAAATTTTAGAAGATAAAACATTAAGTTACGTTAGTGAGTTTCCTGATAAAATAAAAGATTCTGTCTCTTTTATAAAGGAAGGTTTGGATAAGAGGCTTTACATAGGTTATGTCAATAAAGGAATATTTGCTTATGAAAAAAAACCACTAAGAGGGTATGTTAGAAGTGAAATTGATCTAGGAAAAATAAACAAGCCGCAAACCTTTTTAGCGATAGATGAAACTAAGTTTTTTATTGGCTCTCAAAGTGAAGGTGTTTATGAAGTTAACCTTAATAAATCACATGTAGAAATTAGTTTAGTAAATCATACTTCAGATCTAAATGTATTGGCTCTTGCGTTGGACTGGGAAAGCAATTTATGGGTTGGTACTTGGTCAAAAGGTCTTCAGATTATAAAGGGAGATAAATTAGTAGGGCGTTTTGATGAATTCACAGGAATACCGAATAACACTATTTATTCAATTATAGCAGATCGAAACTCCAATAAAGTTTGGACTAGTTCAAATGAAGGTCTATTCTCGATTAATTTGACCACTAGGAATGTTGATGTATTCGCATTTTCTGATGGACTTCAAGCAAATGAGTTTAATAGACCAGGTTTACAATCAAAACAAGGGTATATTTATTTTGGGGGAATTAATGGTTTTAATCGTTTTTATCCAAAAATTATACAAGATGTGATGGACATAAATCCTGTAAAAATTATCAGTTTTAGTAAAACTAATAAATTGGAAGATAGTAGCTTAAACACTTCAGTTCTTACATTAAATACAAATGAAGAAAAGAGCAAAAAATTATTAGAAATCGAGTATAACCAAACACCCTTCTCTTTTTCATTCTCAAGTCCACAATTCGGAAATCCCAAATTTTTAGAATATAGGTATCGCCTTAAAGGGCTAAATGAAAATTGGATAGTTACAACATCAGATTTCAGGAAAGCTGTTTTTACTCACGTACCTCCAGGTAATTATCAGTTTGAAGTACAAGTGCAAGGAAAGAATACTGATTGGAATAACTTGACTGCAAGTCAAAGTTTAGTGATATATCCTCCTTTATGGTTAAGCATTCAAGCTAAAATTTTATATATGTTTTTAGGGTTATGTATTTTTCTATTCATTATTTTTAGATTAAAGCAAAGGCAAAGAAAAGACATTCAGGCGCAAAAAGCAATAAGCGATAGTGAAAAAAGGTTGCGCCTAAGTTTGTGGGGTGGCGGAAATGAAATATGGGATTGGGATATTGTTACTGGGATTATTCGTCGTTCAAATGAAAATGATGACAAAGCTCACGGTATGCAAAAATTATCAATTCAATTACATGAAATGAAAGACTATATCCATCCTTATGATTTGAAGAATGTAAAAGATTCATTGGAATTGCATTTGAAAGGAATTACACCTTATTTTGAGATGAGTTACCGATTAATAAATAATCAGAATGACTATCGATGGGTTAGAGATCGAGGAAAAATCGTTGAACGAAACTCTAAAAATGAACCACTTAGGATGTCAGGTACTCAAATTGATGTCAGTGAACTACATAGAAAAGATGAAGAAATA
The DNA here is from genome assembly GCA_964601915.1 of uncultured Kangiella sp. Classification (GTDB taxonomy): domain Bacteria; phylum Pseudomonadota; class Gammaproteobacteria; order Enterobacterales; family Kangiellaceae. Next base: position 5,490 of record CAZRPK010000119.1, on the reverse strand, counting down.
GAACGGTTAGGTCAAGCTTTTAAAAGTACTTCGGATGGTGTTTGGATACGCAATAAAAGATTAGAATTAATTGACTGTAATCCAGCTTATGAACACATTACGGGGTTTACTAAAAGAGAAAAAGAAAATGAGATTTTGTGGTTCCCTGAATGTGGTGAGCAATCATCAAGAATTAAATCGATAATCGAAGACTCGCTAAAAAATAAAGGTGGTTGGCAAGGGGAGGTTTGGGCAGAAAGAAAAAATTCAGAACCTTTTCCTCAAAAACTTTCGATTGATACTATTTTGGATGAGAGTGGACAGATTAGGTTTTACGTTGGTGTATTTACAGATATAACTTATCGGAAAAAAACTGAAGCTGAGTTACGACGGCTAGCAAATTTTGATACTTTAACCGGCTTGCCAAACAGGGCGTGTTTGTTTGATCGTTTAGGTCAAACTCTTGATAAAGCAAGAATAAGAAATGAGAAATTTGCAGTATTTAAAATAGACATAGATAATTTTAAACGATTTAATGATTCGTTCGGACAGAAGACTGGAAATAATTTGATTATTCAAGTGGCGAGGAGGCTAACTAATTGCATTGGAGGAACCGATACCGTTGCGAGAGTGGGTGGTGATGAGTTTATTATCATTCAGGATGACATAGCTTCTTTTTCTGAAGTAGCATCAAGTGCAGATAGAATATTAAAAGAATTAAATTTACCCCTTTTTATTCATGGTCAAGAGTTGGCTCTTAATTTTTCTATGGGTATAACCATTTCCCCAGATGATGGTCTTTCGGCAGATAAACTATTAAGAAATGCTGATACTGCTATGTACGAAGCAAAAAAAGAAGTGCTTAACTCTTCACATTTTTACTCAACTGATTTAAATCAAAAAGCAAAACGCAAATTATCGATGGAAAATGCACTACGAAAGGCCATTGAAAACCATGATATTGAGCTCTATTACCAGCCTAAAGTTGATTTACGTAGTGGCAAAGTTTGTGGAATGGAAGCATTAGCAAGATGGCACTTAGTCGGTGTTGGAAATGTATCCCCTGATGATTTTATTAAACTGGCTGAAGAAACACGATTAATTTTACTGCTGGGTGAGTACCTGTTCAAAAAGGCTGTTAAGCAAACTAAAGTTTGGGTAGATTCGGGAAAGATGCTTGGACGCATGTGTTTTAATCTTTCCACTCACCAGTTTTGGAATCGAGATCTTTGTGAAGAAATCACCGGTATATTAGACTTTTATGATTTGGAGTCTAAGTACATTGAATTTGAGATTACGGAAAGTGCTTGTATGCAGGATGTTGAACAGACAATTGCACAAATGACTAAGTTACGGGATTTAGGTTTTTTAATGGCGTTAGATGATTTTGGAACGGGCTACTCTTCATTAGCTCAACTCAAAACACTTCCATTAGATACGTTAAAAGTAGATAAAAGTTTTATATCTAATATTGAAAGAAATAACAAAGATGCCAATTTGGTTAAAGCAATCATAGACATTGCAAGAAACCTAAAACTTAATGTTGTAATAGAGGGAGTTGAAACTCAAAAACAATGTGAATGTTTATGGCAAAGCAGAGCAAATATAATTCAAGGATTTTATTTTAGTCGACCAGTTGATAAAGAAAAAATGACAAGGCTGCTGAGTAAAACGTGGGAAAAGTCTGTTTATTTAACTAGCATTGATCTTAACGTAACTCCTTTGCTTTAACTTAATACTTTTGAATTGAACAAGTGCTTCTACTGCTCACTCTGAAATTGTAATCTTACATAGAGATACTCAATAATTGAGAACGTGAACAGTATCACATTTTTAATTATTATCTACCCCTGTTTGATAGATAGAGACATAGGATGAAAAAATATTTTTATAAACCTATTTTTTTCAAAACCACCACTATCAAACCTTAATGGGGAATACTATGACAAATCAAAATACTCAAAAAAACACTTATAAAGTAACGGCTATAGCTGGTTTTATTGCTTTTGCATTAACCGTAGGTCTCCAAGTAGCTTCATTTGATAATGCTAATAAGTTAACTAGTGCAATTGATGTTGCTCTTGGAACACAAATTGCACGTGTAGTAGGTGTTGATCCAGCGA
>CAZRPK010000119.1:0-3288 GCA_964601915.1 uncultured Kangiella sp. | reverse complement strand
AAATTGCACGTGTAGTAGGTGTTGATCCAGCGACACAAGTTATAAAATTTGCACGTGTGGTAGGCGTTGATCCAATGAGTTTGCATGCTTAGTTAACAACTTTGCGGTGAATATGGTTAAAATAAAAAACTTCCACCTCAATGGAAGTTTTTTAACTAATTGATTTAAAATATTTTTTATGAAGGTACGTTTTTTGCGGATATTTTATTGGTGGAATTACGTTGTGTATGACTATCATCGGTATTCCGTGGGGGGGAGTACAGTGCTTTAAGATTTCAATTCTTGCTTTTTTTCCATTTGGCTCTCAAGTAGTTTCCAATTGAGCTGAAAGCTCTCCCACGTCAACAGGTTTCCTCCAATATTGGTTAAGAAATTTCATTTTTCACTAGCTGCAATTTTAAGCATTAGCATTCTCTATTTCAATATGGTTTTTGCACGAATTTTTCTTAAAGATATGATTAAAAAAGAATTTTTAATCGGTGGAGCGATTGGCATAATTGGTATTCTAATGATATTTTTACCAACCATTGTATCGGATAAACATTTAATCCCATCGAACCACGCCATTAGCGGCGTTCACTGATCGCGCTTTGGCGCAGGCTTAGATTTCTCGTTCGATGTTAGTACGGAATATATTGCCTCTCTTCTTTATTTGTCAGTTTTCGGGTCAATTCTGGCCTTTGGTGCATTTTTGACCTTATTGGGGAGAATTGGATCCGATAAAGCCGATTATATCTCTTTGGTTTATCCTGTAATTGCACTAGTCTTTTCAACTTTTCTTGAAAATCACCAGTGGGATCTTACAGGGTTGATAGGTGTGGTTGTTATCTTACTAGGTAATGCGGTCGCAATGGGGAAAATTTTTCAGCTCCGTATTATTCACAAAACATAAAGCATTTCGAGTTTTACTATTATTACTGTAAAATCGCCGGAATTTATAGCATTCTTGATTTTTCACCAGTTTATATAGATAATTTTATGAATCATTCATTTTTAGACAATCTTCGAATTCAAATAGACGAACTTCATCAACAAGGATTGTATAAAGACGAGCGAGTGATTGATTCCCAGCAAAAAGCCGATATCCACGTAGCTAATCACTTGAATACTGGTGAAAGTGTGATTAATTTTTGCGCTAATAATTATTTGGGTTTAGCTAATAGTGAAGAATTGATCTGGGCGGGACAGCAAGCACTTGAAAAATGGGGATACGGAATGGCGTCGGTTCGTTTTATTTGCGGAACGCAAGCGGTTCATAAAGAGTTAGAAGGTCGAATTAGTCATTTCTTGAAAATGGAAGATACCATCCTTTATGGTTCATGTTTTGATGCTAATGGTGGCTTGTTTGAAACCATTTTGACTAGTGAAGATGCGATAATTTCTGATTCTCTTAATCATGCTTCAATTATTGATGGGGTGAGATTGAGTAAAGCAAAAAGGTTTAGATATGCTAATAACGATATGGCGGATCTAGAAAAGCAATTAATTTCAGCAAATGAGGCTGGTGCAAGGTATAAGTTAATAGCAACTGACGGTGTGTTTTCTATGGACGGCTATTTAGCTAACTTGAGTGCTATTTGTGATTTAGCTGAAAAATATAAAGCTTTGGTTATGGTTGACGACTCCCATGCTGTTGGCTTTATGGGTGAGAATGGTCGAGGCACGCCTGAGCACTGCGGAGTAATGGAGCGCATCGATATTATTACTGGCACATTAGGTAAAGCATTAGGTGGAGCATCAGGTGGATACACTTCGGGGAAAAAAGAAATTGTGGAATGGTTAAGGCAGCGTTCTCGTCCTTATTTATTTTCAAATACTTTGGCTCCTGTTATTGCTGCCGCAAGCATCAAAGTGCTCGATCTTTTAGAGTCTGGTAATCAATTAAGGCAAAAACTATTTGATAATGCTAATTATTTTAGAGAAAAAATGAGCGTGTTAGGTTTCAATTTATTACCTGGTGAGCACCCGATCATTCCGGTAATGCTCGGTGATGCATCATTAGCAAAATCATTTGCTGATGAAATGTTAAAAGAAGGGATCTATGTCGTCGGATTTTCATTCCCCGTTGTACCTAATGGTGAAGCAAGGATCAGAACACAAATGTCAGCTGCCCATGATTTCGAACATATTGATAAAGCGGTTACAGCGTTTGAAAAAGTCGGTAAAAAATTGGGTGTGATTGATTGAATGAAAAGTAAAAAAATTAAAGGTCTTAAAATCAAATCTTTAGTTAAAGCTAAAGCGGAAAAAGGCATTTGGTTACAAAATGTTGATGTACCGGAGTTCGGTTATAACGATGTTTTGATCAAAATAAAAAAGACCGCGATTTGCGGAACTGACATGCATATTTATAACTGGGATGAGTGGTCACAAAATACCATTCCAGTACCTATGACAGTTGGACATGAATTTGTTGGGAAAATTGAAGCCTTAGGCAAAGGTGTAAAAGGCTTTATGATTGGTGATAGAGTCTCTGGAGAAGGACATATTACTTGTGAATCTTGTAGAAATTGCCGTGCTGGGCGCCGTCATTTATGCCGAAATACGGTTGGAGTGGGCGTTAATCGCACTGGTGCTTTTGCAGAATATTTAGTACTTCCTGCAGTAAACACATTTAAACTACCTGACGATATCAGCGATGATCTTGCTTCTATTTTTGATCCCTTTGGTAATGCTGTTCATACCGCCTTGTCTTTTGATTTAGTTGGCGAAGATGTGTTAATTACTGGTGCAGGACCAATTGGTATTATGGCCGCTGCAGTGTGTAAGCATGTAGGCGCTAGATATGTTGTGATCACTGATGTGAATGAGTATCGCTTAGAGTTAGCTTTAAAAATGGGTGCGACTAAAACGGTAAATATCACAAAAGAAAATTTACCCGATGTAATGAAATGCCTTGGTATGACCGAAGGTTTTGATGTTGCGCTAGAAATGTCAGGTGTACCTTCTGCAGTGCAATCAATGTTGTCTGTTATGAATCATGGTGGGAAAATTGCGATGCTTGGCATTCCACCTTCTGATATGAGCGTGGACTGGAATCAAGTGATTTTTAAAGGGTTGCAGATTAAAGGAATTTATGGAAGAGAAATGTTTGAAACTTGGTATAAAATGGTTTCTTTGTTACAGTCAGGATTAGATCTTTCCCCAATCATTACTCATCAGTTTAGTATTGATGATTTTCAAAAAGGCTTTGATGTGATGGGATCAGGTCAATCTGGGAAAGTGATCCTTGAATGGTAAATTTTCAATTTTAAGATGATTTATAATAAAAACAAAATAGTATTAGTA
>CAZRPK010000118.1:0-8525 GCA_964601915.1 uncultured Kangiella sp. | reverse complement strand
ATTAGCGGAAATCACTTTGAAAGGTTGTCTATTTTCAGGTAGCCTCCTAACCCCTTCACTATCTCTCCCTACTACTGACACTATTTATGTACAAACTGAGAATAAGAAAAGAGCTGAAAGCGGCAAGAAACGAAAGGTGCTTTAGAGTTTCGCTCAAGAATATTTATGGGAACACGAAACTTAATTATCAAACCTATAAGAAATTAATCATCGCTCCCCAAAATTTAATTTTTACTCAGTCACCAAACCACGGCTTTTAAGCAAATGCTTAGCATCTGGCTCTTGTCCTCTAAACTGACGGTACAATTTCATTGGATCATCAGTGCCACCTTTTGAAAGAATATTAGCTCTAAAAGCTTCGGCTGTTTTTTGATCAAATAATCCATTTTCTTTAAAAGCGTTGAACGCATCTGCCGCTAAAATTTCTGACCAAATATATCCATAATAACCAGCAGAATAACCTCCAGAAAAGATATGTGAGAAATAGGTAGAGCGATAACGAGGTGCAATTTGTGGCATTAAACCAATATCTTCTAACACTTTCTTTTCAAATTCATTAGCATCTTGAGGTTCGGTTGACGTTTGTGTATGCCATGCTAAATCTAATAATGTGGCAGCCATATATTCAGTAGTAGAAAACCCCTGACCAAATTGCGCAGCGGCTTGAATCTTTTTGATTAATGCCTGCGGAATGACTTCACCGGTTTTATAATGTTTAGCAAATTTTTCTAAAACTTCTGGCTCATACATCCAATTTTCTAAAACCTGTGATGGAAATTCTACAAAGTCTCTCGGAACAGATGTTCCAGCTTGAGAAGGATAGATACCATTTGATAAAAATCCATGTGCCGCATGCCCAAATTCATGAAATAAAGTACTTGCTTGCCCGAATGTTAATAGTGTTGGTTTATCACCAGTAGGTCTTGGGTAATTTAATACGTTGACGATAATTGGTTTAATAAAATCGCCATCTTCCGTCACATATTGACTACGGTAAGCATTCATCCATGCTCCGCCACGTTTCGATTCACGTACATAATGATCGGTTAAATAAAGTCCAATCAGCTCACCATTTTTGTAATAGACTTCAAACACTCTAACGTCTTCATGATAAACCGGTAAATCAGTTCTTTCTTTAAATGTCATTCCATAAAGTTTATTAACTGTATAAAAAACACCTTTTAAAGTATCGTCTAAAGAAAAATAAGGTTTAGTTTGTTCCTCATCTAAGTCATATCTTGCTTTACGAATTTTTTCAGATAAATAACGCCAATCCCAACCTTCAACTTTATATCCACCACCATTTTTTGAAAGAGCATCAGTATCGACCATTTTTTGCATATCAGCCATTTCTGTTTTTGCTTGCGCAATAGCCGCAGGCCATATTTTATCGAGAAGTTTATAAACGTTTTCTGGTTTCTTAGCGGTGTTACCTTCCAATACAAAGTGAGCATGGCTTTTGTAACCTAATAACTGAGCTTTTTGCGCACGTAAAGCGGCAATCTCAGATACTAATTTTTTATTATCATTGTCGTTTCCATTATCGCCACGATGAGTGTATCCCTTCCACATTTTCTCTCTTAAATTTCTATTATCTGAAAACATTAAAAAAGGTGTTTTGCTTGGCCTGTGAGTGGTAAAAACCCACTTACCTGGCTTTTCTCTTTTTACTGCCTCTGCAGCTGCCGCTTCAATTAAATAATCTGGTAAACCTGCAAGGTCTTCTTTTTTATCGACAACCATTTCAAAATTATTAGTTTCAGCTAAAACATTATCCGCAAACTCTAAGCTCAACTTAGTGATTTTTCCGTTAATATCTCTCAGCGTTTGCTTATCAGAATCATTGAGCCCTGCACCACCTCGTACAAATTGTTTGTATCGGTCAACCAACAGTTTCTTTTGATCCACTCTTAAATCTAAACTATCCATCTGGTTATAAATAGTTTCTACTCGTTTAAAAAGTTTAGGATTTAAATTTAAATCGTCATTAAGGTTCGATAATTTAGGTCCGATATCTTTTGAAATCGCTTTTAGATCATCATTGGTGTGAGCACTAGTCAGATTATAAAAAACATTGGCAACTTTAGTTAATAATTTCCCGCCATATTCCAATGCCACAATCGTATTTTCAAAACTAGGTTCATTTTTACTTTCAGCTATATCAATGACTTCTTGCTTAGCTTCCGCTAGAGCTTTATCAAATGCTGGAGCGTAATGTTCGTTTGTGATTTTATCAAATGGCGGAATACCAAATGCTGTATCATAATCTGAAAAAAATGGATTTGACTCTAAATTAGTCATGCTATTTTCAGCATTTTTCTCAGCTGATGCCGATTTGTTAACTTCATTATTTGTCATATCTGATTGTGATGTGCTTTGATTACAACCTATTAGTAGGCTACTAACTAAGAGCGAATTTATTACGAGTTTGTTCATAATATGTTTTCCTTCCTTCTATTATTAATGATTTAAATTTATTATTAAATGAGTACTATCTGTTGTTACCTTTAAAATTTAATTAAACGATATATTATAACGGATATCAGCGCCAAGTAGCTTTGTCCGTTCACAAAATATTACAGCCTTACCAACGCTTAAGCGCCTTTTCATCACTATCTTTCGCTTCGATCCAAACATCCTGATTTCGACCATCTTTGCAATAAATTTCTTTTTTCCAAAAAGTCGCATTATTTTTTAAAAAATCCATGATATATTGAGCGGATTCAAAGGCTGATTGCCTGTGTAAGCTACACACACCAACAAAAACAATTGGCTCACCAGGTAATAAACGCCCTACTCGATGTACAATTAAAGTTTTATTAAGGCTCCAACGAGAATTTGCATTTTTAATGATTATATCCAGCTCTTTTTCTGTCATTCCAGGATAATGTTCTAATTGCATTGCAAGCAATCCTTGTTCTTTTTCTGCAACACGAACCGACCCAGTAAAAATAACACTCGCTCCATGTTCACCTTCACCGGATTGAATTTGTTGGTTCAAGCTAGATAAATCAAGCATTTTTTCAGTGATCATTATTTGGCTATTATTCATGCTATTGATTTCAGTTCATCCACCAGTAACTGGAGGAAAAAATGCTACCTCATCATCATTTTTAAGTGAATATTCTAATGTTGTCATTTCTTGATTAACTGCAATCTTCACATTAGATTTAACATTTGAAAATAAAGAAGACCAATTTTCACCTTTCTCTTTAATCACATCACACAAATTCCCAATGTTAGCATCCGCTTTTAAATCAATACTCATAGAAGAACAATCTAACAACTCTCGAAAATTTGCAAAAAATAATACTTTAATGTTAATCATACAAACTTTTCTCAAAATCAATTAACGCGCCCATTCACCTGAATTTCCGCCAAGTTTACTCTCTAATTGAATATTGCTAATAATTATACCTTTATCTACGGCTTTACACATATCATAAATAGTTAATCCTGCAACACTCGCAGCTGTAAGTGCTTCCATTTCAACGCCAGTTTGTCCAGCTAAAGAACAGGACGTTATGATATTAATACAATGATTATCCCAATCTAGCGTTAAATCAACCTTGATCGAAGTCAACATTAATGGATGACATAAAGGAATTAAATCAGAAGTCTTTTTAGCGGCTTGTATTCCCGCAATTCTCGCAACAGCCAATACATCACCTTTTTTATGATCGCCTTTCATAATCATTTCAAGCGTCTTAGTTTGCATAAAAACTTGGGCTGATGCTGTCGCAGTTCTCGAAGTTATCGATTTTTCTCCAACATCGACCATTTGCGCTTCGCCTTTTTCATTTAAATGGGTAAAATAGGGCATTATATTTTTCATTTAGTTAGTTGAGAGTAATGTTCCATTATTGAGCAACATAACTCTCACGTAGTTTAAGGGAATTCAATGGATCAGATCCACGTCACAGTAGCCGCTATTATAAGACGAAATAATCAATACCTGTTAGTGAAAGAACGTTCTAGCGCGGATGAAATTGTATATAACCAGCCTGCAGGGCATGTTGAGCTGAGAGAATCCCTTTTAGATGCCGTGAGTCGAGAAGTTAAAGAAGAAGCTGGTCTTGATTTTATCCCTACTCAGTTAATTGGGACATACTTATTAAGCCCCGCAATCAATGGCAAGACCTATCTCAGGTTTTGTTTTATCGGAGATGTTCCAGATGATCAGGAACCAAGCCCGCAAGATCCCGATATATTAGCGAATGAATGGTTTAGTCTTCAAGAAATTGCCGATATGCCACTAAAAAAACTTAGAAGCGCCCTTGTTTTACAATGTCTTCGTGACTATTTAGATGGTAAACGTATTCCGCTTGAAACCGTTAGCTTTTACAATGATGAAGATCGCCTTGGTAATGAGTGTTATAACACCCTAAAAAAATAGCTTTTAAGTCAAATAATTAAATGAGTAATCAATCTAAAAACACAACAGTCGTTGTCGGAATGTCTGGCGGCGTTGACTCATCCGTTGCAGCCTACTTATTGAAACAACAAGGCTATAACGTTATTGGCGTTTTTATGAAAAATTGGGAGGAAGATGATACCGATGAATATTGTGCGGCGGCTGAAGATATGGCGGATGCTAAATCAATAGCGGATAAATTAAACATCCCCTTTAAAACTATCAATTTTTCTGCAGAATACTGGGATCGAGTTTTTGAGTATTTTTTAGACGAATATCGAGATGGTCGAACTCCCAATCCTGATATTATGTGTAACAAAGAAATCAAGTTTAAGGCTTTTTTGGATTATGCCTTAGTTTTGGGTGCCGAATATATTGCTACGGGTCATTATGTGAGAGTTCAGCATAAAGATAATCAATCTTTAATGCTAAGAGGCGTTGATGGCAATAAAGATCAAAGTTATTTTCTATATACCTTAGATCAATCTCAATTAGCTAGGTCATTATTTCCTATTGGCGAATTAGAAAAACCTGACGTTAGGCACATCGCAGAAGAGCAAGGCTTTATTACCGCAAATAAAAAAGACAGTACGGGAATTTGTTTTATTGGCGAGCGAAAGTTTAAAAATTTTTTAGAAGAGTACATTCCTGCACAACCGGGTGATATCGAAAATGATAAAGGTGAAGTAATCGGTCGTCACTCAGGATTAATGTATCACACTTTAGGGCAGCGAAAAGGGATAGGTATTGGTGGATTGCAAAATGCTAGTGACGAGCCTTGGTATGTGGTTGAAAAAGATTTAAAAAGAAACGTATTAATTATTGGTCAAGGACATGATCATCCAAAAATGTTAAGCCAAGGATTAGTGACTTCTCAACTCCATTGGGTACAACCTAATAATGTGCAAGATAAATTTTCCTGTACGGCTAAATCTCGATACAGACAACAAGATTTTGGTTGTAACGTGCAACGAATAGACAAAGACAACTGGCAAGTTATATTTAACCAAAAACAACGTGCAATTACTCCAGGGCAATCTATTGTATTTTATGATAACGAAATCTGTTTAGGCGGCGGCGTTATTGATAAAGCAATCGGTTGCTTAAATTAAAACTTGTATTTAAAATTTGTTAAAAGAATCCATCCGATTCATTAAGCCCAAATAAAGTATATTTTCTTAATAAATCTTTCCCAAATTTATATTTTATATCGACTTTAATTTTACTGTTTTTTCCAATAGTTCTTGCTGTGATCATTCCACTTGATTGATTGATAATTCTTAACTTAGACTTTTCAATCCCTTTCATAACATTTTTCCAGGGTTCACCTATCTTGAAAAGTGGCGCCTCAATGTCGTTCATAATTACCGCAAACATATCGCCATCAGCATCATCTGACGCGTCTTTATAACCAAAATATAAAACAGGATTAATTTCAGCAACGGGATTAGGTGCACTTCTATCAATTCTAAAGCCTGTAACAGTGACTGAAATTCGATCATCTGGAATATTATTTGCACATCCGGATATCAAAATAACCAATAAAACAAATACCGATCTCATCACTATTTCCTCACCTATTTTTAATAAGACTTCTTTTCAATGGGTTGTTTAATTTTGCAATATAAAGTTTTGCTAACTCTCTAGATCCTATATCATTAAGGTGTTTTTTATCTAAGTATATTGGTAAGTCATTGACTAACACATGACAGTTTTTATCGTCACAAAGTACTTTTGTTGGTTCAATAAATATCGTTTTCGGAAACTGTTTTTTTACTTTATCAAATACTTCTTCAATAAATTCACTTTGTTTTATTGCTTGCTTTGTTGTCAATCCACATTGTAACGTCTCAACATACAGGATCTTAGTGATCGGACACTTAGGACTGCCTGTTTTTGCGGGTGGAACATCTTTAATTATGATAGCTATAGCTCCAGATTTTTCAATGTGTTTTATTGTTTGAGTAAAAGCTAACGTTAATGCATCACTAAAATTATTAGCGTTACTAACCCGCTTACCAGCTATTTTTAAATGTCCAAATTTTTTGATAGATGGCCAGTTTCCAGCTAGGATGACTGATTCAAATTTATTTTTTGAAATATGTATTTTTACAAGATCATTACGTTTCTTACAAATTGCAGCGAAGTGTTTCTTATCTCCCCAATACATATCGACGAGCGGTAAACATGAGTCAAGCGTATAATCCTGAACTGCATATTCAGATTGCAGTGCTAATTCGTCAATAAAACCAGTAAAATGATTTGCATGAGAGTCGCCAATTAAAAGAATACTCGCTTCTGATTTTATTTTATTACCTAATCTACATGAAGGCTTAGCTGGTAATAAATAATCTCGTCCCGGGGAGTGGCAACCTTTCCTTAATTTGGCTGGTTGAGTAGTTAATGCAGATTGCATTGCAACAATTCGATCGCTGTACCTAAATGACAACCCATCTAACTTAACGATTATTAACGTAAAAAGAATAACTAATCCAGCTGGAATAAAATACCAGTTTTTAAACGTTTGTTTTATAGTAACATCTTTTTTAAATCGAAATTTCTGTTCCACATATTTCCAACTTAAAAATGAAAATAATATGGATAAAAATAAAATTGCAATGGATAATAAAAAGGTAAACTCCATACCCGTATACCTTGCAAAAACAACAAGTGGCCAATGCCATAAATAAAGTGAGTATGAAATTGCTCCGACAAAAACAAAAGGTGGTAGTTTTAAAAGCTTGTTAACAATGCCTGGTTCTTTCGAACGACCAGTGTAAATTAAAAAAGCGGTACCAATCGTTGCATAACTTGCATTTACCCCTGGAAAACTTGTATTTTTATCAAAGAACAACGCTGTCCACATGATCAATCCCAAACCAACAATCGAGAAAATATGGTTAAGAGTTGTGTTTAATTTTGGAAGTGTTTGCCAGTTGATTGCTAATATAGCACCTATCAATAATTCAAACATTCTTGTGGGTAATAAGTAGTAGGCTGCTCCATAGGTTATTCTAGTTACCCACTCCGAAAGAGCTAATAAAACAATGAAACTAACTAGTGTTAATAATTTAATCCACTTTGGCTTTAAATATCGATAAGATAAAATAAGGAAAACAGGCCATATAAAATAAAACTGCTCTTCTACAGAAAGTGACCAAGTATGAATTAAAGGAACTTCATCGGCACCCCCTTCAAAATAACCACCGTTTTCACGCCAAAAATATATATTAGACAGAGAAGCTATTACTGCAATTAGAGATTTTGAATATGAAACTAAATCAGCTGGTAAAAGGATTACTACAGACAATAAGGATGTAAAAAATAATACAACAAAAAGTGTCGGCATTAATCGCCTTACTCTTCTTGAATAGAACTCTAAATAACTGAAATTTCCCTTGTCTATTTTCTTGAGTATTAATGATGTTATCAAAAAGCCAGAAATGACAAAAAAAACATCAACACCAATATATCCACCAGGAATTTGGCTAAAACCGACATGATAAAGTACAACGAGAAGTACTGCGACGGCTCTTATTCCATCAATATCTTCTCTATAATCCTTTGAATGCATTATATATTCTTTTTATTTAAGAGGTTAAAAACTTAGAGGCTATTCTACTGATTCTGTGTAAGTAATACCACTTTAGCGCCGCAATCAATCCATCTAGCGACGAGAATATCGTTCCGCCTATAGATGTTTCAACCATTAAAGTGAAATTTTCACTAGATTCTTGTTGGAAAATCGCTGTGACGTTTAGATCACTAGACAAAGTAACACTACAACCGCCAGATCCTGTGCAAGCTCCGCCCCCAACTGGAAAAAACAAAACCACTAGCTGGTGTCGCAGTTAAAGAAATAATAGTATTTTCATTAAAACTTGAATTGCAGGTTAGTAGCACCACAAGTAATGCCTACTGGAGATGAGCTAACACTGCCAGCTGACGGAAAGCTAATGGGATTGTAGTACTTCCGCCACCGCTATCACAAACACTAACAAAAATGAGTAAACAAGCTATTTGAAAGTTATTTGAAAGTTATTTAACGATGATAACCACTATAAAAATCTCGGCAGCAAGCTAGCCGAGTTTTAAAACAATCCCAGCTGTC
>CAZRPK010000117.1:0-8669 GCA_964601915.1 uncultured Kangiella sp. | reverse complement strand
ATGAGAACCTTGCTAATATTTCAGTGGCTCACATCTACAATTTAAGAGGTTCAAAAACCTATAAAAACAAACGAACCACCATTTTCATTATAGCTATTAATAGATCCCATAACTTGCTTTCAAACTGATAAAATCAAATTTCTAATCTCGAGACTTTTATAATGAAACTGTAATCCTTCTTCTTTAGCAATTGGCATTGCCATTTTTGATAATTTTTTTCTACCCTTGTCATTAATAGTTTGCGATGTGAGTACTCTTAAAAAAGTATTCACATTCAAACCTCCATTTTGTCTCGCATAGCCTAATGTTGGTAAAGTATGATTTGGTCCAGTAATATAATCCCCTAATGCTACAGCACTATTTGAGCCGACAAATAGAGAACCATAATTTTTTAACTGTTCCGACGTTATATCTTTGTGGCATAACATTAAATGTTCCGGTGCATACCGATTACTAAAATCAATTAACTCAGCGGTTGTTTCTGAAAATATTAATTCTATTTGTTTTTGCTCTAGTAAATTTTTAGTATTCGATTGACTCTCCAAAAGCTTCAACATCTTTGTTAACCAACCTTCATCATCACTAACGATTAACGAGCAAGCGATTGGATCATGTTCGGCTTGAGCTAATGCATCTAACGCGAGCCATTCAATCGGTTGTTCGCCATCGCAAAGTGCTAATAATTCGCTAGGTCCAGCCAATCCATCTATTTTAATAGAGCTTTGGATCTGTTTCTTCGCCTCATTCACCCAGGCATTACCGGGACCAACAATCACATCAACAGGATCATTACCAGCATAACCAAAAGCTAATGCGCTAATAGCTTGCACACCTCCCACTTGAATAAACTGAGTCGCGCTCGCTAATGACGCAGCCGCTAGAATGGACGGATGATCAGATGGGGAGCAGGCGATTCTAACTCTTGAACCTGCAACTTTCGCTGGGATTAAGGTCATTAATGCGGTCGAAACAAGTGGATATCGACCGCCGGGAATATAAGCACCCACTCTTTCAATTGGTTTAACAATTTGCCCATAACTTCCATAATCATCTTCAAAAGACTCTGATTGACAGTTTTTCATTTGAAAGCGTGCAAATTTTTCAATACGGTTTGCCGCAAATTTTATGGATTCTGCTAAGTCAGCATCCAATTTATATTCATCAAATGATTTTAGATCTATAGTTTTAACTGGCTGTTGATCAAACTTTAAAGCGTAATCATTAATTGCGGAATCACCATGCAATTTTATCGTCGATAAGATATCACTGACTTTTTTAGAAATATTTTGATCAATGCTTAAAGTAGATCGAGTCCAATCGCTCGAATTAATTATCATTAAAGCGACCTCTTAACTCCGTAGTGATATTTTTTATATCAACACCTTTGGCTAATGCGTCCACTAACGCAAAAAAAATTAGATCAGCCGCTTCCCAGCGTACATCAACAAACTCTTGTGCTTCAATTAATTCATCAGCCTCTTCTCTAATTTTTTCCGCTCTAAAATCTGCCGATTTAAAAAGCTCCGTGGTAAATGATTTTTTAGGTAATTCTAATTTCCGTTTATTTAATAGCTCGGTTAAACGATTCAAGTCAAACGTTTTTTTTTGTGAAGCAAAGCAACTATATCGGTCAAAGTGGCAAGCATCTTTTACTTGCTTCACACGGAACAAAAGACTATCACCATCACAATCAACATCCGCTTGAATCAATTGTTGAGTATTACCGCTAGTTAAACCTTTTTCCCAAATTTCATTTCGACTGCGGCTCCAATAAGTTCCTTTTTTATCAGTTAATGCTTGAGTTAATGACTCTTTGTTTGAATAGGCTAACATCAATATTTTTTCAGTATCAACATCTTGTACAATGGTGGGAATCAAATCCATTTTATTAAAATCGATTTGAGTTAAAAAACAATCAACCAGTGATAATTTACCCGTATAAATTGACATGCCAATTTGACCGTTTGCTCCAAGCTTAGTAAACCAGTTAATATCTTCAAGACTGGTGATTCCACCAGCAATGGTTACTGGAATCGTTGAGCAACCAATCACTTGTTGATTTCTTACCTTATCAATCCCTTGCAGCATTCCTTCATTGTCGACTTGGGTATACAGAAATTCGCTACAGTTTTTAGCTAACTCTGGAATTAAATCGAGCACTTTATCTTGTTCTGTATTTTTCCAACCTTGCGTAGCCCAGTAATCCCCTTTGGCATCAATAGCAAAAATAAGAGAATCTTTAGATAGCTTTTTTACCCATTCTTGACGACAATTTGTACCGATAATAATTTTACTTGCGCCTGCCTTAATATATTCTTGAGCGGTTTTATAATCGCGAATACCGCCACCAACTCGGCAAGCTCTCACTTTTAATAAATCAAAAATAAGTTGTTTATTATCACCTTTACCAAGCGCAGCATCTAAATCAATAATCGCAACTTCACCAAATAATGAGAACTCTTTTAGTAACGCAAATACATCTTCACGTTCCAATGTTTTTTCTTTGCCTTGTTTTAATTGAACCGCTTTACCATTCATTAAATCAATTGAGGGTATTAGCATTTTATATTCTCACCTGTATTCCATTTTTTATTAAATAACGCTTCACATCATCTACACGATATTCACCGCTATGAAACATACCAGCAGCTAAACACGCATCTGCCCCTTGTTGAAAAGCATCTAAAAAATGCTGTTCATTTTTAGCGCCACCGGATGTAATCACTTGGATCGAAACTTGCTGACTTACGGATTGAGTCAATTCATTATCAAATCCACTACTCGTACCATCTTTGTGCATAGCGGTCAGTAGGATTTCCCCAGCTCCGCGATCTGCCACTTCTTTAGTCCATTGATTGAAATCTCTATCCACTAATTTTCGTCCACCATTTATATAATATTTAAGCGTTTCATTTTCCTTATTAACATCTATCGCAACAACGACACATTGACTCCCATATGAGAGTACGGTTTGGTCTATTATCTCAGGCGTTAGAACTGCAGTAGTATTAAGTGCAACTTTATCGGCTCCCGCATCCAAAAATGCTTTAACGTCATCTAATTTTTTTAATCCACCACCTACTGTAAAAGGAATGGATAAATGATTAGCAATATCTGTCACTAATTTTAATGACGTTGGACGTTTCTCATTACTTGCAGAGATGTCTAAAAACACTATTTCATCAGCACTTTGCTTTTCATACTCAACCGCCAATTCAACAGGGTCACCCATATCTCTTAACTGTTTAAAGTTTGTCCCTTTAACCACCCGTCCATTGTCGACATCTAAACAAACAATCACTCGAGGTAATAGACTATTGATCATTTTGCTGACTCACGGTTAACGCTTCTAGGAGAATATAACGCCCTATCTCGCTCGATTTCTCAGGATGAAACTGAACACCTGTAAAACTACCTTGTTTAATCGCTGCACAAAATGTTTCACCATAAGCCGTTTCGGCAATCATTTTACCACTTTGTTTAATCGCATAACTATTTACAAAATAAACAACAGAATTCTTATATTCCTTTATCTGACTAGTTAACTTCGCCCAGCCAACCATCGGTTTCTTTGGGAAATCTAAAGCTTTTGATTTTCCTTTAAACCAAGAGAGTCCTTTAACTTCTGGATCTTCCTCGCTCGCTTCAAAGAATATTTGCATACCGACACATATACCAAGAATTGGTATCGAATTTTCATAAGCATTTTTAAGGAATTCTGCCCAGCCATTTACACGAATATTTTGCATTACGGTTCCAAACCGCCCTTGTCCCGGAATCACAACAGCATCAAAATCAACTTTATTTGGTATTGATAAAATGCTCACAAAAAATCCAAGTCGTTCGATAGCTGAGCGTAAGCTAAAAAGGTTTCCTGCTTTCGTATCAATGATTAAAACTCTTTTCATACCTTTATAAAACACCTTTGGTGGTATTTTCACCTTCTGATGGACTCAACGCCTCCTTCAAAGCATAAGCCACAGCTTTAAAACATCCTTCAACTAAGTGATGATTATTTCTAAAATATTGAGGACTAATATGAAGCGTTATGGCCGCACTCATAGCCAGTGTGTTAAAGAAATGTTCAAACATTTCCGTACTAACACCATTAATACTTTCCCGCGTAAACTCTAATTCACCAACATATATTCCACGACCTGATAAGTCCACCGCACATAAAATTAACGCTTCATCCATCGGCAATAATCTTTGTCCATAGCGTTTCATAGATTCCAACAAACGCCAACTTTGTTGTAATGCGTCGCCTAAACAAATGGCTATATCCTCAACCGTATGATGATCGTCAATATGTAAATCACCCGCTACTTTAAGAGTTAAATTCCAACGCGCATGAGACGCCAATTGCTCTAACATATGATCTAAAAAACCAATACCTGTGCTTATATCAAGCTGTTGGCTTCCTTCTATATTCAGCGACAATTCAATATTGGTTTCTTTTGTTTTCCTATTTACAGTTATCATTTTAGACATAACCAGGACTCCAATTCATTAATGTTATTAAGTACAATATCCGCACCGGTTTCATATAAACTTTCTATCTTATTAGTTCCAATACCTATTGCTAAGCTATTGGATGCGATGGCCGCTTGCATATCATCAGGATTATCACCACACATCCAACTAAAGGGTGAATATTTTTTCTGTAACTTTTGAATGCCTTCAGGTGATGGCTTACCGTTTTCAACATCATCCAAACTGATTAAATCTAACGATGGTAAATTAATCATTGATTGTCCAGATATCGCTTCTTTTCTGGGACGACCTGTTACTACCGTGAAAATAGTATTTGTAGACTGTTTTATTTTATTAACAAAAGAGTTAGAAATTAAAACGGTTTCATTTTTAACTAATCCCGTTATTTCGGAACTTCCCAAATATATTTTTTGAAATTCATTAGTTACTTTCTTTAGAGAAAAATTGAATTCAAGATCCGACAAAATTTTTTGGCTCAATACCCAATCATTATTATACCCGCCCTGCTTGCGTAAAATATCCAATTGTTCTAGTTGAATATCTTTATTTGATAAAAGCTTAACCGTTTCAATTACACATTGATCGTAACTTCCACTAGTATCAATTAGAACACCATCCATATCCATACAAACCAGTTTAGGATAAAAACATTGCTCTAGTACTGTTAATAGTCGTTCTATTTTAAAAGGAATAGTAATTCGTAAACAATTCTTTAATTCTCCTTCCGTAAACCCCCTCACTAATATTTTATTTCTCGCCATAAATGATTTTGCAGCCTGTGCTTGGTTAGTCGGTAAATTCAATAATACAAAGTTTGATTGACTCGGAAAGACTTTAATACCTGTTCCTTCGAACCAATCGACAATTATTTTTCGATTAATTCGAATAGACTGACAATACTCGTTCATCTCTTTTTGGCTTTCTAGCGTTAAAGCTCTCATGGCGATTTGCAAACTAGGCACTGGAATATTAAATGGCATACAACGTTGTTTAAATTCATTAATTAAATTTTCATTTCCTAATATATAACCTAGCCTTATTCCTGCAAGTCCGTAGGCTTTTGAAAAAGTTCGTAAAATAATAAGGTTGTCAAATTGACTCAGTAAGTCATTCTCAGCAGACTCTTCATCTGAAAATTCAATATAGGCTTCATCTAAAAACACCCATCCGTTTGTCTCTTGTGATGCGCTAATTAAATCAATTAGAATATTTTTCGAAATTGATTCACCCGTTGGATTATTAGGCCTAGTCAGAATAGTAATAGCATTCTTATTCGATTTTATTTGTTTAAAAGTCTCGACAGTGTCAACCACTAAAGCCTCTGTAGACTGAATGGCTATAGTATCCAGCTCCCAACTCTCAACACCCCAAGTGTATTGAGAAAAAGCAGGTAAAGGCAAAATCAGTTTGGTACCATCTTTTAATAATTGCTCCTTAATCAAACGCATTAAAATCATAATGGCTTCATCACCGCCATTAGTACAAAGCACTTGATTAGGCGATAGATTATTTAATTCAGCTAATCGAGCCTCTAACGGTTTACGATCAGGGTAACGCCATAGCGATTCACCATAAGAAAACTCCTTAACTAACGGATTTAACTTATCACTTCGTTCGTTAAAATCTAATTTTAGAAGATTTGATTGTGAAGATTTGTTCATTGCCTTTCTCTGACTAAATTACTTTTCTAATCGCAGTTTCAAGAATATCCGTGGCACCGGCTTCAATTATTTTAGGCAATAACGCTCTTATCTCACTCTTTTTAATCGCTGCTTTGATTGCAAACCCCGGGCTGTCTAAACTAGCACATTTATAGAGAGGTGAAACCGTTGGATAACGCATACATGGTAAAAGTTTTACGATTGATTCAATCTCATCATTTCCGCAATTCATTTCTAATAAAACGCGATCACGACCATTCATCACAGCTTGCATCAAGGTCAATAAATCATCAATATTTTTTCGTTTTTCCACATCTTTTAACGCATCCTTATTCGCAATAAATTGCGTTGAACTGATCATGACGGTATCGACTATTTTTAATCGATTGGCACGAATAGTGTTACCAGTTGAAGTGTTATCAATAATCATATCCGCATCTTCTGGAGGAAAGACTTCCGTTGCACCATAAGCTCTAAGAATTTGATAATCAATACCTAACTTGTCTAAATATTTGTCGCTAATATTTTTATATTCGGATGCAACGATCAGTTTTCTTCCTTTTTTTGATTCCCCCTTCATTTTCTCCCAGTCCCAGTCTTCGGGAATACATGCAACAATTTTTACCGGATCAAAATTTAAACTATTCAGCACCTCAACTTGACAGTTTTGCTCTTCTATCCAATCAATCCCAGAAAAACCAATATCATGTTGACCCAATTCAACCATCGTCGCAATATTTTGACTTTTTAGTAGCTTAACTTCTAGATCAAAACCATAAGCTTTTGGACGGTAATCACGATCGCCACCAACAAGCTCAATACCACAATCCGAGAGTAAAGCTAACACTTTGGTGTTGATTCGACCTTTTGGTAATACTAGTTTTAGTGTCATTTTTTTAATCTCTATATTACTGTAAATAGTTAAATTCAAAAGCTCGTCCATCCGTAGACATAAAAAAAGCCCCGTTTATTTTATAAACGGGGCTTAATGATTTTGTTACTAACTTCTTATACAAAATACGCTAAAAACACCGTCATGGCATGTGTCGGTGGTGGTGGTGGATTGAAATTGCAATCCAAATGATAAATTTGAGTGAGATAATTTTCATAGGATTATCTTCTAACTTCTTTCACACCTATACCAATATTCTTTAGTTATAAGCTATCAAAACTCAGGTATAATAAAATTTACTAGGAAATAAAGCCTATCAAACTCAATTATGATTAAAGAAATAATATCTATGTTCAGCAAAAATGACGATAATTCTGAAACATTTATTCAACATCACTACTTATATCACTATTCAAGTTGTCCTTTCTGCTTTCGAGTCAGTATTGCTATGAAGAAATTGGGGATAGATATGGAAAAGAGAAATATCCACCAAGGAACTGAATACTACAACGAGTTAAAAACTGGCGGCGGTAATACCATGGTACCTTGTTTGAGAATTGATAATGATGGTGAGACTAAATGGCTTTATGAATCCGCTGACATTATTCGTTATTTAGAAAACAGCTTTAATTAAAAACTACAATTAGAAAAATTAATTAAAATGGAGAACAAAATGAAAAACCCCTTTGCAACTATTTTTACTACTATTCTTGGCCTACTTCTTATTTCTACTCTTTCGGCATTTGCAGAAGATGCTCCGAAACCATCACCTGAATTCTCAACCTTAGAAGTAACACCTGGGATCTATATGTTATCTGGTGTCGGCGGTTTTGTTGGTGGCAATGTCGGACTTTCGATTGGTGAAGATGGTGTTATTATGATAGATGACGCAATGCCTCCTTTCTTAGATAAAATGAAAAATGCAATAAAAAGTGTCACCGAAAAACCGATAGACTATTTAATTAATACTCATGTTCACGGCGACCATACCGGAAATAACGCAGCAATGGGCGCTGATGGAGCAGTGATAGTCGCGCATGAAAATTTGCGCCTTCATATGTTAACAAAAGGTGTTAGAACTAAAGACGGCATGCAACCAGCGCCGAAAACAGCTTTGCCAGTTATTACATTTACCCATGCTATGAGCTTCCATTTAAATGGCGATGATGCAGAAATATTTCATGTAGAAAATGCGCACACCAATGGTGATGCAGTAATTAAATTTAAAAATGCTAATGTTATCCATACTGGCGATACTTTTTTTAATGGGATGTTCCCGTTTATTGATATTAACAATGGCGGTAGCGTAGATGGTTACATAGCTGCACAGAAAAAAATATTAGCTAACGGCAATAAGCATACTAAAATCATTCCAGGACACGGCCCTTTAGCAACCATGGGTGATCTCAGAATAGCCGTTAACATGTTAATTGAAGCTAGAAAACTTATTAACTATCAAATAGAAAAAGGACAATCTGAAGATGAAGTTGTGAAAGCCAATCCATTAAATAAATATCATAAAAAATGGGATTGGGAATTTATTACTACTGAAAAAATGACTCGACAGGTTTATAAGAGCTTAGTTAAGTAGTTTTTCTTTAAGCTACTTCTCCTATTTGTTA
>CAZRPK010000116.1:0-8696 GCA_964601915.1 uncultured Kangiella sp. | reverse complement strand
GGACAATACTAGTAATTGATTTTGTGAATTGGCTCATTTATACTCCTTGTACCGAAACCGCTAATAAGCGTTTTTTTTGTGTGATTGATTTTTAATTGGTTTTATAACAAATTCAATTCTCGAGTTTGTGCTTCCAATTTATCAATCGCTGTTTGCGCAATCGTTAGCTTTTCTTTTTCTTTTTCAACCACAGCTTCCGGTGCTCTATCGACAAAATTTGGATTCGATAATTTGCCTTGGGTTCGTTTTATTTCACTATTTAGTTTCTCAATTTCTTTATTCAAACGAGCGACTTCAGCTTTTACATCAATTAAACCAGCAACAGGGACTAGGATTTCTAATTCACCGGCTAGAGCTGTAGAGGATGGAGGGATATTATTATCAGCAACCCAACTAATACTTTCTAATTTCGCTAGAGATGATAGAAACGTTTGGTAGTTATTTAATCGCTTAGAGTCTATAATTTTTGTTTCATTATTATCAGTTTTTAGTAATACATTGATTGGTTTAGATGGACTAATATTAAGTTCGCCACGAATATTTCTAATGCCGTTAATGAAATCTTGGATCCAATGAAGGTCATCAATGATATTTTGATCGACACTACTTGCATCAAATTGAGGGAAGGGCGCTAACATGATTGAATCAGATGTCGAGGTCGCTGTGCAATAGGGTTTTAGTTTTTGCCAAATTTCTTCCGTGATAAATGGCATCATCGGATGTAACAGGCGCATCATTGATTCTAAGATGTTGACTAACGTATGTCGTGTACCTAACTTCTCTGCGTCGCTACTTGAATCACTCATTAACATCGGTTTTGAAAGTTCTAAATACCAATCGCAATAATCATTTTTACTAAATTGAAAAAGCGCTTGAGTGGCTAGGTCAAAACGATATTTTGTAATGTGATTTTCAAAGGCCTCTACGGTTTGATTGAAGCGTCCGATGATCCATTTATCGGCAACACTTAAACTTAATTTTGAATTGTTTTTTTGTGTCTGCCCACAATCTTGACCTTTAATATTTATTAAAACGTATCGAGTGGCATTCCATAATTTATTGCAATAATTCCTATAACCCTCCACACGTCCTAAGTCAAAATTAATATCACGACTGGTTGATGCTAGCGCACAAAACGTCATTCTTAGTGCATCGGTACCATGAGATGCAATACCTTCCGAATATTGTTTTCTTGTATATTTTTCAATCCTCTTTGCATCTTTTGGATTCATTAAATTACTAGTTCTTTTTACTACTAAAGATTCTAAATCAATTCCATCTATTAAATCTATAGGATCTAGCACATTCCCCTTTGCTTTAGACATTTTATCGCCGTTTTCATCTTTGATTAACCCGGTAATATAAATTTCTTTGAATGGTACTTTGTTGGTAAATTTTTTGGTCATCATGATCATTCGAGCAACCCAAAAGAAAATAATGTCGAAGCCTGTTACCAATACACTAGACGGGACGTATTTTTCTAACTCTGGTGTTTGATCTGGCCAACCCATAGTTGCAAAAGGCCAAAGCGCGGATGAAAACCAAGTATCCAAAACATCCGTGTCTTGGTTCAAATTAACATCTGCTGAAAGGTTGTGCTGCTTTCGGACGTCTACTTCATTTTTAGCGACATAAACATTGCCTTCATCGTCATACCAAGCCGGAACTCGATGTCCCCACCAAAGCTGACGACTGATACACCAGTCTTGAATATTTTCCATCCAGTGGTAATAAGTTTTGTCCCAGTTTTCAGGTACAAATTTAATTTCACCACTTCGAACTGCTTCGATAGCAGGTTTAGCCAATGACTCGGTTGCCACATACCATTGATCCGTTAACAAGGGTTCAATAATGACATTACTTCGATCTCCACGTGGAATTTTTAGTCCATGGTCATCAACTTTATCCAAAAGCCCTTTGCTTTCAAATTCTTCAATGATTAATTTTCTCGCATCAAATCGATCTAAGTTATGATAATTAGACGGTAATGCAGAATCAAAATCATCCATAGGTTTACCACCATAATGAAATACATCGGCGTATTCTAAAATTGTTGCTGTTGGACTTAAAATGCTTATCAATGGCAAGTTGTGACGTTTACCTACTTCGTAATCATTAAAGTCATGAGCAGGTGTTATTTTTACACAACCGGTACCAAATTCTGTATCGACATAATCATCGGTAATGATTGGAATCCTACGGCCAACCAGTGGAAGATCTACAAACTTTCCAACCAGTGTAGTATATCTTTCATCACTTGGATTAACCGCAACCGCACTATCACCTAACATAGTTTCAGGACGTGTAGTTGCTACGACTAAATAATCTTTACCATCATTGGTTTTAACACCATCAGCAAGAGGATATTTAAAATGCCAAAGATGACCTTTTTCATCATGATTTTCAACTTCTAGATCCGAGATGGCGGATTGAAATTTTGGATCCCAATTAACTAGTCTCTTTCCACGGTAAATGGTTTTGTCATTATAGAGTTGAATAAATACTTCTTGCACCGCTTTGGATAAATTTTCATCCATGGTAAAGGATTCGCGATCCCAATCGGGCGAGTCGCCTAAGCGTCTCATTTGTTCAGTAATTGTTCCGCCGGAAGTTTCTTTCCATTGCCACACTTTTTCTACAAATTCTTCGCGAGTAAAATCGGTGCGTTTTTTGCCTTCAGCATTGAGTTGTCTTTCTACAACCATTTGTGTTGCTATACCTGCATGGTCACTACCACATTGCCAAAGTGTATCATCGCCTTTCATTCGATGATAACGAGTTAAAGTATCCATAATAGTATGCTGAAAAGCATGACCCATATGTAAACTGCCTGTGACATTAGGGGGGGGGATTAAAATACAATAAGGATCATTGGTTGAATCTAGAGAGGTATTTGCACTCGCTTTAAAATTACCTGCAGACTCCCATTTTTTATACCATTTTTGTTCGATATTTTTTGGGTTGTAAGCCGTATCTAATTCGTTTAAATTAGTTTCGGAAGATTGATTTTTTTTAGTCATTATTTTCAAGCCGTGACAAGCGAAATTGAGTTCCGCTAAGGTTAATTTTTATAAGTTATGTATCAAACAATAGATCGCTAGCTAAATGATTATCCGCTTATTTTTCTATGATTAATTAAACAGTTTTGTTGACGATAAAAACGAAATTTGGCTCTCGCTTTTTCTTTTTTCTCATCATTGCCATAAGCGTATTCAAAAATCCATTTCATTGGCTGGTAAAATGCGGGAACTTCATCGGCTAAGTTAATTAAAATGTCAGCTCTAATGCTCGGATTTTGTCCGTAACCTATTTCAATTGGCGGTTTAGTGTTTTCATCTTCACCGACTAACTGATGAGGGAGAAAACTTTTAGAGTCTTGAGTCCAAAGTTTTTCATCTAACATTTCAGCTTGATATTTGCTTTCAGCATGAATGAAAATCTTTTGTCCCTTTCTATAACCACGAGTGATCACCTCAACAATATGTGCAATAGGCAGTTTGCTAGGTTTTTCTTCAGACTTTGAGTCAGGTTTGGAATCAAACTGGCTTTCTATGGAATAAAATTCAACTTGGGTCATCGGTTAATTCTCTTTTAGCTATTTCTGGTAGCCAATTCTATTCGCACTGATTCAAAATATATTGTGTCAATAGTGGAACCGGTCGTCCAGTCGAACCTTTTTGCTTTCCAGAAAGCCAAGCTGTGCCAGCGATATCTAAATGAGCCCAGTGATATTTTTTAGTATAGCGAGACAAGAAACAAGCCGCTGTAATCGTTCCAGCTTCGGATCCGCCAAGATTACTCATATCAGCAAAATTAGACTGCAACTGCTCTTGGTATTCTTCCCACAAAGGTAACCGCCAAGCTCTATCACCACTGAGCTCTCCGGCATTTAATAAATCATGCGCAAGAGGGTTGTGATTACTTAACAATCCAGAAGCTTGATTACCTAGAGCAATGACACAAGCGCCAGTCAAAGTAGCGACATCAATGACTACTGAGGGATCAAAACGTTCGACGTAAGTTAACGCATCACATAAAACAAGACGACCTTCTGCGTCGGTATTTATTATCTCAACGGTTTGACCTGACAAAGTAGTAACGATATCTCCTGGACGGCAGGCTTTGGCACTAGGCATATTTTCAGCGGCTGCGATAACCATTATTAAATTAACGTTTAGTGACATTTCAGTAACGGCTACAAAGGTTCCAAAAACGCCAGCAGCACCGCCCATATCATATTTCATTTCATCCATTTTATTTCCGGGTTTTAATGAAATTCCGCCTGAGTCAAATGTGATACCTTTTCCCACTAATACAATCGGTTTTTGATCGCTATTAGCGCCTTTATAATTAAGAATAATTAATTTACCTTCATTATCACTACCTTGAGCGACGGCAATAAAAGCCCCCATTCCCATTTCTTTTATGGCGGCTTGATCTAATACCTGACAATCAACTTTATCGTTATCAATGGCTAATAATTTTGCTTGCTCAGCTAAGTAAGCTGGCGTAAGTATATTTGGTGGAGCGTTAGCCAAATCACGCGCTTTATGAGCACCTTTTGAAATGGCAATACCTTCAATAATAGCCTGCTCTCCATCACTCAAATCTTTTCGAGAGGTAACATTAAAAATTAGTTTTTTAACGGGGCGCCTAGGTGCTTCATTTTTACTTTTAAATTCATCAAAATTATAAAGTGTATTTTCCGTGGACTCTACCGCATGACGGATCTTCCAATGGATATCACGTCCTTTCACATTTAATTCACTTAAAAAACAAACTGCTTCCATCGATCCTGTTTCGTTTAAAGTTGAAATAGCTTTAGCAATTACCTTTTCATATTGTTTGTCTGTAAAGTCTCTTTCTTTACCGCAACCGACTAATAATACTCGATCAGATAATGTATTTGGGACGTTATGTAAAAGCAGAGCTTGACCTAATTTCCCTTCTAAATCTCCACGACGTAATAAATTACTGAGGTAGCCTTCACTAACATCGTCTAATTGTTCACCGGCTTGAGATAATTTTCTAGATTCAAATACACCGACTACAACACAAGCTGTGCGTTGTTTTTCTGGATTTCCACTTTTTACACTAAATTCCATGGGGTTGTCTCTTAAATGTAGTAGATTGCTAATTAGTAGATTATTTTAAAAGAATCGCAAACAATCGTAAATTTATTGATATTTTAATCAACAAAACTAGTTAAAATGGGAGTTTAACTGATAAAATGCAATTAATTAAGAGAAAGTAACACTTTTCTAATTTTAACGCTGAGAAATCAAACTGTTTTGATATTAAAAAATTACATTAACAAAGATATTTATCGAACCAGTGGGGCAATTCTGCTCTTATTGATTTTGATTTTTATCAGTTCACGGTTTGTTAAATATATTCAGTTGGCCGTAGATGGCACTATTTCGGCTAAAGCAGTATTTTCGTTACTTGCTTTACAGATACCTGCCATTGCAGGTTTTTTAATTCCTTTGTCCTTCTTTTTGGCAATATTGTTGAATTTCGGTCGTCTGTATTCAGACAATGAATTAGTAGTAATCCACAGCTGTGGTACTGGTGAACGTGATTTGGCGAAAATGTTAATGCCCTTAGCTGGATGGTTTGCTATTACTTCAGCATTTTTATCATTATTTTTAACACCATGGGCTATCTCGCAGAGTAAAACATTACTAGCGGAGCAGGCTGCTCAGGCAAAGTTAGGCGTATTTTCTGCCGGGCGATTTAAAGAGACAGCAAATAGGGGTATTGTTTTTGTTGATCACAAACGTGAAGATGGCAGCATAAAAGGCATTTTTTCGGTTAGTCGAGAGGAAATTAAAATTATTTCAAAAGCCTCAAATGCCGTTCTAATTAGTGAAGATCTAATCAATGATATTAGCACTACTGAAATAGCTAAAAATGAAAGTGGGGATATAGACTTTTCCAATCAAGAAGATTTTAAAGTTAAAACAGTTTTAAAAATTCAAACGGCTGAAAGTGGACAACAATGGACAGATGAGGATACTAAGCTCGATTATTTGCTTTTACAAAACGGTCAATTTTCAGAATATGATCCATCTAAAAAAAATTGGCAAAAAACAGAATTTAAGTCATCTTATACCCGTATTGCTCAGGATACCGATTTAACTGTTTCAAGTAATATCAAAGCAAAATCAACTTATTTTCTATTACAAAATCTTCAAGCTGATTCAATCCTTTCCAACAAATCATGGGCTGCGCTTCATTGGCGACTTGCTGCTCCACTTTCTATTCCTCTTATTTGTTTGTTGGCTATTCCACTATCTAGGACTCAACCAAGGAAAGGAAAATTTTCGCGGATATTTCCTTCGATAATGATTTATTTAATTTATGTGCTTTTAATGATGTATTCAAGGAAATTGATCGAATCAGGTAAACTAAATGAAGTACTCGGTTTTTGGTGGATACATGGTGGTCTCGCTTTCGCAATCTATTTATTATATAGATCTTCAAAAAGTATTATTGTGCTTAGTAAAGCAGGCTCTGTGAATGTTTAGTCAAGTTTACACAAGGCTCGACCGTTATATTGCGCAACATGTAGTGATGGCAAGTTTATTAATTCTTTTTTTGTTAATTGCGTTAAGAGCCATGTTTGCATTATTAGAAGAGTCGAATGCTATCGGTCGAGGAAATTATGAATTAGCGGACGCAGTTTTATATGTTGGATTGATGTTACCTCAAAAAGTACTAGAGTTGTTTCCAATGGGCGTTTTAATTGGCTCATTGTTTGGGTTGGGGGTGATGGCATCCAGTAATGAATTAACAGTGATGCGTGCATCAGGAATGACGACTTGGCGTATTGCCGGCTCAACTTTAAAAGCCTCTTTTGTATTGATGGTTTGGGTTTTATTTTTAAGTGAAGTGGTTGCTCCAGCAGCTAGTAAATCAGCTCATCAATTAAAAACCGTGGCTTTGAGTGGTGGAAAAATCACCAGTTCATCGAGTGGTTTGTGGGCAAAAAATGATCAACAAATTATCCAAATTTCTAGCCTGCTAAGTAATGGTAATTTATATGATATTTATTTTTATGATTTAGATGAACAATATCATTTAACCCAATTAACCCATGCAAAAAGTGCCAAACAAATTAAGGGGCAATGGTTTTTATTCGACGTGACAAAAACACAATTTCTAACGGATAGGGTTGTAAAGATTTTGTCCGAAAAAGAAGTATGGAATAATCCGTTAGACAAAAGTAATATTGAAACTTTAACGCTTAAACCTGAAACTTTAAATATTAGGGGCTTGGTCAATTATCAAGATTATCTCAACAAAAACCAGCTAGATTCTGGTGAAGTGACTTTAGCTTTTTGGCAAAAAATTATGATGCCTTTTTCAATTGCCGTTATGATGTTATTAGCGGCTAGTTTTGTATTTGGACCTATGAGAGATGTGTCGATGGGGGCGCGAATTTTAACCGGAGTAATGTTAGGTTTTGGCTTTCATTTAGTTAAACAATCCTTTGGACCAATTAGTTTATTGTATGGGGTTTCACCATTTTTTGGTGCCATTACACCGCTCCTCATTTTTGCCGGAGTAGCAGTATATTTAATGCGAAAATCGTCTTAATAAAATCATCTTCAAAAGCTTACCTTAAAAAAAATTACCTTTCGTTCGAACTTTAGTTGTATCCAATCGTGTTGGTGTTGCCTTACCCATAACTAACGGTTCAGTGGCAATGCTTAATTTTTTAATGACTTCAACCATTGATTTAATATCCAATGTATTCACTTCATCGCTGGCTTTATGGTAATGAGGATCTGTATCAATTTGATCGGTTGAAAAACTATGAGCAGGAACACCTAGACGCGCTAGAGTTGCATTATCAGAACGATAGAATAGTTGTTGTTTAGGGTATGGGTCTTGATATATTTTAAAACCGGATCTCTCTAACCTTGTATTAATTATTTGAGCAAGATCAGAGCGCTCAAACCCTGTCATCCAAAACTCTCCAGCGCCAAACTTAGATGCCTTACCAATCATTTCAATATTAATCATTGCGACAATAGTGCTAGGGTCAACCTGTTTCGATAAATATTGAGACCCATAGCCTCCAATTTCCTCAGCTGTAAAAGCGACAAAAATAAGATCGCGTTTTCTATTAGTCTGTGAAGCGTAATGTTCGGCTAATGCGATAACTGCCGTGGTGCCTGACGCATCATCATCAGCACCGTTAAAAATCAAATCGACTTCTTTAGTTTCAGAAATTGTTTTTGTCTCGACATTCGAAGCATCGACATCTTTTATTCCCAAATGATCATAATGTGCCGAAAAAATAATGTTTTCATTTTTGTTTGAAAAATCTTTTAAAGTATGTGCTTTTAAAACACCGATAACATTGGATAGTGGCTTTTTAATTGCATTGGTTGTTAAGTTTATTTTGACTGTTTTTATTTTAAAATTTTCTATTTCGTTATCAGGTTTGACAACCAAAATTAAAGACGAACCTGTATTTATTTCAAATCGGCTTTTTGCTCTTGAAAAAAATGATTGGTAACGAGAAAAAACCGCTTTATGTTTTTGGCCAATTATAACGAGTGTATCTTTATTGCTGTGATTTATTTCACTAATGGCTTTTCTAAAATTATCTTTTTCTGTAATAAATTTTATACCGAAATTATCTGGGTTATTCCATTCTCTATTTTTATGAAATGTCAACGAAG
>CAZRPK010000115.1:0-8873 GCA_964601915.1 uncultured Kangiella sp. | reverse complement strand
CTAAAGCGGACAGATGTCGTGTTAATTATCCGGACAGTTCTATTTACTCTTAACATACTTTAGGGCAGTATGAACATGGTTTAGCGATAGCATTAGGTCAAGTTAAAAAGAATGATTTGTTAGTTATCTTTAGTTCAGCACCTTATTCAAATCTAACCGTTGATATCTGTGCGATGGCTAATAAGATAGGATGCAAAATTTTGGCCATTACTGATTCACCAATGTCCCCTTTAAATGAACATGCTTGCATTTCAATTAAAATACCGACAACCAGTCAATATTTCACTAATAGTCTCTCCGCAAATTGTATTTTTATAGAAAGTTTACTTTGTATTGAGGCTAAAAAAATTGGTAAGTCAGCGATTAAAAAATTACAGGATCATGAAGAGCTTTTAACTCAATTGAATGCTAATTCATAACGACTAATCAAGCCGTCTAATCCGCTATTGAAACAAGCGCTTAAACAAACTAAAACTCTTTGATTTATAGAGTCTTTTTGGTTAAACTTGCGCCAGAATTTTATCAATGCAGATTATGGTTTTTATTAAAATCGATTTGCGAACTCTAAAGCACTGTTAATTAAAGGGTAGTACCTGGAACTCAGTGCTTTTGTTGTTTTTGGAGCCGTTGTAAAAAATGCCAATTATTACTTTACCCGATGGGAGTAAGCGAGAATTTGATGCAGATGTTACTGTATTTCAAGTGGCAGCTGATATTGGTCCTGGGCTTGCTAAAGCGGCTCTTGCTGGTCGTGTGAACGGAGAGCTTGTTGACACTAGTTATATTATCAATATCGATTCTGAGCTGGCATTAATTACTGAGCGTGATGAAGACGGGTTAGAAGTTATAAGGCATTCTTGTGCCCACTTGTTAGCCCAAGCGGTACAAAGTTTATTTCCAAAAGCTCAAGTTACTATTGGTCCTGTCATTGATAATGGCTTTTTCTACGATTTTGCATTTTCAAGACCTTTCACTCCTGATGATTTAAACGCGATTGAAAAGAGAATGATTGAAATCTGCAAGCAAGATTTACCTGTTGAGCGTTCAATTATGGCGCGTGATGAAGCAATAAAATTCTTTAGCGACATGGGTGAGTCATACAAGGCTGAAATTATAGAAAGTATACCTGAAGGTGAAGAACTGTCTCTTTATCGTCAAGGTGATTTTATCGATTTATGTCGTGGTCCGCATGTGCCAAGTACGGGAAAAATTAAAGCATTCAAATTAATGAAATTGGCGGGTGCCTATTGGCGTGGAGATTCCAATAATGAAATGCTTCAGCGTATTTATGGAACCTGCTGGGCAAATAAAAAAGACTTAAAGAAATACCTTTTTAGGTTAGAAGAAGCCGAAAAACGCGATCATCGAAAAATAGGCAAACAACAAGAACTATTTCATTTTCAAGAAGATGCCCCTGGCATGGTTTTTTGGCACGCTAATGGTTGGAGTATTTTTAAAGAACTTGAGAGTTACATTCGTATCGTGACGAGTAATACTGACTATCAAGAAGTGAAAACGCCTCAAATTATGGATAGAAGTCTTTGGGAAAAATCGGGGCATTGGGATAAGTATCACGATGGGATGTTCTCAACGGAATCAGAAAATCGAGTTTATGCGATTAAACCAATGAACTGTCCTGGACATGTACAGATATTCAATCAAGGACTTAAATCCTATCGTGATCTACCTTTACGTTTAGCCGAGTTTGGTTCATGTCATCGAAACGAACCTTCTGGCTCTTTACATGGTTTGATGCGTGTAAGGGCATTTACTCAAGATGATGCACATGTGTTTTGTACAGAAGAGCAAATTCAAGAGGAAGTCTGCCACCTGATAGATACCATTTATAACGTATATGCTGATTTTGGATTTGAGAATATTGAAATCAAATTTTCTACTCGTCCAGAAAAGCGAGTGGGTTCAGATGAGTCATGGGATCAAGCTGAAGAGGCTCTTAAAGCTTCGTTAGAATCTAAAAGTATCGAATATGAAATTCTTCCAGGAGAAGGCGCTTTTTACGGACCAAAAATTGAGTTTTCCTTAAGAGATTGTTTGGAAAGAGTGTGGCAATGTGGCACTGTTCAATTAGATTTTTCTATGCCGGGGAGATTAGATGCAGAGTATGTTTCAGAGGATGGAAGTAAGAAAACGCCAGTGATGATTCATCGTGCTATTTTAGGTTCTTTAGAGCGCTTTATTGGTATTTTGATTGAAGAATATGCGGGTAAATTTCCAACATGGTTAGCACCAACACAAGCTGTAATAATGAATATAACCGACAAACAAGCGGAATTTGTTCAAAAAAATGCTAAAATATTGAAATCTCGGGGCTTAAGAGTCAATTCGGACTTGAGAAACGAGAAAATCGGCTTTAAAATTCGTCAGCATACCTTACAACGAATCCCTTATTTATTAGTTGTTGGAGATCGAGAGGTTGAAACGGAAACTGTTTCGGTCAGATCTCGTGCAGGGAAAGATTTAGGAAGCATGAGTTTAGATGCTTTTGAAGCATTAATAAAAGAAGATATAAAGCAGTTAGCTAGAAAATAGTCGCTAACTTTTAGTTTAATAAAAAGAGGAATAAAAACATCAAAAGAGCAAAGCCAAAAATGGCGGTAAAGGTAAAACGTTCCACCATTAATGAAGACATAACGGCACCAAAAGTTCGATTAATCGATCATGATGGTGAGTCAAAAGGGATTGTTGATATAGCAGATGCTTTAGTCGCAGCAAAAGCGGCAAGTATGGATTTGGTAGAGATATCTCCCAATGCCGAACCACCTGTTTGTAAAGTTATGGATTATGGTAAGTACGTTTTTGAAGCGAAAAAGGCAAAAGCGGCGGCTAAGAAAAAACAGACTGTTGTACATGTAAAGGAAATAAAGTTTAGACCAGGTACCGATATTGGCGATTACAATATTAAACTTCGTAAACTACGAGAGTTTTTGGAAGATGGTGATAAAACTAAAATTACTGTGCGTTTTAGAGGCCGTGAAATGGCTCATAAAGAAATTGGTACAGAATTGATGAAGCGAGTAGGTAAAGACTTAGAAGACATTGGAGATGTGGAATCATTCCCTAAGCAAGAAGGCCGTCAAATGACGATGGTCATTGCACCAAAAAGAAAGAAATAATTGAAAGAAATTTGGTTTATTTGTTTTAAACAAGTAAGCTGATTAAAGCTAGTCACAAGGTTTTTGGCAACCCGAAGATTAGTTCGCGAGAGAGCTTAGAGTCATTTATTTAATGACATTAAGTTTTCTTTTATTTAAACACTGATAGGTAGTTAACGGTATAGAAATCGTTTGATTGATTTCACATTGCGACCTACAGCTGATAACTGGAGTAAAAGAATGCCAAAGATAAAAACTGATAGTGGTGCTGCAAAGCGTTTTAAAAGAACTGGTAGCGGTGGCTTTAAACATGCTCAATCGCATCGTCGTCACATTCTAACTAAGAAGAGTTCAAAGCGAAAGCGTCATTTGCGTGATATGCAAATGGTTGCAGCTTGCGATGTTCCACAGCTGGATCGCCAGCTTCCTTACGTTTAAGAATGGGAGTGATATAAAATGCCTAGAGTAAAACGCGGTGTTACCGCTAGAAAAAGCCACAGGAAAGTTCTAAAAGCAGCCAAAGGTTATTATGGTGCTCGTAGTCGCGTATTCCGCGTTGCAAAGCAAGCTGTAACTAAAGCTGGTCAATATGCCTATCGTGATCGTCGTCAGCGTAAGCGTCAATTCAGAGCAATCTGGATCCAACGTATTAATGCTGAAGCACGTGTAAGCGGTTTATCATATAGCCAATTTATTAATGGTCTTAAAAAAGCATCTATCGGAATTGATCGTAAGATCCTTGCTGATATCGCTGTATTTGACAAAGTTGCGTTTGCAGCAATTGTTGAAAAAGCAAAAGTGGCGCTCGCTTAAGACTTAATTTTATTGCTCTAACTAGTTTTAGGTATTTTCTTCTAGAGTTAGTCATCAATAGAATATTGAAAGGAGTAGGGCAATTGCTCTACTCCTTTTTTTTACTTTACATCATTTAATTGCTTTTAAATTAGTATATTGAAAGCTACAAAATTCGTTTGGAACAAATCAATCATGTCAAAAGCTATTGAAGAGCTACTGAGCAAAGGACTAAATTTGGCTGAGAAAGCCTCTGATTTAAAAGCTTTAGAGCAAGTAAAAATTGAATACCTAGGTAAGAAAGGTCTTTTAACCAGTCAGCTTAAAGCATTGGGTCAATTACCTGCTGAAGAACGCCCCATTCAAGGTGCTGCGATAAATAAAGCGAAGAAAATAATTCAATTAAAAATTGACTCGATTAAATCAAACTTTGAAAAATTAGAAATTGCCGATCAATTAACAAGCGAATCAATAGATGTCACATTACCAGGAAGAAATAGTGAGCTGGGTGGTTTACATCCGGTTAATAGAACATTAGAGCGCATTGTAGATTATTTCTCGCAAATTGGTTTTAGCGTTGAAGAAGGTCCTGAAGTCGAAGATGATTTTCATAATTTTGAAGCCTTGAATATTCCAGGGCATCATCCCGCGAGAGCAATGCATGATACTTTTTATTTTGGTGATGGCTCGTTGCTTAGAACTCACACTTCGCCTGTTCAGATCAGAACAATGGAAAGAGTTGCACCACCGGTGAGAATTATTGCTCCCGGCCGAGTATATCGTTGTGACTCAGATTTAACCCACACTCCGATGTTTCATCAAGTTGAAGGGTTGCTAGTTGATAGAAGCACATCTTTTTCTGACTTAAAAGGCGTTTTAGATGAGTTTTTGAAACACTTTTTTGAAAATGAAAAATTGAAAGTTAGATTTAGACCATCCTATTTTCCCTTCACAGAACCGTCTGCTGAAGTCGATATAGCTTGTGTGATGTGCGCAGGTAAAGGCTGCCGTGTTTGTTCTAATACAGGGTGGTTAGAGATTTTAGGCTCTGGCATGGTTCATCCAAATGTATTGGAATCATCGGGTATAGACAGCGAAGAATTTACTGGATACGCTTTTGGTATGGGCGTAGAACGAATGACCATGTTACGTTATGGCGTTAATGATTTAAGACTGTTCTTTGAAAATGACTTACGGTTTTTACAGCAATTTAATTAATATTAGATGAATGGCATTTCGTTTTATTTATGTAGCAAGTTAAAGAAGAGATATCGGATTAATAAATGAAAATAAGTGAAAAGTGGTTAAGAACTTGGGTTAACCCTAAAATTTCAACTGACGAATTGGTTGCTATGCTGACTATGGCAGGTCTTGAGGTAGATGGTACTGAAAATTTGGGTGCCGATTTAGCTGGTGTGTTAGTTGGTGAAATTGTAAAAACATCTCAGCATCCAGAGGCTGATAAATTACAAATTTGCGAAGTAGATGTTGGAAATGATAAAAATTTGCAAATCATTTGTGGTGCACCAAATGCAAGAAAATCGATTAAAGTTGCTGTTGCCGTTATTGGGTGTGTATTACCGGGTGATTTTAAAATCAAAAAAGCAAAATTACGAGGTGTTCAATCCTTTGGAATGCTTTGCTCAGGAAAAGAGTTAGAGTTATCCGATGAACAAGATGGCATTATTGAGCTTTCTCAAAATGCCGTTGTTGGTCAGGAGTTAATCGACCACTTAGGTTTAAAAGATACGGCAATCGATATTGATTTAACCCCAAACCGTGGTGATTGTTTAGGTATTAAAGGCGTAGCAACAGAAGTAGGCGTATTAACTCAATCAGTAGTGAAATCTGTTAATATTCCTGTGGTTAAAGCAACGATTGATGATGTCATTCAAGTGAAATTGACCGTGCCAAAAGCCAACCCTC
This sequence comes from uncultured Kangiella sp., assembly GCA_964601915.1. Taxonomy (GTDB): domain Bacteria; phylum Pseudomonadota; class Gammaproteobacteria; order Enterobacterales; family Kangiellaceae. The sequence continues at coordinate 3,042 of CAZRPK010000115.1, read as the reverse complement.
GGTTTGTATCACGTATTATTTCTAATATAGATATCAGCGCCAAAACGCCAGAATGGATGGCCACACGTTTGTTAGCTTCAGGTATTCGCTCTATTGATCCTGTGGTTGATGTGACTAATTATGTGATGATGGAATTAGGCCATCCGATGCATGCTTTTGATAAAGCGAAAGTTTCTGGTGAATTAATTGTTCGTTATGCTACTGACGGAGAAGAAATCTTACTGCTAGATGAGCAAACAATCAAACTAAAAAGTAATACTTTAGTCGTTGCCGATGAAGATAAAGCCTTGTCTATTGCAGGAATTATGGGCGGAAAATATTCAGGAGTTAGCTCAGCCACTAAAGATATTGTTTTGGAAGCCGCCCATTGGGATCCAATTAAAATCGCAGGAAAAGCAAGAAGCTATGGACTACATACTGATGCATCTCATCGTTTTGAGCGGGGTGTAGATTTTGAAACTTGCGCTAATATTATTGAACGAGCAACACAACTGTTATTAGATATTGTAGGCGGTGAAGCTGGGCCAATTAATGATGAAATTGATACAAAGCATTTCCCGCAAATTAAAAGCATTAAATTAAGACGAACTAGAATAGAAAGATTATTGGGTATACAAATGCCTGATGAGCAGGTTGTTGATATTTTGAATCGACTTGAGATGTCAACTAAAGATGTAGAGGATGGCTGGTTAGTGACAGTACCTTCTGCGCGTTTTGATATCAGCATAGAAGCCGATCTAATTGAAGAATTAGTGCGGATCTATGGATATAATAATATTCCTAGTCGCAAGCCTGTTGGCGAGCTTTCGATGATTCGAAAGCCTGAAAAACACATTGAAAAGCTTAAAATAGCAAAGTTATTGGCAAATAGAGGTTTCCAAGAAAGCATTACTTATAGTTTTGTGGATAAAGAATCACAACAAATCATTGATCCAAAAATTGAGCCATTACCTTTACTTAACCCAATCTCTGCAGAATTAGCTGTAATGCGAAGTTCATTGTGGCCAGGATTACTAAATGTTGTCGCTTATAATCAAAAAAGGCAGCAAGATTCGGTTAAAATTTTTGAAATAGGTTTGAAGTTCGTGCCAACTGAAGATGGCCTAGTACAAACACCTGTTATTGCCGGAGCAATCAGTGGTAGGAACAAATCAGAAAACTGGGAAGCTAGTAATAATAAAGTTGATTTTTATGACTTGAAAGCGGACTTAGAAGCAATATTCAAACAGACTTCTAATCAAGCTCAATTTAGTTTTGTTGCATCGCAGCGTGAAGGATTACATCCCGGTCAAACTGCCGAGATTTATAGAAATGGACAGTCATGCGGTTTTATCGGCAAATGCCACCCTGAAACACAACAGTCATTTGATATAGGCGAGCCTGTCTATCTGTTTGAAATGACCCTAAAAAGTGTTTCACAGCGTAAAATCCCTAAGTTCAATGCTTTGTCAAAATACCCTAGTATTCGTAGAGATATCGCAATTTTAGTCAAAGAAGACGTGACTTCTACGCAAATAGTTGATTTAATTGGACAAACAGCAAAAAATTGGCTAAATAATATAATAATATTTGATATTTACCGCGGTAAAGGAATAGAAGAGGGCTACAAAAGTGTAGCCATTGGTTTTACTCTACAGCGATCGGATCGAACATTTAAAGAATCTGAGATTGCTAAGACATTAGATAGAGTGATATCCGCATTTCAACAAAAACTCGGTGCAGTTTTGAGGGACTAGCTTATGGCATTAACAAAAGCAGAAATGGCTGAAAAATTATTTGATGATCTTGGTCTCAATAAAAGAGAAGCCAAAGAAATGGTTGAAGGTTTTTTTGATGAAATCAGAAATTCTTTAGCGACAAATGATCAAGTCAAAATGTCTGGTTTCGGAAATTTTGATCTACGTGATAAAAAACAAAGACCGGGTAGAAATCCCAAAACGGGCGAAGAGATCCCTATTAGCGCTCGTCGTGTGGTAACCTTTCGGCCAGGACAAAAATTAAAAGCAAGAGTTGAAGCATATGCTGGAAGCAAGTAACAATAACGAATTGATGCCAATACCGGACAAGCGTTATTTCACCATTGGTGAAGTGAGCGAGTTATGTTTGGTCAAGCCTCATGTTTTACGTTATTGGGAACAAGAATTCCCTCAATTAAGTCCCGTTAAAAGACGTGGGAATCGACGTTATTATCAAAGAGACGATGTTCTAGTTATTAGAGAAATTCGTGAACTTCTTTATGATCAAGGCTTCACTATTGGCGGTGCGCGACAGCAGTTAGAATCAGATGATGACGCTACTGATCTAAATGCAATTCAAGCAATTATTACCGATTTAGAGAGTGTACTGAAAATATTAGCTACTTAGAATAAAATTGGTAACTGTTCAGCGTATCTCAATTTAAGGATACATTTTTGGCAAATTGAGGAAGCTCTCCTTTAAATATAAGTTTTAATGCTTTGCGACTACTGACATTCTGTTTGCGACAGGTGGATAAATAACCGCGTACTCGACAGAATACATCGGCACCGCTCTGACTTCGGAAACAGCCTGAAATTTTTTGTTGTACTTTAGTCATGCGAATATCATTTTCACCTTGATTGTTAGTAAAAGGAATTTCTACATTTTCCATAAATCGTAATACATCATCCTCAAAATTAATGAGCCTCTCTAATAAGTTTCGTGATTTACTTCGTTTCACTCGTCCCCTTTTTACTTTCTTGTTTTCAACTGGTGGAGGACATTCCAGCTTGCCTTTTTCGAGTGATCGCTTGTAGTGTAATGGTCAAGTTTTTTTGGAGTGTTTTTAAGCCGCTTTTTTCATTTTCTGTGACTTCTGATTCGGAGTTAAATAATCAATCGCTGAGTGCAACCTTTTGTAGTTGTAAAAACGAATATATGATTGGATCACTTTCACCGCCGACAAATGATTAATAAAGCTTAATTGGTTGAGCCTTTCCGTTTTTAAGCTTCTAAAAAATCGTTCCATAACAGCATTATACCCAAGAAGCGGGGCAGATCCTCCCAACAATTTCCGCGACGACT
>CAZRPK010000114.1:0-9139 GCA_964601915.1 uncultured Kangiella sp. | reverse complement strand
TTTTATTATAAAAATGATAATTTTACAGTTTATTAATTGTTAAGAAATATTTTCTTACTTTATTCGTTGATTTAGCGAACGATTGAAGTGAGATATGATTGTTTGTTTGAATTAACTGTAATAGAGTTCATAACGAATAGAGTCTTTAAAAATTCCAATATGATTGAATTTGAGAATAGAAAAGGAGGATTGCATGATAGCAGTCAAAAATCTAAAAAAACGTTTTCGCTTAGATAACAAAACGTTAAAAGAAAATCGAAAAAAAGACCCAAGTAGCTTAGATCCTAGAGAAGAAGGTCATTGGTTTTATGCGGTTAAAGATGTTAGTTTTAGTTGTGAGAAAGGCAAAGTTTTAGGTCTGTTAGGCCCTAATGGTGCTGGTAAAACAACAAGTTTGAGGATGCTTTCCACAGCACTCCAACCAACTAGCGGACAAATTCTGATTAATGACCAAGATGTTGTTGCCGATCCTTTAATTATGCGAAAACGTATCGGTTTTTTATCGGGTACAACGAGTTTGTATCATCGTTTAACGGTTAGAGAAAACGTCAAATACTTTGGCCGGCTGCATGGTCTGCCTGAAGAGCAATTAGATAAACAATGTGAGAAAATATTTGATTTGCTTGATATCCATTCATTTGCCGATAAAAAAGCAGATTCGCTTTCAACTGGAATGAAACAACGTGCAAACATAGCAAGAACAGTCATCCATAATCCTGAAGTTATTGTGCTAGATGAGCCGACTACCGGTTTGGATGTTATTTCCGCCAAAACAATTCTAGATTTTATTGAATCCTATAAAGATAGTGAAGTTCCAGTCATATTTTCTACCCACCATTTACATGAGGTAGAGCGTTTGTGTGACAGTGTAGTGATGATTGATGAAGGTGAAACTAAATTTTCTGGAACATTAGGTGAATTTAAAGGGCTTACTCCAAGCGGTAACCTTTACGATGTTTTTGTGAATTTAGTCAGCCCTAGAACTCAAAACAGTAAGGAGAAGACATAATATGTTAAAAGTCTATTTTAAAGAATTATTAGAATTAACGCGTGATAAAAAAACACTTATCTTTACAATTCTATTACCAACTTTAGTTATGCCTATTATAATGATTGGATTTGGTGCTTTGACTGCTAAAATTGCTAAAAAGGCAGTTGATGAAAGTTTGAATTATGCGATTGTTGGTGAGACTTATTATCCAGAACTAAGTCAAGCACTTAAAGACAATGAGTCGCTAATTTTTAAAACTTTAGACAAAGAAATAACTCCTGAGCAAGCAATAAAGAATAAAACTATTCGCTTTGCCATTATCATTCCAGAAGACACAGAAACTAAATTGAAGAATGGTTTAACTGCGGATGTAGAGATTCTATACAATGACTCTTCCACAACGAGTCGAATTATTTTTAGAAGGGTTGAGTCGTCTCTTGAAACGTTAGAAGAAGATCTTTCGAAAAGTAGGATTTCAGCGTTAGGCTTGTCTGAAGAGCAAGGTGAGGGATTAATCGAACCAATTAAACTAACAAAAAACTCTACTGCAAATAAGAGAGAATCTATCGGAGAAAAAATAGGAGGGTTTTTACCTTATATTTTGATTCTTGTAGGGCTTTCTGGTGCTATGTATCCAGCAATAGATTTAGGTGTAGGAGAAAAAGAACGCGGAACCTTAGAAACACTTTTGTTAACGCCTATTCCGCGTTTTCAAATAGTTTTTGCAAAATTTCTAGTTATATTTACGACTTCCTTTTTGGCGGTATTTTTCTCCCTGGTGAGTTTCGCACTGATTATCACTGTGCTAGGGCCAATGATGTTTACGAGCATGAGTAATGATGGAAATACTGCGATGACAGAAGTATTGAATTCATTTTCTACAATATCAATCCTCGATATATTGTTAATGTTTTTAATGTTGGTTCCTACAGCTGCAATATTTGCGTCTATGTTACTTAGCGTATCAATCTATGCACGAACTTTTAAAGAAGCTCAAAATTATATGTCGCCTTTAATGATGATATCTATTTTCCCTTTAATATTAGCTCTGTTACCTGGTGTTAAGTTAGATTGGGTATGGGCATCAGTGCCTCTCACCAATGTTGCTTTAGCGATAAAAGAAATATTTAAAGGTACCATTGATTATAATATGTTATTCGTTATTTTTGGGTCAACAACCTTGGTTGCTGGTATATTGCTATATCTATGTAGCTGGTGGTTTCAAAGAGAACAAGTTCTATTTAGAAACTGACCTACATTAAGTTTTTTATCCTAAGTCTAGACTTGGTTAAGGTGAAAAAATCGGTTTAACCAAGTATTGTAACGTCATCACAAAAGGCTCATTTAAATTTAGCCAGTGTAGATACAAGCGCTCTTTTTGAAGTTGAATATTATCTATAGTTCCTTCAACCTTCGACAACTCGGTATTATTACCATCAATTCTAATTGAGGTTTTCAATTACGACTGATAATATCTTATTACGTAACAGCTTACATGAAAAAAATTGAGTTATTTACAATTGCCCATAAGAATAAGTCCATAAGAATGTATAACGGATTGTATGACAGATTTTATTAAATTAAATTTAATCAGTAAAATGAAGGATCTATAATGGTATTTTTAGATGATCTCGGAGTGTTAGGTCTAGGCTCACGTCTTAAACGTTTGAGCGATATATATTATCGTCAAATTGATGAAGTCTATAAAAGTGAAAGCATTAACGTAAATTCTCGAAACTTTCCCTTGCTACAACTTCTAAATGAAAATGACTCTATGTCAGTCACGGAACTAGCAAAAGTGTTGGGACAAACCCATCCAGCAATTAGTCAAATGAGTAAAAAATTGGAAGCTGAAGGCTTAGTGTATCATTTTAGTGATGGTTCAGATGACCGAAAAAGATTACTTAGTGTAACACCCGAAGGGTTTGAATTACTCGATAAATTAGCACCTTTATGGAATGATATAAAAATTATCTTTGGACGCTTATTGACAACGTCTGGTGGAAATTTACTACAAAATATAGAGCTTTTAGAACGTCAATTCGAGAAGCAAAATCTCAATACTCGAATCTCAGAATTAAGAAAAGAAAGGTTAGTAAATGCTGTTGAAATTATTCAATTTGAAGACAGTCATGCTAATGATTTTTATCAGTTAAATCGTCAGTGGTTAGAAAAATATTTTTATATCGAAGAGTTAGATGAAAGAGTTTTGTCTAATCCATTTGAGCACATTATTAATCCAGGTGGTTTTATTATGATGGCACGTCTTAATAATAAAATTGTCGGTACGGTTGCTCTTATGGTAAACAATGGTAAGCAATTAGAGCTTACAAAAATGGCAGTCTCACCAAACTATCAAGGACTTGGTATTGGCGAAAAGCTAGCGGAAGCAGCTATTCAGCAATTTGAAGCCGCTGATTTTGATAGACTCTATCTTGAATCAAACCGACAATTAGTGCCTGCGCTAAATTTATATGACAAATTGGGCTTTAAGGAGCAAGAATGTCCATTTAAGCAACCCCATTACTCAAGAGCTGATATCTATATGGAGTATACAGCTGTAGGCTAACTCTTAAATTATGTGGAATTTGATTTATGCAAGCAAATTAGGTTATATTTAAGTTAGTCACATTAAGTAATAAGCTTGCCATCATGGATCATATTATAACAGTTAAGGGATAAGTAATGACAGGAAAGTCAGATGCATCGTTCTTGGAATTGTCGATATTAACTTCTTTTGAGGAACTCGAAACTCTTGAAGATGATTGGAATATATTGCATTTTACTAGCTCTTATGCCGATTTAACCAACAGTTTCAGTTATGTTTACATGGCTTATCAGCACTTCCTAGCCTCTACTGACACGCTTTACTTTATAACCATTCAGGATTCAATCAAAAAGCAACTTGTTGCTCTTTTTCCTTTTGTTGTAACAAATAAACAGCAATTTAATTTTAATATTAAAAACCTGTCGAATTTTAATACTTTATCTTTTTTAGGATTAGATAAATTTAAAAAAACCGTCCCGCTTATCGATCATAATTATACTGAAAAATGTTGGAGTCTTGTATTTTCTCATACTTTGCAAGCAAAAAAAATATGGCAACTAATGGACTTAGGCGAAAATAAAAATGATTTTTTAAAGACAAAAGGTATTCTGCATAACTTACTTAATATGACTTTCGTGAAAGGAACAAGGGATGTCAGTTATCAATCATTTATTCAATTAAAACCGGATCATAAGAAAGATATTGATACTTCTTCATTAAATCAAAATTTCTTTATTAAAGATGGACATGATTTTGATTTAATAAAAAATAATCAGTCAGAAAAATCAGAAAGTGGGTATGACTTTCAAGTTTACACAGGTGATGATCTTGATTATTGTTTTAGCCAGATAATGGTTATTGCAACAAAAAATGAATATAAGGAAACAAATAATCAAGATTCTGAAAAAGCTAGTACAAACCTTGATTCTACTTACGATTTTTATCAAAAGTATTTTTGTAGAATGGCATACATAAACAATTTATCTTTTGGTCTGTTGACACATAAAGGTCGCGTAGTGTCTATTGAAATAGGTTATTTAGACGGCAATAACTTATATTTAGATTCTAATGTAATTGATGCTTACTGGAAAAAGCAACAAGCCGATGTATTAAGTTTAAGTTTATTTTTAAAGTATTACTCCAATAAAGGATTTTATCGATGTGAATTTCTTTGTGACAATGATTCCCGTATACCTTTTATAAATGCCAGTACTAACCGAATAGAAAATCAGATACTAACAAAGTTAAGTTTTAAATATGCTCTGGCATTCTCTATTGATTTATGTGGTCGTATGAGTCAAAAAATGCAATGTCGAATTAAACAAATGTTTGGAATTTCGACTAACCTGAGAGTTTAATATAGCCTAGCTAATACTGCCGAGTTATATCAACAAACAAGGTAACGGATTGACCTGGTTGTAAGTATTTTCTTCTTGATAAAATACGATTCCATTTTTTAATTTTATTAATACTAGTATTGAATTTATCAGCAATCCGCGCAAAGGAATCACCATTTCTTACTTTGTAATGAATTTTTTTTGTTTTCTGATAATTACTCATTCTGTTAGTTGTCGCATTTAAAGCCGCATATTTTTCAGGATCTGTAATCCACAATACGAGAGTTTGCCCAATTTTTAGTGGATCTTTTGGCGCCATATTATTCCACTTAGCCAGACTTCTTAGGTTTACTTTATAATGTCTTGAAAGCGTCCAAAATGAATCACCTGATTTCACTTTTATCGTAAGTTTGTGACCTTTACGTTTGGTTTGATGGTTAGCGAGTAAGCGCTGTTGGTTACTTTTACTGTATTTATTACGGTTTTTAGATGCCATAGGTATGAGTAATGTTTTCCCCTCTCGAATATTATTACCTTTTATATTATTGGTCGATCTCAATAGATCAACCGTTGTTGAGTTTCTGTTAGCAATTCGGTTTAAGCTATCACCGGGTTTTATTTTATATTGTTTAAATGCCATTCGTTCTTTAACAGGGATCGTTTTTAAATTATTTTTGAAAAGCCCAATTTTATTGATAGGCAGTAAAATAAAATGAGGACCTGAAGGCGGTGTTGCCCAGTGGTTAAAAGCAGGGTTAAGCTGATAAAAATCTGACATTTTTTGTTCACTGAGGTCAGCTATTAGACTCAGATCAATTTGGCTTTCGGTACTTACTCTTTGAAAATAGGGTTCGTTTGCAATATAACTCCAGTTTGAATCAACTTGATTAAATGGCGTAACATCCTTATTTTTAGCATCCTGATTTAATAGATCCGCTAATGCTAATAGCTTAGGGACATAGGCTTGTGTTTCTTTTGGTAACTTTAAAGACCAAAAGTCAGTTGCTTTGCCTTTTTGTATATTTCTCTTTATCGCTTTTCTTACATTGCCTTCACCTGAATTATATGCCGCTAACGCGTGAAGCCAATTTCCTTTAAAACGTTTGTTTAAATAAGTTAAATAATCTAGAGCTGCAATTGTAGACAAATATATATCACGACGACCGTCATACCACCAATTTTGTTTTAAACCATAACTTTTACCAGTACTAGGCACAAACTGCCACATTCCAGCAGCACGACCATGAGAATAAGCAAATGGATCAAAGGCACTTTCAACGATTGGTAATAATGCTAGTTCCAATGGTAATTGACGTTTTTCTAACTCTGTTACGATAAAATAAAGGTAGGGGCTAGCACGTTTTGAGACTCTTTTTAAGTAACTAGGATGTTTTGCATACCAAGTTCTTTGAGATTTTAAACGGCGATTGGTTGGAACTGGCATTTTCAATTGAGAGGCAATTCGATGCCAAATATCGGTATATGACTCGGGATCATCTATTTCTATTTCAAGTAAACATCTACCGATTAAGTGCTTTTCTATTAAAGATTTATTTTCAACTTCAACAGGCTTTACAGCTATTTTTGATACTTGATTTGTTTGAAATATAGATGGAATATTGGCACATGAGATAATGAGTAATAATAAAGCTATATGGGTAAGTATGCGCTGGGGATTAAGTTTCAAGTTTTAATGTTCCAAAGAAAAAGCTATCAACAAATTAATTTGCTGATAAGTTAAGTGACAAAAGTTATCTTATTAAAAGATCATGCGTAAAATGTGGTGTAAATACTATTTTTTATGACGGTGGTTGTCAATTATAGTTCCAAAGTATTTTGGTTTAATCTTATTCATGACTCTTAGATAAATCTTTTTAAGGGATTAACAAACTTTTCTTTTTGTCCAACGCAGAGTTCTAAGCTCAGCTTGAAATGCATCAAATTGTTCTGCGATCAATGGTTTGACTAATTTTTTCTTGATAAACCGCATGCGTTTAGAGGTTTTTGTGCATTTTTTCTTCAATTGTTTATTGTATTCTACCTGTTGCTTGTTGATGGATTTAGATGTTGATGAGAACCTCACTTTGGATATTTTCCATTTGACAGATTGTAGCTTTTTAAGACTGATATATTCACTTCTACGGATGTTCGCACCGTTACTATCAAAATGAATTTTACCAGCTTTATCTGTCCATTTATAAATAGCTCCGTTACAAGATGCAAAAAAGAAGAATAATGGGGTGAACAATATTATTGTTAAAATTTTCATAAGCATCCTTGTTTAACGAGCTAAGATTCTTTTATTAACTGATTTATCTATATATCTGTATTACCTCAAAATGTTGAAATCTGCATTTTGAGGTAACACGGATGAGAACCTATAATAGATTATTACAAAGGTTATATCTGTAGTAACCATCAACTAGTATTGTAGGAAATAACCCTAATTTATGTAGGATATTCTCTTGTTAAATTCAGGTTTAATTGATTACTGGTTTTAAAAGTATTTAATGGTTACAATCCTGTTTTGTAAGTGTAACCGAGTAAAATACAATGTTAGATGATACCCAAAATAAAAATGTTGAACTATCAACGGCCGATAAAATCAAATCCCAAATTGATGCGAATAAAATTATTATTTATATGAAAGGATCACCAGAAGCGCCACAGTGCGGTTTTTCAGCTCAAACATCACAAGCTTTAATGTCATGCGGTAAAGAGTTTTCTTACGTGGATATTCTTCAAAATCCTGATATTCGAGCAGAACTACCTAAAATAGCAAATTGGCCAACATTTCCTCAACTTTGGGTTAATCAAGAATTGATCGGTGGCTGCGATATCGTCATGGAAATGCAGGAAAATGGTGAGTTAGCAGAATTAATTAGCCAAGCTTAATTGATGAGCTAAACATTTCACCCCCCTCAAACAAAGCTAGACCATATCGGTTAGCTTTGTTTTATAGACTCAATTCATTTAAACCAAATACATCTTTAATGTATTAAGTAACTAGTTTTTCATTATGCAAAAAATGGGTAAGACGAGAGTTTATTCTAGAGCTAACATTGTGAAATAATTCAACAAGAAGGTAAAGTTAAGCAGATTTTATCGTTTGAGTCTATACTTGTAGTCAATGTGGATCGTTCAATACTATTCATTCAATTATTGTTATTAAATCACGATATAAAGGAATACTAGATGAATCCTGATATTGAGGAATTAAGAGATGACGCACGTAAGTTTGCCACTCATAAAGTTGAAGTAGACTTCCCTTGTAACGGAGGTGAGCTAAATCATTATATTTGCTCTTCACAAGATATTTCGAGTAGCGGTGTTAAGTTAATCTCTCATCGAGTGATGCAACTAGGTAATACCCATTGTATTAAAATTGATTTGGGTGATGGCTTTGGTATTATCAACGCCGTTGGTAAAATTAAATGGTGTTTAGAAATTGATGATGTACCTACCTATTATGTGGGTGTTAAGTTACAAGAACTAAATAAAAAAGACACCGAAAATTGGAATAAATTTATTGATCAGATTTAATTGAACTATAATTTCACCACTTACTCAAGTGGGTAACTCTCACTTTTCATATATTCACTAAAATGGATTTCATCTAAAATGAATAATCAGCAAGATAGTATAGAAGCTAGAAAAGAGTCTCGACAAGGCTTTAAAGATGCTATTTTTATTGAAATATTAGCGTCAAGTTCTCCAACATCAAATGATCAAGTAGTTTTAGAATGTACGACTGAAGATGTATCAAGTAGTGGGTTAAAAATTAAAACAGACCATCCATTACTCCTTTGCTCAATTTTAGAACTTAACTTATCCTTTACAAGAAGTAAAAAGGAGTTCCAGCTTATTGGTGAAGTTAGGTGGACACGGAAAATAGATGATTGTCATTATGAAGCTGGTTTTGAGTTATTGGATGCTGATCACGCTGATATGCAAGCTTGGGAATCATTTTTATCAGAGCTCTAAATTGATTTTAAGTTTTAGTCGTTCTTTTTAATATAAATCGGGTTAGAATAAGGTCTTTTCAAACAATTTATCTATAGGTTCGTTAAATGAAAAAATTATTGTTTTTGCTCATCACATTTATTCTTTATCTTGGTTACTTGGAAATTTGGGGAGGACGAGATTTTTCCCAAATTGGGATCGCTATCGAAAAATATAATTATTCAGATAATCTAGATGAACTTACTACTGATATTTCACTAATATACACAGGTGGAACAGTCAGTCAAGGAGGGCTAACGA
>CAZRPK010000113.1:0-9306 GCA_964601915.1 uncultured Kangiella sp. | reverse complement strand
GTTATTCGACGTGTGGGAAATTCAAAATTGGCATTAATCAACGCACTTCTTACGCGATCTTTACTTTCCTTAACCGCAGCCTCAGGGAGTCCGACAATCGCCATAGACGGCAGTCCATTTGATAAGTGAGTTTCTACAGTAACTAACGGAGCTTCGATACCTACACCCGCACGGGTGTAGATGATAGATAATGACATGACCGATCCTTGGTGAAATAAATGCTTTACAATATCACTATTTTAGAAGATTTCAGTGCGAATTTGATATAGTCATAAGTAGTAGCTTCTTGTAATCTATTAACTTGTCTGCATGTGAGATATGTGCATTTCGAGGGAGTGGCTCATTCTTTAAATTTTAATATTGGATATAGAGTTTTATGTACTCGAGAAATACGTCTTAGCATTGTAAAAAATTCGTTTAAATATCAAATTAGGAATCAAGATTAAGTGCTTATACTTGAATTTCATCTAGATTATTAAGAGAAAAACATTGGTAATCAACCCAGTAATTTTTTAGCTTTAGCTTATCTAATAGTCTAAATGACTTAGCTACCAACTTGTTATGACTGTAACGTTTAAGTTGACGTTTCACTTCAATAATTAGTACACGTTTATCAAGATCATTAATAGCAACAATGTCTGTTTCATTTTCGCTTTTATTATCCCAATAACTACCTATTCGATTAAGTTGTTTAGACTCAATTAATAAAGCTTCACATAACGCTTCAAGATCGCTATTTGAAAAAGTATCAAAATCTCTTTTGATCACCTCTATTTTACAACGGCGATCACTTTGACATTTGATTCGCATCAATCAAGACATGCGTGTAAATTGGAAAAATGCAGCTGGCAAACTGTATTGAGGTTGCTTCGCGTTTATTGTGATTTTCATTCAGGTTTTTAAGGTCGATATTTACATCTAAAAGCTGAGAAAGCCATGAAGCCACTCCGAATAAAAGAACAACTGTACCGATTATTAATAGCATAATGACCGCAAAGTTGATTGAAAAAGGAAATCGGCTGGTATTAGTTCTTAACGTTAATAAGAATTCTGGAGCACAAGTGAATATCGGGACAGGGAAAGATGTCAGTTTGGAAAACTGATTGGAGATGTGGAGAGCCACCCGAGATTTACGCTATGCGGTTAAAAGCTTTGATGTTATTAATTGGAAAACAAAATTGCTTATTTCGAACTAGAAAATTAATAGGAGTACTCTAATATCTGAGGAATGAAATTAAATGAGCTGTAATAAAAACAGACCAATCGCGAGCCAATTGCTTGGTCTCGCGACGAGTCTTAGAACGTTTTGCAGATTTCGATTTTTCATGAACTGCACTTTTTCTCATCAATGGATGATTTGCGTACGGATTTCTTGGTGCGACTGGCGCAATCGTTATCTGCATAGCAGAATTATTTTTAGAAATTTCTAAGCTATTCAGCGTTCTATTCATTTTCTTGCTACTGCATTTTTTAGACATGTTACCTCCTTAGTTTTAACGTCTAGATGACATCGTTAGTTTCACAAAGAAAGACAAAACCAATTTTTTTAGCCTTCTTTAGTTTTCTTTTTACTCGGCAATCCTTAGTTATAAATTCAGGCCCATTATTACACGGAGTAAAACAAAATCGTTTAGGTAAATCGGTATACAAAGAACGAGATGGTAAACGGCCGCTGATATTCTTTAATAAATCGCCTGTTTCATAACTGTGATAAAGAATTTTATCAATACCAATATAGTTTTAAAAATGCTACTTTTTTATTCATGTGACTATTTCTCATAACTTATACTCCTTCGTATGTTGTTAAATTTGTAGAGTTATTTAATTCCATTTTATTGATCATTTAAAACGAAAAAAGCCCTGACAGAAATTCAGTCAGGGCTTTTTAGAAAAAAATTTCTGACTCGAAAGGTATTCAATTTCCTTCCGAGCAGTTATATGCATAAGAAGGTTAGTTTTTGTTTCCCAGATTGTTTTGTTTTGGCATTTTTGCCTCCTTGTTGATTGAACTATGGTGGGTTCAAAGTGTGTTTTTAATCTGTTTTGTAAACTTAATCACAATTAGTTCTTAACTAATTTCGCGCAATAATACGCTTGAAATCATTTTTGTCAAATAATAAATGACGAATATTTGGTAAATATTTTTCGAAAGATCCGGTATTAAAAGCGACTACTTTATCACCTGATTTAATCATACCATTCTCAATCGCAGGCTCTAAAGCTGCAATGGTCGCCGCACCTTCTGGACAAATCCAAATACCATAGTCATTAAAAATCAATGTTAAATTTTCGCTAATTGATTTTTCATTAACGGCTATTGCCATCCCGCCACTTTGTTTAATAATATCTAACACTTTAAAATGACCAACGCCACCCGGAACATTTAATCCGGTTGCGATAGTTTTACCAGGATCTGCAGGCGTTGTGTCTGAAAGACCATTTTTATAAGCATTAACTACAGGAGAAGTGTTTTCAGATTGAACTGAAATTATTTTAGGACGTCTTTCATCAATTATCCCTAATGCTTGTAATTCATCAAATGCCTTCCACATTCCCAGTATTCCGGTTCCACCGCCAGTCGGATACAAAACAACATCAGGAAGTTTCCACTCTTGTGTTAGTCCATTTTCGGGTTCGGCAAGTTCAAACCCTAAGGTTTTTTTACCATCTATTCGCCAGCCTGGTTCTTGAAAAGTTGCCATATTAAAATAACCTTGGGGCACATATTTTTCTTTCATTAATGCGGCAGCTTCACGAATGGTACCTTTAACGAGTTGAATTTCTACATCATCTCTCATTTTTGCAAGCGCGGAAACTCTGCCTAATATTGGCATGGGTGTGTCGTCTGGCATAATAATTACTGATTGCATTCCAGCTTTTATTGCATATTCAGCCATTGAGTCACCCGCGTTACCTTGTGTAGGAACCACGACTTTTTTAATGCCAAAATGTTTCGCCATAGAAATCGCCATACTCATACCGCGATCTTTAAAACTACCGGTCGGATTTGCACCCCAACCTTTGTGAGGTTGTCCTTCATCTTTGAGAAAAAGGGAAAAACCATACTTTCTGGCGATAAAATGATTTGTTAGTGGAACCTCTGGTGTATATCCTTCGCCCAACGAAATGATAAAAGGTTGATCACTTGCGTCATTGATATCTAAACCTAATAATGAGCCAAATCGCCACATCGATTTTATATCAGATCTATACCACTCGAAATTTGGTTTATCTTGTTTAATGCGTTCTACATCAATAACTAGTTCTAGTGGTCGGTTATCGATAGGGCATAGATTCATTAAACTGTCGGTTGTATATTTCGCGCCACAGTCGGAACATTTTAGTGTTTTTATATAGCTCATAATTGATCCTAATTTTATTAATATGCCCAAGCATAACCTTAATCAAAAGTAATTGTTATTAAATGCGATAAATCTTGAGATTAGAAAAATCAGTCGAATCTTATATTGTTACATCTATTGGCTTGAGAAAAAAATAATTTGGAATCATCTAACTAACTGGATTCAACCCATTTAATGTGGAGGAAAACAGTGAAATATATACTTGAAATATTTCAGCCATCTTTTCCTTGGTTATTATTCTTGATTATGATAATTGTATTCAGGCAATTGTTTTCATGGGCGAAAAATAAGAAAACGGGCGCATTGGTATTTTGTATTTTAACCCAAATGTTTATGCCTGATCCTTATGTGGAAAAAACTGTTCAGATAGTTCAAGAAAAAAAGAAAGAGTCTAAAAAAACCGGAGGATCAGAATGGAGGTTTGGGTATAAAAGAAAAGACATTGAATTGACCGAATGTAACATTATATCTTGTTTAACTTGTCTTTACTCCTAATAACTCTTGAAGATCTTTCGCGCTAAGTTTACTGGAATCACTAGCTTTATTATCGCCGTAAATCCCATCGGCTAATGCTTGTTTTCTTGCTTGCATCTCTAGGATTTTTTCTTCTAAAGTATTTTCAACCACTAGTTTATAGACAAATACAGGTTTATCTTGTCCAATTCTATGTGCACGATCACTGGCTTGGTTCTCTACCGCCGGATTCCACCATGGATCATAATGAATTACTGTATCGGCTTCGGTTAAATTAAGCCCAACACCACCCGCTTTTAAACTAATTAAAAATATATCCGCTTTACCGCTGGTAAAATAATTAATGACCTCATCTCTTTTCTTCGTTGACCCAGTTAGTTTTGTATATCTAAGTTTCTCTTTTTTGATTGCTTTTTCAATGATTGATAGCATGCTGGTGAATTGAGAAAAGATTAGAATTTTTCGACCTTCTTCAACTAGTTCTGGCAACATCGTCATCAGTAAATCCATCTTGGCGGATTGTTTAACTTTTCTCGCTTGATCAAGCTTGACTAGTTGAGGGTCGCAGCAAACTTGACGAAGTTTAAGTAACGCATCTAATATTGTAATATGACTTCTGTTTAATCCTTTGGTTGCAATGGCTTGTTGAATTTTCTTTTCCATTGACAAACGAATGGTCTCATATAATAGTGATTGTGCACCCTCAAATGAAACAGTTTTTATTATCTCTGTTTTGGGCGGTAACTCATCTGCAACGACTTGTTTTGTGCGTCTGAGTAAAAAAGGTTTTATTCGTTTACTTAATATTTTTGCAACAAGTCGATTATTGTCTTTCTCAATAGGCTTTTGGTATTTTGACTTAAAGCCCTTTTCATTACCTAAAAAACCAGGCATCAAAAAATCATAAACAGACCAAAGTTCGCCTAAATGATTTTCCATAGGTGTGCCAGTCAGTGCGAGCTTATGTTGCGACGTTAAGGCTTTAATTCCTTTAGAGGTTTTAGACTTTGCATTTTTAATATTTTGAGCTTCGTCTAACACAATGATATAGAAATTAATATCGGATAAAAACTCGAAATCTCTCATAATTAATGGATAAGTGGTAAGAATTAAGTCAAATTTTTCTAACTCACCCCAATGATCATGTCTTTCAATACCCTGCGAAATATGAACTTTTAAATTGGGTGTGAATTTTTTAGCCTCTCTCTTCCAATTACTCATTAAACTGGTAGGGGCAACCACTAAACAGGGAGATTTCATTCTGCGACTAACTTTTTCTCTTTGGATATGTGTAAGAGTTTGAACCGTTTTCCCTAGACCCATATCATCGGCTAAAATACCGTTAAAATTAAACTCGCGTAAAAATTGTAACCAGCTTAAACCACTTAACTGATAATCTCTCAATTCACCATTAAACGTTTTAGCAGGAACAACTTTTTTGATCCCCTTAAAATTAGCCAATTTTTTACCTAATTCTTTTATTCGTAGATCACCAGTCCATTGAATATTAAGGTTGTCATTACTATCCAATTTTTCAACAACCAACGCATCGAATGAAGATAGTTTAAGAGTATCTTCTCCCAAGGGCGGAGTATCAAATAGTTCATACATTAGTTCTAAAACGGGCATTAGTTTTTGTTTTGGTAAAACGATATATTGCCCCGGATTATGTTCAATTAATACTTCCTCTGGTATCGTTTCAATATCGTACTGGGTAAGAAGTTCACTGATTATAGGCAATAATGGCAGTTTGCTTTCATCGGATTCATTCAGTCTTATATCAAACTTTAAACTAAACCAATTATTCTCCTGCTCAATGTCGATATCCCATTCATCTAATGGATGGATAAAATCTAAATGGAAACTAGGCGATACATCAATTTGCCAACCTTGTCTTTCTAATTCGAAGCGATCAGTTTCTAAAAAATTTCGCCAGCGAGCAATTGTTTCGTTAGGTGAGTGATCCTTTTTCATTTGAGCAATCATTTGCAATGGCGGTATCGCTTCATATAAACCGGGTGGATTAAGCTCAAAGTTATAATCCAAGATAGTTTCAATAAATTTACTTTCTTTTTCAAAATCTCTATTGATTCGAATAATAGATTTTCCATCTTTTAAAATAATTTTTTCATCATCAAGAAGTTGAATTTCGTTACCATCATATAAAATATTGAGCTTGAGACAATTAAGAGGCGGATAAATATCCAGCGGGTCAACTATTCGAGAAATGGTTGCTTTAGGAATAATATTTCGGGAGCCAATTTCCTCGATTTTAGTTTCTATGGGTAAAGGGATCCGCTGATCTAATCCTGTTTTTACTAGATCAAAATTAAAAGCTTCTAAATCTTTATCTGCCACAATAGGGGCTTCAAACACTTGTTTGAGTTGATTAGCAGTTAACTTGCTTTGAACCGGGTGTACGATGTTATTGGGGCGATCAATTTGACAAATTGGTTGAGTAAAAATTAGCGAAGTGGGATCATTATTTAGCATCTTTAATTGATGAATCTTTCCATCTTTGCTATCGCTCCATACCCAATGTAAATCTATCGGCACCTCATCACCTAAAGATAAATGACTATTATCCATGGATTGCCAAAAACACCGTCGGCTATTAACCATTTTCACTAATGCCTGCCAACCTAATTCGCCTTGTAAGATTGGATTATAACTATGATATTGATACCCAAAATGATTACTCTTGCTTTGTGAGGCCTCTAAAAGGCGAATAATTTTATTATCAATTGGATTTCTTGTACTCGATTGATAGCCATAGCGTATATCTTGCATTTGAGTATTTAAATTTAAGAGTTTAGGTTTTAAGTAACCACCTTTCACTTTGAAACCGCTCAATTGAAGCTCTACTTCTATTTCACCTTGGATATTTGTAGGCTGTAAAATATAAGCAATCCACTTTCTTTCATCGACTAAAGCATGTTCCGTTATTTTTTGATTATCCGCTGAAATTTGAAACAGCCAATCACCTATTTTTTCGTCTGATGAGTAGCTTTTGTTATGTCGTTTCGATTTAAACTGAGTGGCGGTTTGGTTATTACTCTGTTTTTTAGGTATTCTACTAATATATGCCAACAAAACAGCAACTACATGTTTACAATTATAACCGACGGGACAACTACAATTGCCTTCAACATCAATACCCCATGATTCAGATTCTACAAGAATCGATTGTTTATAGTAATAACTTCCATCAACTTCACCCGATAATATCATTGATTTTCTTGATTCAAGTTTGTAAGTTATCTTTTCAACACGGCCTTGATTAAAATAGGTATTACCTCTAGAAAAAGCGCCAGAATCAAATTCATTCTTAATGTCAATTTTTGAAAATCTAATCATAATTTTTTACAATAGTAAGTTTTTAGAGTGCCTTGCAATGACCCCTCATACTGACATAGGCTTTCCATGTTTGTCTAGTCCATCCTTTCGCATAGCGGCGTCATCAAGCCACTTTGCGTCAAAGCGATAAAAAATACGGGAGAGTAGTTTTACTAGGTTGATTATCGTAAAACTAAATAAGTTTCTCATTATAAAACCTAGTTATTGATATCCCTGAATTATAGTCATCGGCAAAGTCTGTGTAAATAAAACTTGTAAAATAATATTATATAAGTAATACTTCATTTATTGATTACATGTGTAATCTTAATTGAGAATAAATAATGCAAATTAGTGATTCAGAAAAAATCATCATGGATAGCCTATGGCAATCTTCACCTAAAACGGCCAAACAGATTATTGAAAACTTAGATCCTGATCTTAAATGGGTAGACAAAACGGTTAAGAGTCTTATTAATCGATTGTTAAAAAAGGAAGCGATTTGTTTTAACAAACAGGGGCGAAAATATTTATATTTTCCATTACTTGAGCGCGAAAACTATATTGAGAATGCCGTCGACACTTTTGTTAATCGCATTTTTAATGGCAGTGTTTCGTCTTTAGTAGCCGCTTTCTCGAAAAAAGAAAAGCTATCGCAACACGAATTATCAGAATTGAAACAGTTAATTAAGGCGATTGAAAATGACTAACCATTTAATCGAAACGGCTTTCGAAATTCTTCTGAATAAACTGGTTGGTGTCAGTCTTTTGCTGATGATTATAATGGCGATTAGACCGTTTGTTCTGAAGTATCTTAATGCTAATGTTTCCTACGCTATGTGGTTGATGGTACCAGTCTTTCTACTTTTACCTATTGACCTAATCAGCGATGAGGGTTCTTCTTCTATGATTACTATTATTCTTGGTGCAAACCCTTTAAATCCTATTCAAATTAGCCAGCAATTTTTTGAAGGTAATGGATTGCAAAACATAATATTAATGGCGTGGCTTTCCGGGTTGATTATTAGCGCTCTTGTGCATATTTTCAGGTTTAAAAAACTCACTCTTTCTTTATCTAAATTTGATTCTTCTAATACTAATTTGGAACTACAAACTTCGAAAAACGCCAAGATAAATATAGTTAATAGTAATCTAGTGGATGTGCCTGCGATCTTTGGATTGTTTCATTCAAATTTAATTTTACCAAAATCATTTTTTAGTTTTTCTAAAATAAATCAGACTATGATTTTACGGCATGAAATGTATCATTTAGACCGACATGATCATCGTATTAATGTTATTAGGCTTTTTATTAAGAGTTTATTCTGGTTCAACCCTCTAGTTTTTATTGCCGACAAATATTGCGAAGCCGATCAAGAAATTTCCTGTGATTTAGGTGTTTTACAAGGCTCACCTAAGGAAGAAAAAAAACAGTATGCAAAAGCCTTAATAGAGTCGGCTTCTTTTGGAAGTCAAAACAAACTGGTTAGCCAGTGGAAGTATCATTCGTTAATAAAGGAGCGAGTAAAAATGTTAAAAAATACTAATACAAAAGCGTGGCACAAATGGGTAGCGATTATTTTTTCTGTGAGTGCTATTTGGCTAACTAATGGGATGGTGATGGCGGAGAAATCTGTACCAGATAATTCATTTGATGATATTACAAAGGTGGCGACTAAATTTGTTATGTCAAAATATCCTAGGCAAGCCGCTATGGATGGGGTTGCGGGGGAAGTAAAGATAAAATTTGACATTGACAATTTTGGTCGACTATATAACGTTGATGTCCTAAAATCTATTCCTAACGGTGTATTTGATCAAGTTGCACTCACCGCCGCTTATCAATGGCGTTTTGAAAATAATAAAGGTCAAAAAAATATGATTTATACTATGGAGTACGTTTTAGAATAAAACTTATGAGATATTCATAGGAGCCACGGCAAGAGCATTATAAAATTAAACAGAAGATCCCGTCATTCCTGAGTTGTTTTATCAGGGATCTATCAATATTTCAGTCAACACTTAAGGCTGTCTCTTGATCGGATCTTTTTTTGATAAATCAATCCTGATCTGGTAGAACTTTAGAAATTTCAATGGCATCAATCATTATCATCAATTCTTGCCAACCAGACCA
>CAZRPK010000112.1:0-9472 GCA_964601915.1 uncultured Kangiella sp. | reverse complement strand
TCATTTTTATTCCTCAGTGCAACAATGTTTGCAAGCACGCCAGTAGCAAACATAATCATAAAAATCAACCAAAATATTTGGTTGATTTCTAGCCATAACACAAGATAAAAAGACGTGACAATCGTACCAATTGCACTACCAAGCGTGGAAATGAAATAAAGGTATCCAGCAGTTTGCCCTGCAGAGTCTTTTGATTGAGTTAAAAGTCTAACGGAGTAAGGCGCAATCATTCCCATAATCGCTGTTGGTAACAGAAACAAAAATAAAGACGCCGTTAATGAACCATATCGTGGATCTTCGATCCTATCAAACACCCACCCCATAATAGATTCTGAGAAGAAAATTGTCGGCATTAAACTCAACGCCGATAGAATGAATATACCGCCATATTTAAAGAGGTTAGGCTTGAGCATTGAATAGCGGCCACCACTTAAATATCCAATCGATAACGCCAACATAAAAACCGTGATGATACTTCCCCAAACATAAACGCTACTACCAAAATAAGGAGCTAATAACCGTCCACCAAGAAGTTCAAAACACATAATCGAAAAACCAGCACAAAAAGCTAGCGAAAGAATGACTGGTTTTTTCACTTTAATGGTTTCTAAATACAAAAAGAACGCTAACAGTACAATGCTAGCGCTCTTCTTTCAACAGGCAATTTTCTGCTTGTAATTAACTAACAATAAACCTACTCAGACAAACTAAATCTATTAATATGAAGGTTATGGCCTTTGCCTTCATGGATAATTCCGTTTTTAGGATATCCATCCACAGATTCTAAAACCAAATCAATTTCTGCCATTTGTTTTAAATCGCCACACAGTGCTTCAGCCTTTATTTCCAACGCCTTTGCATTGTTCTCAACATAGGTTTCAATATCATGTTCTAGATTTTCCATTCGAAATTCAAAGTCTTTCATTTCTTCAGACTCTTTATCTCCAGAAAATATAGCACCCATAAGCTCACCAATCATTCGTCCAGAAAATTTTCTGATAGCTTTTGCTACAAACCTTTCTATTTCTTCTTCTATTTCTTTATCAAAAGAGTCTGAAAGTGTTTTATTATTAAATGTTTTATGATTAACATTATCTCTTATTTTTTGGCTGATTTTATTAAGAGGCTCAAGCATGTCTTTTTGTTCTGCTGAAGTTGCACCACCCAGTGCGGTAATTACCATCGTGGCCGCTTTTATTCCTAAGTCAGCGCCTTCTATTGCTATATCGGCTACTTTAGGAACTAATGCTCGCGTTCTAGCCTGAAGGTTGTTGCTTGCAACTTCCTGATCAGAAGTTAATTCAACAGAGTTCCCATCAATCAACAAGCCTCCTTTTATAAAGGTTATGTTCTTCTTTTTGGGATGAGTTAATTTAATTGTTTGATCATCTATTTTGACGTCATAGTCAACTGAATAACTACACTGTTCATTAGAAAATGATTGGGAGCTATCTGCCAAGACTTCTCCCGAAACCAATACGCTTCCACTGATAGTAGACGCGACTAATAAAGCCGTTAAATTTAATGATTTCATAATTCCCTCCAACAGGTTTCTCATATTAAGAATTTTTTCATAGGTAAAATTCAGATTATCTATTGTTAATGTCGAACCATCCTATAAGAAAGTTTGGTCGAAAGGGTGAAAAACAGGTGAGAGAGTGTAAGAAAATATGTTTCGCAAGTATTATACGAACTTAAGAGTCAAAAATGTAATCCTGTCCGCGAAAAGAGCTTTCGTTAATCAGAGGCCATATATAGCGGGTCTCTCCCACAAAAAATCCATTTGTTCTGGTTTTTTACTCCATTGAGGCAACTCGTATACGTTGTTTCGAGGTAGAACTGCCTCTATATCATTTAATAAATTGATTAAACTAACACCAATTGCGCTAGCCAAATTTACCGGTACAGCGTTACCTATTTGCTTATACTGAGAACTTATTGAGCCAGAAAAAACCCAATCATCAGGAAAAGTTTGAATACGAGCATATTCTCTAATCGTTAGTGGTCTCGTATCTTCTGGATGACAACGCTCTGTTTGTTTTTGAGCTGGTGCACAAGTTAACGTAAGGGAAGGCTCTAGCCAAGAAAGCCGCCGCGCCATTCCGGTTTTTCCACCTCCTAAAAAATAACTTTTTTGCATGTACTCCCTTTGTAGATTATCTGACAAATCTCTCCAATAACCACCTTGTGGGACTTTTTTTAATATCTGTTTTTTTCTTTTTGGGTAGGTTTGACCTTTGGATTCTGGCACATCCGTTTTATACAACACTCCTGCTTTTAGTGCGTCTATTACGGTTAAAACTCGCTTGTAGGGAGATGGCCATTGAAACAAATCTGAAGTGGTTTTATTTAACTGTTTAAAAACATCATTCCTAATACCCACTAAAAATAATCGCTCTCTTTTTTGAGGTACTTTATAGTAAATTGCTTTTAGCACTTTTGGATCAACCAAGGTATAGCCTATATCTTTTATTCTTTTCTTTATTGTTTCTAACGTTCTACCTTTATCGTGGTTTAAAAGACCTCTTACATTTTCACCTAAAAAAACTCTAGGCTGAACTTCCTCAATAGCTCTCGCAAATTCAAAAAATAAAGTACCACGAGTATCACCAAAGCCTTGTTTATTTCCAGCGTATGAAAACGCTTGGCAAGGAAATCCACCAGACAAAAAATCAATATTGTCTCTGAAATGAGAAAAATTTAAATTGACGATATCGCCAATTGCCACATTCCAGTTCGGGCGGTTTTTTTGTAGTGTTTCTCCCGCTTGCTTATCAACCTCATTTAAAAGCGCCACCTCAAACCCCACTTTTTCCAACCCTAATGCTAAGCCACCAGCACCAGCAAAAAGCTCAATTGAACGATACGCTCTAGTTGCCTTTGTTTGTTGCTCTTTTTTCCATTGACTATTCTCCATTTGATGAAAAATATCAAACTCCAACAACTGCTTTTTTTTGTAGACCTTAACATCATCTTTAATTTCTGGAATTAACTTTCCTTTATTTTCCCAACCACTAATTATAGCCTTAGACACACCAAGGCAATTTGAAACTTCGGTTAGCGTAAGATACTGATTCATTTCAGTTTAAACTCCGCAAAACCTTCATATTTTTCAAAAGACAATAGATAGATACTATTAAGTAGATCAGGTGACAACTCTTTCAACTCTGAAAAAACGCTATTATTAAGAATGGTCGATTTTTTATCTTCTAGAACATCTGAAATAACAACGGGCAATATAGAACATAGGTCTTTAAATGCCGTTGAGATACCCGTAACCATTTCATAAAAACGATCAACCGAAATTCGACGAATATTTTTATGCGCTAATTGATTCCCATTTAAACTTATAGTCCAAGGAATATTTTGACTCTTAACAGCAATCACTTCAACCAAATAACAAACAGCTTGATCATTCGTTAATATTTCACTTTGCATTCTCATATAGGTTTTTTGAGAAGAGGAGGAGTTCATCGTATTATGTTTATTTTTCATTTCAATAAAAATATTTTTATCAATATTAACAATATCATATCCCTGTTTAGGGACATCCCAACCACCACCAATATAGTTAAATATATTTTGATGAAAGTAGCCAATATGGTTGGTGTTAGACTTATCAATTTGTCGAATAGACTCATTTTCAATCATCTCTTCAACCGTTTTTCCATAAACCTTTGAGTCAAAAGTTAGCTTTATTGGATCAACTAAATTTTTATTGAACTCTTTAAGATTAATAGAGAATCGATATTTTTCAACAGTTTCTTTGACATGTAAATACAGATCTTTATCAGAAATAAATGGAAGGTTATATTGATGCAAGACGAAACCCTTTTAAAACAACTATAAAATCCTTTAAAGACGTAAACTTATATGAAATAACCAGTTTAGACAAGAGTGAAGCTGAGAAAATATTAACAATCACTTAGAGCGATACTCTAAGTGATTGTTATTTTTATTTTTAAAGTTAATGGTGAATAATAAGTTTAGCCTAAAGCTTTTACAATATTATCCACACTGGCTTTCGCATCACCAAATAACATGCTGGTATTCTCTTTAAAGAATAGTGGATTTTGAACACCTGCATATCCAGGATTCATTGAGCGCTTAAAACCTATCACATGCTTAGCGTTCCAAACTTCAAGAACCGGCATACCAGCAATCGGGCTGTTAGGATCGTCTAATGCAGAAGGGTTAACGGTGTCATTAGCGCCAATCACTAAAACTACATCCGTTTCTGGGAAATCATCATTGACTTCGTCCATTTCCATCACAATATCGTAAGGGACTTTGGCTTCTGCTAATAAAACATTCATATGTCCCGGCAATCTACCCGCCACAGGATGAATTCCAAAACGTACTTCAATGCCTCTATCAATTAATCGTTTTGTCATTTCATAAACGGGGTATTGTGCTTGCGCTACGGCCATTCCATAACCCGGAGTAATCATGACCGTCTTTGCATTTTTAAGTAATTCAGCAACATCTTCTGCATTAGTTTCAGTATATTCACCGTAGTCTTGATCGGTATTGACCACAACGTTTGTTCCAAAACCACCAGCAATAACGCTAATAAATGACCGATTCATTGCTTTACACATAATGTAACTCAAAATCGCACCCGATGAACCAACCAACGCGCCAGTCACGATTAACAAATCATTACCTAACATAAATCCTGCAGCTGCAGCTGCCCAACCAGAGTAAGAATTCAACATTGATACTACGACCGGCATATCAGCGCCACCAATAGATGCAACTAAATGCCAACCAAACACTAAAGCAATCGCCGTCATCACCAACAATGCATTCATATGGCCTTCTTGTTGAACAAAATAAACCATTAAACCAATACTAACCAAGCCCGCTATTAAATTTAACTTATGTCGATGTGGCAACATTAACGATTTACTACTAAAAATACCACGTAACTTACCAAATGCGACAATTGATCCAGTAAATGTAACTGCCCCAATAAAGATCCCTAGGCTCACCTCTACAAGATGAATATTAAGCATCATTCCTTGCATCACTTCATGTTCAAGGTAACTATTAAATCCAACAGCAACTGCGGCAAGACCTACAAAACTATGCAACATCGCAACCAGTTCTGGCATTTGTGTCATTTCTACTTTAAGAGCCAAGCGAGTGCCAATCACACCTCCCACAAGCATGGCAATCAAAATATATTGAAGGTTATCAACATTTGGATTGAGAATGGTGGCAGTTAAGGCAATAACCATTCCCACAATACCGTAAAGCACACCATCTTCTGCTGATTCTTGTTTACTTAAGCCAATTAAACTAAAAATAAATAGAATCGCCGCGAAAAAGTAAGCGCCATTTATTAAGGATTCATTGATAGCTATATTATTTAATAAATCATTCATGGCTTAACCCTCCTTCCTAAACATCTTTAACATACGTTTGGTCACTACAAAGCCGCCAACCACATTAATAAAAGCAATTAACACGGCAAATGCAGAAATCCACATCACCATTTCATTATCGCTAGAAATTTGAAGTAGCGCTCCAACAACAATAATTCCACTGATCGCATTGGTTACACTCATAAGTGGTGTATGTAAAGCATGCGTTACATTCCATACAACGTAATAACCAATAAAACAGGAAAGAATGAAAACTGTGAGGTGTTGAATAAAATCACCTGGAGCAACCATTGATAGCCAACCGTACAATAAACCACCACCGAGTAACATCAAGTGTTTACCCATGCCACCTGAGGTCTTTTCCTCTTTCTTTTCCATTACAACAGGCGTAACCACTTTAACTTGCGGTACAGCGCTAACTTTAACCGGAGGAGGAGGCCAGGTGACCTTACCTTCCTTAGTGACTGTCACGTTTCGAATGATTTCATCTTCAAAATCCAAAACAATATCGCCATCTTTTTCAGGGCATAACAATTTAACTAAATTTAAAATATTATTTGAGTACAAATTACTTGATTGAGTCGGTAAGCGAGAAGGCATATCGGTATAACCAATAATCGTTACCCCATTGATATCAACTGCTTTACCCGGTTCAGTATACTCACAGTTTCCACCACCAAGAGCAGCCAAATCGACTACAACACTTCCGCGTTTCATTGAATCAACCATCTCTTTAGTAATTAATTTTGGTGCTGGTTTTCCAGGAATCATTGCTGTGGTAATAATAATATCGACTTCTTTTGCCTGATCCGCAAAAAGCGCCATCTCAGCAGCAATAAATTCTTTGCTCATCACTTTGGCATAACCATCGCCACTGCCAGCTTCTTCCTCAAAGTCTAGCTCTAAGAATTCAGCTCCCATACTCTCAATTTGTTCTTTAACTTCTGGGCGTGTATCAAAAGCCCTAACGATTGCACCCAAACTACCAGCTGTTCCTAATGCCGCAAGACCGGCAACACCAGCACCAATAATCATGATTTTTGCTGGAGGTACTTTTCCGGCGGCAGTAATTTGACCAGTGAAAAAACTACCAAACTTATGAGATGCCTCAACCACCGCTCGATAACCAGCAATATTAGCCATTGAGCTTAAAGCGTCCATTGATTGTGCTCTTGATATACGAGGCACAGAATCCATTGCTAAAACATTAACTTGTTTATCTGTTAAAGCCTTCATTAAGTCTTCATTTTGAGCTGGCCAAAAGAAACCAATAATGGTTGCACCATTTTTTATCTTGGCGACCTCTTCTGTGGATGGTGGGTTCACCCTAAATAAGATATCTGATTGCCAAACGTCAGTAGATGATTTAACTGTAGCACCCGACTCTTGATACATCGCATCAGAAAAGCTAGCACCCACACCAACACCTTCCTCTATAACAACGCTAAACCCAAGCTTTAATAACTGCGCAACACTAGATGGAGAGGCGGCAACCCTCGACTCATTATCTAAAGTTTCTTTTACAATGCCTATTTGCTGTTCTTTTTGCATTTTTTCGCCTCTCAGTTGTGTAAAAACTTAATATTGAAAATAGTAATTAAATCGGCTTAACTATAAACAAATAAGGTGGAAGTAGATATATTGAGTTTTTCTAATGTATGGTTTAATCGCTCGATTTGTAATTATTTGTTATTCTAGCACCCAATCATTTTAAAAAATAATCATTACTAATTCTATTGATGCAGAATTGAGAAACCTACTATGGCACAGACCTCACTCATTATACAAACCTTAAAAAACTGCTTAAAAGAACAAGCCGTTACATATGCTAATGTGGCCGAGTCTCTATCTTTAAGTGAGGCCAGTATCAAACGAATATTTTCCGAAGAGAACCTTTCCTTGCAACGTTTAGACGAAATTTGTAAATTACTCAATATGGATATCTGTGATCTCACAAAAAGAGCAGAACACTCTAAAGAAGAGATTAATGAACTGACTGAAGAGCAAGAAATCGAGTTTATCAAACAACCCAAATTACTCTTTATGGCATATATGTTATTAAATGATTTTGATTTCGATACAATCACTTACTATTATAAAATAGAAGAGTTGGAAGGTGTTCAGTTGCTTGCTCATTTAGATAGAGTAAGGTTTATCAATTTACTGTCAGGCAATCGAGTTAAACTATTAACGTCTAGAAACTTTAGGTGGCGAAAGAATGGTGCTATAAACAAACTATTTAACCAACAAATTAGAAAAGAGTTTTTTCAATCAAACTTTGTAAAACCAGATGAATTAATGATGTTTTCTGGAGCCATGCTTTCTCGTTCAAGTATTTTACTATT
This sequence comes from uncultured Kangiella sp., assembly GCA_964601915.1. GTDB lineage: Bacteria > Pseudomonadota > Gammaproteobacteria > Enterobacterales > Kangiellaceae. Next base: position 1,737 of record CAZRPK010000112.1, on the reverse strand, counting down.
TCATAAAAAGATAGAGAAACTGGTGAACGAGTTTAACGATCTAGCTAAACAAGATGCTAACCTTCCATTTGATGATCGGGTGGGTTGCGGTTTTGTAGGGGCAATTAAGCCATGGGTGTTTAGTGATTTTTTGAAATTAAAAAAATAATTTTTTAATCCATAAAGCGATCAAAAGGTAAAAAAACATGAGTCAACAACTACTAGATAACTTATTAAACCTTCTAAGTCTAGAAGAAATAGAAATCGGGCTTTATCGTGGTAACAGCCAAAACTTAGGTCTACCACAAGTTTTTGGAGGACAAGTTATTGGGCAAGCTCTTTCAGCAACAAAATTTACCTTGTCCGATCCAAGACCAGTTCATTCTTTTCACTCCTATTTTTTACGCCCTGGAGACGCATCAAAACCAATCATCTATGATGTAGAAAGCTTGAGGGATGGGAGGAGTATTTCAACAAGACGAATTAAGGCAATCCAAAAAGGCAAACCAATATTTTTTATGACGGCATCCTTTCACGTCCACGCGGAAGGGTTAGAACACCAAGCAGAAATGCCGGACGTTGTGGATCCTGAAGGCTTACTTTCTACTAGAGATAGAATAAAAAAACTAGCACTAGAGGCTAGCATGCCAATCCCGGAAAGATTTGAACAACAGAGCCCAATTGAAATTAGACCCGTGGAAACATTTAGTCCATTAAAAGCGGAAGCGAGTAGTCCAAAGCGTCATGTTTGGATGAAAACACGGGGGAAGTTACCAAGCGATTCTAGGGTTCACAAATACATGTTGGCTTATGCCTCTGATATGGCTTTTTTACCGGTTTCAGGTCAACCGCACGGTATTTCCTTTTTTACAAAAAATTATCAAATGGCAACCATCGACCACAGTATGTGGTTTCATCGTGATTTTAGGTTTGATGATTGGTTGCTTTACCAAATTGAAAGTCCCTCAGCAACTAATGAACGAGGGTTTGTTTTAGGTAAATTTTTTGATCGTAAGGGTAGGTTAGTAGCAAGTACTGCACAAGAGGGTGTTATGCGTAAAATAAAAAAACGGTAATTTATCAATTTGTATTTAATATACTCTTTAATTAGGTTCCACTTTAAACCTTGCTTTTCAAGAATTCTTTAAGCAAAACTTCCCCATATTCAGATGCAACAGACTCTGGGTGAAACTGCACGCCATATAGATTTAACCCTTCTATTTCAATCCCCATCAAGATTTCTTTATCATTGTCAAAAGCCCAGGCTGTTTTAGTAATTTCTGTTGGTAGAGATTCTGGGTCTAAAGTTAAAGAATGATAACGAGTGGCATTAAAGGCTTGAGGTACATTTTTAAAGATCCCTATAGCGTTATGACTAATATTAGATACTTTTCCATGCATAACTTTTGGAGCTCGACAAACTTGTGCTCCAAAAACTTGACCAATCACTTGATGTCCTAAACAAACACCTAAAATAGGGATAACACCTTTCAACTGTTTAACTAGTTCTATACAAATACCTGAATCGCTTGGCGTACCAGGTCCCGGAGATAAAATAATATGGCTTAGCTTTAATTGATTAATTTCATTGATACTAATCTCATTATTTCTTTTTACATCAACATTGGCACCTAACTTTTCCAAATAATGAACTAGGTTAAAAGTGAAAGAGTCGAAGTTGTCGATCATTAAAATTTTATTTTTTTTCAAACTCACCTAATCTCACACTTAACAAGAGCACCAAGCCCTAGGTTTATA
>CAZRPK010000111.1:0-9555 GCA_964601915.1 uncultured Kangiella sp. | reverse complement strand
TCATATTACTTCTCTTAAACTAAACTAGGCTTTAAAACTGATCTCTTTAATTGAGCTCTTTAACGAAGATTTTAATTTTTTAACTTAATATTGGCTATTTTGTTTTTTGTTCAGAACAAAATGTATCCGCCAATATCTCTAAAGTTTTGTTATCTTTATTTTCCCCCGCTTTTCTTATCGAAATACGAGGCGAATGCATCATTTTTTGTGTTAATCTATTACCCAGCTCCGAAATGACACCCTGTAAATTTTTGTGCTCATCCTCAGACAATTGCAAACCTAAAGATTCCATTTTTGCGAGTGAACGATCACTTTCATTATTTTTTAAGGTTTCACATTGCAGTGTATAATCTTTTAATAAAGAAACTGCCGATAACGACTGCAGCCAAGTTAAATATTTTTTACTATGATGCTTAATGATTGTTATTGCTTCTTTAGCAGCATTTTCTCGTTGTTTTTGATTTTCCTTAATCACACCTTGCATATCATCAACAGTATATAAATAAACATCATTAATTTTTCCAACTTGCGATTCAATATCTCGAGGAACAGCAAGATCAACTATAAAAACTGCTCGATGTTTCCGTGCGACAATAACCTTTTCCATTAATCCTTTACCAATAATCGGTACGGGGCTAGCTGTAGAACTAATAATAATATCAGCCTTTTCAACAAGTTCCGGTAAAGACGTCAAACTATGAGCCGACCCACCAAATTCTAAAGCTAAGACTTGTGCTCGTTCAACCGTTCTATTCGCCACATTTATGTTACTCACACCTTGCCTTTTTAAATGCCTAGCGGCTAGCTCAATGGTTTCACCCGCACCAATAAATAAGACATTGATTTTTCCAAAATCAGAAAATATGCGTTTTGCCAAAGTAACCGCTGCGTAAGCAACAGAAACAGCGCTTTCTCCGATCTGTGTATCCGTTCTCACTTGTTTAGCAACCGAGAAGGTCTGCTGAAACAATTTATTTAAATAAAGTCCTAAAGTTCCTGCATTTTTTGCATAACCGAAAGCATCTTTTACTTGCCCTAAAATTTGAGGTTCACCTAAAACCATTGAATCAAGACCACAAGATACTTGCATTAAATGATCGACAGCCGCTTCTTGGTGCTGACTATAACAATGATTACCAAATTCTTGCTGGTCTAAATCATGGTAACTAGCTAACCAATGAAGAACCTCAAAGTCCATCTTGCTAGCTGGCTCTTTTACATCTTTAGAATGACTTACATCTATATTTGCGTGAACTACGTGGCGATATATAATCTCCATTCGGTTACAAGTAGACACAATCGCAACCTCGGTAACACCCGTTTTAGCTTTTAGGTCAACCAGAGCATGATTAATTTCATTGGGGGCAAAGGCTACTTTTTCACGGATCTCTACCGGTGCGGTCTTATGGTTGATTCCTAAGATAGAAATTGGCATGAGCGTATTTGGTTAAAGCTTGCTAAGCTTTAACTGATGAAAGACGTATTGAATTAATAATATTATAGGCTGTAATGATCGAAATTTTAACAGCAGATTGCATGGCTTTTACCAATATTAATCGAATAAACCGGATGATTTTGGATTTAGGTTTAAAAACGATGGAACTTATCATTCACATTTTGCTCAAAATTGTTTGCTTTCGTCACTAAGCGCTATGATAATCGCAAAGTTATTGATAATCCAGATAAACAGTAATATAGACGAACCAATATTGGTAGGCACGCTAAAATAGATAGCAACTAGATATTACGAAAATCTATGAATAGAGATGTTTTATGAAAAAACTTAATCAATCAGAAAAAATGAATTCCAAACAACCTAGTCAACTTTCTTTAAAGAGATTTGCAGGGAATTATGCACGCAATAAAGTCTTCAAACTCTTATTTTTAATGATTATTTCTAACCTTATCTTTGGCTGTGCAAACCTCACAAATAGCACAGACTCAACCAACACCATTGAAGAACAATTCAAAACTGAGCATAAAACGCATACTTTAGCCGATATTTCACATCTAAGTGTTACAGAAAGAGCTGAATTATATGAGATGATAATCGTAGCTGATTTAGCATCTTTTAATGGTGATAACGAACTTGCCACGTCCTATTACCTTGCCTCAGCTAGAGTTGCTAACAGTATTGATCTGATTAAATTGAGTATTGATTCGGCCAAACACGCGGGTGATGTTTTAGCAATAATGCAAGCGTCTGAACTATGGCTCTCAATTTCACCTAATAATGTCAATGCTTTAACTTTGAAAATTAGTAGCTTAATTTTACATCAAGATATTTTAGCTGCTCTTAACGAAACAAAACAGTTATTTGAACTTCAAAAAGATGAAAATAACCGCTTTTTATTGCTCAATGAAATTAGCCAATCTCAATCACCAAGAACTATTAATGTCTATTTTGCCAGACTAAGTCAATCCTATACAAGCTCACCCTCAATTCAAACCGCATGGGCTACCTATATGGCTCGCATTGCACAACGCTCAAAAAAGACTAGGAATATTTATACTCAAGCTTTAGCAATCATTGAAAGCGCACTAGAAATTCAGGGTGATTTTTTGCCTGCTATTGATTTAAAAACCAAAATTTATTATCAATCAAAACAGGATGAAAAAGCAGAAGCCTTTTTACGAGGATTATCCATAAAACACCCCAAATCAGAAAAAATTGGACTTCTATTAGGACAACTACTTTATGATTTAAAAAAATATCAACTTGCAGAGCAGCAATATAAAAGCATTCTTAATCGCTTTCCAAAAGCTCAAGATGCGCAGTTTTATTTAGGGGCTATCTATTTTGCTACAAACCGTTTTAAGCAAAGCTTAGAGCAATATAGACATTTACTTGGTAAGCAATACAAGCCCCAAGCGACCTATTTCTTCTGTGGTAATTCGGCAGTGCAAATAAAGGAGTATTCACAAGCTATTGCATGTTATGACTTAGTCTCTTCAGGTCCTTATTTAACCAGTTCAAAAATAGAGTTAGCAAAATTGTATTCTATCAATGGTCAATATAACAAGGCACTTAATACCGTTAGAAATCCAAAATTTAAAACAAATAAGAATGCAAAAATACGATTACTTAATATCGAAATTGAGATCCTGAGCCAATATGTTAATAAACAACAAGCAGAAACGCTACTACAAACAGCGATGGATGCCTACCCAACAAATTTCTCTTTTTTAATTAAAAAAATTAAATTTGATTCTTTAGAAAAAAATTCTGAAGCACTGCAAACACTTTTTACAAAAAACCTTAATAAAGTATCTAACCAAGACAATTTGATTAAATCACAAAAAACATCTATTGAATCAAAAGAGCTTCAACAATATAACCTAACCGTAGCTGCATTTTTTCAGGCAAATCACTTCTATCAAAAAGCGGTTGATTGGTTAACCGAAGCGTTGAAAAAAGATGAATATAATACCGACTATATTTACTCAAGAGCTCTCTACAAAGAACCTTTAGGTTTATTAGATGAAATGGTTGTGGATTTCAAAGCATTATTGAAGCTTCAACCCAATAATATCAATATCAAAAATGCATTAGGTTATACACTAGTTGATATCAATAAAGAGCTTGATTACGCTTCTGGATTAATTGAAGCAGCATTCATTGAAATGCCTAACAATGCAGCAGTTATCGATAGCAAAGGTTGGTTGGCTTATCGAAAAGGCTATTTAGATCAAGCCATTAAATATTTAGTGGCTTCATTTAAGTTATCACCGAGTGCTGAAGTAGCCACACATTTAGCTGAGGTTTATTGGAAGAAAAATGATAAAGTTCAGGCTGATTTTTACTTCAAAAAAGCGGCGTTAATTCAACCAAATAATTATCTTTTGAAAATAACAAAGGAGAGGCTCGGCATTCCAACAATTGATTCTTCTGATGGTTCTTCTCAAAAGAAAAGAAAATAGAATTAATTTGTAAACTTAAAAAAATATGACTATCCGATTTCTATTTGTTGTTTCTTTTTTCATCTTGCTAGGTGGCTGTGTCACAAAGTCACTACAACCACTAGATCCAAACAAACATATTCCTTTGGAAAAAGCCAACCATTGGAAGTTAAACGCCCGCGTTGCTATTCGGTTGCCTAAAGAAAGTCACACCGCAACTTTAAATTGGCAAAAAGATAGTAGAACTTTCGATTTCTATTTATCCGGTGCATTTGGTGTTACGATTGCACATATTATTCAAGGTAAAAATCAAGCGTCTCTTAAAGTATCAAAGTCCGACAAACTTTATCATAAAGATATTGAGTTTTTAATTGATAACACGCTAGGTTGGAGCTTCCCAATTCATCAATTAAGTGACTGGATTAAAGGGTTACCATCAGGCAATCCCAATGAAGTTATTACTAAGGACTCTTTTGATAGAATAAAACACATCAGTTTTAAAGATTGGGAAATTAGTTTCTCAAAATATAAAAAATATCAGGGATTTATTTTACCCAAAATCATCACCGCTAAACACCCCGATTTAACCTTAAAAATCGTTGCAAAAAATTGGCAGTTTTATGAGTAACTCCACTTTATATCAGTCCCATTTATCTAAAGCTAGATTTCCATGCCCTGCAAAACTGAATTTATTTTTACAGTTTATTGGACAACGTGATGACGGTTACCATTTATTGCAAAGCTATTTCCAGTTAATTGATTTTGGTGACGAACTAGATATTGAATTAACCTCTGGTTCTGATATTGAATTGACTTGTAGTCAAAAAGAACTTGAATCAAATAGCAACCTAGTTATCAAGGCGGCTCGTTTATTACAAAGTAAACTAAAGTATCAACAAGGCGCAAAAATTCACTTAAATAAAAAACTACCTATTGGCGGAGGTGTGGGTGGTGGAAGCTCTGATTGTGCAACCACACTAATTGTATTAAATCATCTTTGGGCAATTGGATTGGATATAGATGAATTAGCGCTAATTGGTGAGTCTTTGGGCGCTGACGTACCATTTTTTATACGTGGTCAAAGTGCGTTTGTAGAAGGTATAGGCGAAAAAATCACACCATTTAAGGTAGAGAATGCATACTTTTTAGTCATCCAACCTAATTGCCCTATATCAACCAGCGAAATTTTTTTAAATCCACTGTTGACAAGAAATAGCAAAGCCATCACAATACGCGACCTCGAAACACTGGGGCTTCCATTTGAAGGTTTTAACCGTATGCAGGATATTGTATGCGAGTCAAGTCCTTCAGTGTCAAGTGCACTTAAATGGCTGAAAAGTCACAATAAAAATGCAAGAATGACTGGTTCTGGAAGTAGCTTATTTGCTGTTTTTGACAATCAAGAAGAAGCAGGTAAAATAGCGGCTCTGAGTGACCCAAATTGGTTAACTTTTGTGGCTCGAGGAATTGATAGTTCGCCTTTACATGATGTTGTATCTTTCACATAATATTGTAAAAGCAGAATAAGCAATTTTGTTAGCAGTAACAGTTAATAGTACGAGTAACATTGCTGGGATGTCGCCAAGCGGTTAAGGCAACAGGTTTTGATCCTGTCATGCGTAGGTTCGATCCCTACCATCCCAGCCATTTTCTTTCTTAACTAATTAGTTAAGAATTAAATTAGATGAGAATTAAAACTCCGATGGAAAGCTTTTTGATAGCAACCCACCACTCAGTCTCTTCTATATTCCAATGCCCTTATTTAATAACGAGCCTAATAACGCGCTCATTATTTAAGAAAAACTCAATTCGTAACTTTCATTTTTTTAACTTTCAATTTAGTTCTATCAATCTCGTGGAGAATTACCATGTCTGATCTTATGTTATTCAGTGGAAACGCTACGCCTGAACTTACAGCAAAGGTTGCTGATTATTTAGGGGTTGAAGTAGGAAAAGCCAAAGTTTCACGCTTTATGGATGGCGAAGTCAATACTGAAATTTTAGAAAACGTCAGGGGGATGGATGTATTTTTGCTGCAATCAACCTGTGCTCCTACCAATGAAAGTGTTATGGAATTGGTCATTATGGCCGATGCATTACACCGAGCATCTGCAGGAAGAATTACTGCGGTTGTGCCTTATTTTGGTTACGCTCGTCAGGATAGGAGAGTTAGAAGTGCGAGAGTACCAATAAGTGCAAAAGTAATCGCTGATATGATGGCTGTGGTTGGTATCAACCGTGTGTTAACGGTTGATCTTCATGCCGATCAAATTCAAGGATTTTTCGATATTCCTGTAGATAACGTTTACGCTACCCCTATTTTAATTGAGCATATTCAAAAAAATGCAACGGGCGAAGAAATAGTTGTCTCTCCCGATGTCGGCGGTGTTGTAAGAGCGAGAGCTGTAGCAAAAAGACTTAATGACTCTGAATTAGCGATTATTGATAAACGTCGACCTGAAGCCAATAAAGCAGAAGTAATGCACATCATTGGTGATATTGAGGGACGCGACTGTATTATTGTAGATGATATGGTCGATACAGCGGGAACACTATGTACTGCTGCAGACGCGCTTAAAGCTAATGGCGCAAGAAGTGTTTCTGCTTATGCCACCCATGCTGTTTTATCGGGTAATGCGATTAATAATATTAATAACTCTGCCCTTGATAGGTTAGTTGTAACAGACACCATCCCACTAAGAGAAGATGCAAAAAACTGTAGCCGAATCCAAGTATTATCCTTATCTGAAATACTGGGAGAATCTATTAAACGCATACATGATGAATCATCTCTTAGTTCCATGTTTATGAACTAATCAATATCCTAACCCTAAGAACTTAAGAGTTTTACATTGTAAGACGTCGAAAGGGGCTTTTTTATGGCTTTTTACCCCCTTAACCGTCTTTCTATATTGCTCTTAGTATTATTCTCCATTATAATTCGCGCCCTTTTTATCAGCTATCGCTTTTAAAAAGGCTAAACCCTTCGAACTGGTCGCGGTCGAAGGATATAACTAAATTCTTATTGGAGAAATAAAATGAGTGATTCATTTATCGTAAATGTTGAACTTCGAGACGATCTAGGGAAAGGTGCGAGCCGCCGCCTACGACGTTTAGAAGATAAAGTACCAGCCATTGTTTATGGTGCAGGCAAAAAGCCACAACCACTATCAATTGACCACAAAGATGTATTAAAGCACCTCGAAGACGAAGCTTTTTACTCTCATATCTTAACTTTACAGTCTGGCAAAACTAAGCAACAAGTTATTTTAAAAGACTTACAACGTCACCCGTTTAAACCAAAAATAACTCATATGGATTTTATGCGTGTTAGCGCTACTCAAAAATTCCATACAAGTGTTCCTTTACACTTTATCAACGAAGATGTATGTCCAGGTGTTAAAGAAGGCGGTGTTGTAAACCATAGCTATACAACGGTTGAAGTATCTTGTTTACCTAAGAACTTACCTGAATTTATTGAAGTCGATATGATTGAAATTGAAATGGATGGGATCCTTCACTTGTCTGATATCAAACTTCCTAAAGGCGTTGAACTAGTCGAACTTTCTCATGGTGATGATCATGACCAAGCAATTGCTACAATACACAAAGCACGTGCGGCAGTATCAGTTGACGCTGACGAAGAAGAAGAGACTGATGCAACTGACGATTCTGCAGAGCAAGACGCAGAATAATCATTCACAATAGCGGGAATAAAAACCCGCTTAGATGATAAGCTGAAAAATCATGATAAAACTTATTGTAGGGCTTGGTAATCCAGGCCCTCAATATTCCCAAACAAGACATAATGCTGGTGCATGGTACGTTAATGCCATAGCTAACAGTTTTTCTATTCCTCTTACCCTAGAAACAAAATTTTTCGGTCATGTTGGTCGCGGTAATATTGATGGCAATGATTGTCGACTGCTAATCCCAAATACCTTCATGAATTTGAGTGGAAAGTCCGTAGGAGCAATTGCTACTTTTTACAAAATACTACCCGATGAAATTCTAGTCGCTCATGATGAACTAGATATCGATCCTGGTACGGTAAAGTTAAAAAAATCTGGTGGTCATGGTGGACATAATGGCTTAAGAGACATTATTAGTTCACTTGCTAACTGCAAAAATTTTTATCGATTAAGAATTGGAATAGGACACCCTGGAAACAAAAACCAGGTGACAAACTATGTCCTTGGAAAAGCATCTCAAAATGAACAACGTGCCATTGATGATAGTATTGATGAAGCGATAAGACACACTGGTAATATTATCAATGATCAACATGATAAAGTCATGCAGAGCATGCATGGTTTTAGAGCTGATTTGTAAACAAGTATACTAAAAAAAATATTCATTGGAGAAACCTATGGGTTTTAAATGTGGCATCGTTGGTCTTCCTAACGTCGGCAAATCAACATTATTTAATGCATTAACCAATGCAGGTATCGATGCGCAAAATTACCCATTTTGTACCATTGAGCCCAATACTGGCATTGTTCCGATGCCAGATCCTCGATTAGATGCACTAGCAGAAATTGTTAAGCCAGAAAAAGTATTACCAACAACCATGGAGTTTGTTGATATTGCAGGATTAGTAAAAGGTGCATCACAAGGTGAAGGATTAGGTAACCAATTTTTAGGCAATATACGAGAAACTGACGCAATCGCTCACGTCGTAAGATGTTTTGAAAATGATGATGTCATTCATGTTGAAAACAAAATCGATCCATTAGATGACATTGAAGTTATTAATACGGAGTTAGCACTTGCTGACCTTGAATCAGTTGATAAACAGATATTTAGAAATACTAAAATCGCAAAAAGTGGTGATAAAGATGCCAAAGCATTGGTAGAACTTTTAACTAAATGTAAAGTGCTATTAGATGATGGCTTACCTATCCGATCTGGCGATTGGGATAAAGATGAATTGGTGGCAATAAAACGTTTACAAATGATCACAAGCAAACCCACTATGTATATCGCCAACGTGGCAGAAGATGGTTTTGAAAATAATCCATTTTTAGATGTTGTTACTGAACTAGCAAAAAAAGAAAATGCCGTGGTTGTAGCCATTTGTGCATCAATGGAATCTGAAATTGCAGGATTAGAAGCTGAAGAGCAAGCAGAATTCTTAGAAGAAATGGGACTAACTGAGCCAGGTTTAAACCGCGTAATTCGCTCGGGATATGATTTACTCCATCTCCAAACTTACTTTACAGCCGGTGTTCAAGAAGTAAGGGCATGGACGGTTAAAGTTGATGCAACAGCCCCTCAAGCCGCTGGCGTTATCCATGGAGACTTTGAAAAAGGTTTTATTCGAGCAGAAGTTGTTTCTTATGATGATTTTATCGAATTTAAAGGTGAAGCTGGCGCCAAAGAAGCAGGAAAATGGCGCTTAGAAGGCAAAGATTATTTAGTAAAAGATGGCGATGTCATGCATTTTAGGTTTAATGTGTAAAAAAGACTAAATTCGCAGACTTTCTGTTGACAAACAGCCGTCTAAACTGGAAAATACGCGCCTCTTGAGTCTTGACCAAAGTCTTCAAGAAATGATTTAGAAAAACGAATTATGGCAAGGTAGCTCAGCTGGTTAGAGCACATCACTCATAATGATGGGGTCGGTGGTTCAAATCCACTTCTTGCTACCATATA
>CAZRPK010000110.1:0-9616 GCA_964601915.1 uncultured Kangiella sp. | reverse complement strand
TTCCTTACGTTTATAAATCTTAAAATTAAGGAGACATCAATGTCTACTCTACATATATTCATTACTGGTGCAACCGGATTTTTAGGCACTAATTTAGTTCATTTTTTGATTAAAGAAGGCCATGAGATCACGGCAATCAAAAGAGCGAAACGGTTTATTCATACTTCCAGTATCGCAGCCTTCGGATTACATCATAATCATATTATTACAGAAGAAACCGAACAATTAGGTGAGCAATGTTTTGCTAATTATTATCAAACTAAACTTTTGTCTGAAAGGCTAGTTAAAACAGCAGTTAATGAAAGAGGACTAGATGCAGTTATTCTCAACCCTTGTCATCTTGTAGGTCCTTGGGATGCGCATAATTGGTCTCAAATGTTAACTATGGTCGTCAATGAGAAATTACCAGGAGTACCGCCAGGTTTTGGTAGTTTTTGCCATATAGAGGAAATTGCCAAGGCTCACTTACAAGCTGCCATTAAAGGTAGAAAAGGTGAAAATTACATATTATCTGGTGCAGATGCTTCTTTTGTTGAGTTTGTTTCTGAAATAGGGAAGTTGGTAGGAAAGAAAGTACCAGCTAAACCTATGCCCCACTGGCTTTTAAAAATTGTTGGTCATGTATCTGTCTTTTTTGCTAGGTTTACTGGGAAAGAGCCGGACATGAAGCCAGAAAAAGTTTTAATTGTCAGTGAGGTATTGAAGGTTAGCAGTCAAAAAGCACAAGATGAATTAGGTTATAACGCCGATGTGACTCTTAATAAAATGTTGAATGACTGTTACCAATGGATGAAGAACAAAAATTTATTACATAGCCATGCTAATTAAATACCAATTAAGTAATTTAGTTATTCACAATGACTTTCAACCGTCATTACAGGTAATGTTCTCATGAATAAAATAATGTTAGCTAGGCTAATATTTGAATAGTTCTGTTCTTACTGCTATATTCCTTTCAACCTATGATAATCCGTAGTATTAGTATCAAGCAGGTTTCTCACAGACTGCTATACTTTTTCCATTCGTAGAATTAAATCAATACATAATAATGATAACTAACGTCTTAAATTGACGTTCGGGAAACACTATATGAACCTACCTGTTAATGGTGACAATGATCCTATTGAAACTCAAGAATGGCTTGAAGCACTCGAGGCTGTATTAGAGGAAGAAGGCACTGAAAGAGCACATTATTTGCTCGAAAAATTGATCGATATGGCAAGACGTAGCGGAGCACATTTGCCCTACAAAGCAACAACGGCCTATTTAAACACCATTCCGACAGCTAAAGAAGCGCGAATTCCCGGTGATTTAGCCATAGAGCAGCGTTTACGTTCGATCATCCGTTGGAATGCGATTGCATTAGTATTGCAAGCCAGTAAAAAAGATCAGGAGTTAGGTGGTCACCTTTCAAGCTTTGCATCTTCAGCTACTCTATACGATGTTGGTTTTAATCACTTTTTTAAAGCGGCTAATGATTCCCAAGAAGGCGATTTGATTTACTTTCAAGGACATTCATCTCCAGGTATTTATGCTAGAGCGTTCCTAGAAGGTCGCATTAGTGAAGATCAAATGAAAAACTTTCGTCAAGAAGTCGATGGAAAAGGTCTATCTTCTTATCCCCATCCTTGGTTGATGCCTGATTTTTGGCAATTCCCGACAGTTTCTATGGGACTCGGCCCCATTCAAGCTATTTACCAAGCAAGATTTTTAAAATATTTGCATGATAGAGAAATGGCCGAAACAAAAAAACGGAAGGTATGGGCGTTTTTGGGAGACGGTGAAACAGATGAGCCAGAATCTCTTGGTGCTATCTCTTTAGCCGGACGAGAAAAACTCGATAACTTGGTTTTTGTTATTAACTGTAATTTACAAAGACTTGATGGCCCTGTGCGCGGCAACGGAAAAATTATTCAAGAATTAGAAGGTGTATTTCGTGGAGCCGGTTGGAATGTTATTAAAGTTATCTGGGGACAATATTGGGATCCTCTATTAGCCAGGGATACCGAAGGTCGTTTACTTAAAGTTATGGAAGAAACGGTTGATGGAGAGTATCAAAACTATAAATCCAAGGGTGGAAAGTTTACCCGTGATAATTTCTTTGGCAAAGATCCTGCGTTATTAGAAATGGTTGCGAATATGTCCGATGCCGATGTGTGGCGTTTAAACCGAGGCGGTCACGATCCAACCAAAGTTTACGCAGCTTATCATGAAGCGGTTCATCACGAAGGTCAGCCAACAGTTATTTTAGCGAAAACCGTTAAAGGCTATGGCATGGGCGAAAGTGGAGAAGGAAAAAACATTTCTCACCAAGTTAAAAAGATGAATTTAGATGCGTTAAAACATTTTAGAAATCGTTTTAATGTGCCGATTGAAGATAAAGATTTAGAATCAACTCCTTTTTATCATCCTGGAGAAGATAGCCCTGAAATTAAATATATGCGTGAAAGACGTGGCGCTTTAGGTGGTTATTTACCAGCAAGACGAAGAGAGTCTGAGTCTTTGCCAGTTCCTCCATTAAAAAGTTTTGACGCAATAACCAAAGGATCAAATGGTCGTAAAATTTCGACCACCATGGCATTCGTTAGAGTTTTAAATCAATTATTAAAAGATAAAAACATTAGTAAAAATATAGTGCCAATTATTCCCGATGAAGCGCGTACTTTTGGGATGGAAGGTATGTTTAGACAAATCGGTATTTATTCCAGTGTCGGTCAATTATACGAGCCAGTCGACTCAGATCAATTGATGTATTACCGTGAAGATAAGAAAGGCCAAATTTTAGAAGAGGGAATTAATGAAGCGGGTGCTATGTCTTCGTGGATTGCTGCTGCGACTAGTTACTCAAGCAATAATTTACCGATGATCCCATTTTATATTTTTTATTCAATGTTTGGATTTCAAAGGATTGGCGATTTAGCTTGGGCTGCTGGCGATATGCAAGCGCGAGGTTTTTTAATTGGTGCAACCTATGGAAAGACGACTCTTAACGGTGAAGGTTTACAACATCAAGATGGTCACAGTCATATGTTTGCTTCAACCATTCCTAACTGTGTCAGTTACGATCCTACTTTTTCCTATGAGATTGCGGTTATCGTGATAGATGGCATGAGACGTATGTATGAAGAGCAGGAAAATATTTTTTATTACATTACTACTTTGAATGAAAATTATGTTCACGATGCGATGCCAAAGAATAGCGAAGAAGGTATTCTTAAAGGGATGTATTTATTAAAAGAATCAAAAAAGAAGAGTAAGAAAAAAGGCGCAAAAGTTCAGTTGATGGGATGTGGTGCGATATTAAAAGAAGTCATGTCCGCTGCCGAATTACTAGAAAAAGACTTCAAAATTGAATCAGATATTTGGAGTGTGACAAGTTTTAATGAACTAGCTAGAGATGGTATTCATGCGACGCGACACAACCTATTAAATCCGGAAGATAAACCCATACAAAGTTATGTAGATTTTTGCTTGTCTGGTAGAGAAGGTCCAGTGATTGTTTCAACGGATAATATAAAGGCATATGCGGAACAAATAAGAGCTTACGTTCCTGCGTCATATACGGTACTTGGTACAGATGGATTTGGACGAAGTGATAGCCGTGAGAATTTACGGCGATTCTTTGAAGTTGACCGATATTTTGTTGTAGTGGCTACATTAAAAGCTTTAGCAGATGAAGGTAGCATCAATGCCAAACAGGTTAGTAAAGCGATAAAGCTTTACAACATCGATATCAATAAACCTAATCCACTTTTGAGCTAGGGAGAAATTCATGACAGATTTAACCCAAGTAAAAGTTCCTGATATAGGTGATGCAGAAGGCGCAGATATCATTGAAGTGTTAGTGGCTGTTGGCGATAAGATTGAAAAAGAAATGCCGTTAATCGTTTTAGAAACGGATAAAGCAACGATGGAAGTACCGTCGAGTCATGCTGGAACTATTACCAGTATTTCTGCCAAAGTTGGCGAGCAAGTTTCTCATAATGATTTAATATTGGAAATTTCTACGGGTAATTCTGCTTCAGGATCATCGATGCCTGATCCATCAACTTCGGAATTAACGCCAGCTGTTAAAGAAGAAACAAAAGAAGAGGCAATTGTACCTGAACTTAAAAATATTCCTGAACCAACTAATCTAATTGTACCAGATATTGGTGATGCTTCAGATGTTGACGTGATTGAAGTGCTTATTTCTGCGGGTCAAGCAATTGAGAAAGAGCAGGGCATGATCGTTTTAGAAACTGACAAAGCGACGATGGAACTCCCTTGCGAATCTGACGGTGAAATTGTTTCTGTTTCCGTTAAAGTCGGCGACAAAGTTTCACAAGGGGATGTGATTGGGCAAATTAAAATTGTGCCTAGCGGATCGAGTAATGTTTCAGAAATAAAAACAGAAGTTGCACCAACAACAGAAACCAGTACGGCTCCGATTGTAACATCCAGCATATCGATGCCAGCAAAATCAGATCGTAATTCTCCGGTACCTGACCATCCACATATGAAGAAAAAAGCTTCCTCCAGTCAGTTAGTACACGCTAGCCCTTCGGTTAGACGTTTTGCTAGAGAGTTGGGCGCTGATTTAACTAAGGTTAAAGGTACAGGAATAAAGTCTCGCATTATGAAAGATGATGTTCAAAAGTTTATTAAATTTGAATTGTCTCGTCCTAAGGCAACGGCTACTACTGTCGGTATTGGAACGATTGAGATGCCTAAAGTTGATCATGCGAAATGGGGTGAGGTTGAAAATAAATCGCTGACTCGAATTCAAAAAATTAGTAGCGTTAACCTACATAGAAACTGGATCACTATTCCCCATGTTACACAACATGAAGATGCCGATATTACTGAGTTAGATGCCTTTAGAAAGTCGCTAAAAGATGAAGCGTTAAAAGAAGGTACTCGTTTAACACCTTTAGCTTTTATAATGAAAGGATTAGTACATAGTTTAAAAGCTTTTCCAAAATTCAATTCCAGTTTATCCCATGATGGAGAAGAATTGGTTTTGAAGAAGTATTACCATATTGGCGTGGCAGTAGAAACGCCCGATGGTTTAACGGTTCCAGTGATTCGAGATGTTGATAAAAAAGGCATCTATCAATTAGCTGACGAACTCGGCGAAATCAGCGCTAAAGCGCGCGAGAAAAAACTAGGTGTTAACGATATGCAAGGCAGTAGCTTTACTATTTCATCATTAGGCGGAATAGGTGGCACGGCTTTTTCTCCTATAGTAAAATGGCCCGATGTAGCCATTTTGGGATTATCCCGAAATAAAATGCAGCCGGTTTGGAATGGCAAAGAATTTGAACCTAGAATGATGTTGCCAATGTCTTTATCCTATGACCATAGAGTGATTGATGGCGCAGATGCTGCGAGATTTGTCGTTCATTTAGCTGCGACATTAAAAGATATTCGACGGGTTCTGTTAAAGTAAAATAGAGCGTGATTGAAATAAATTAGAGAAGAACTATGAGTAATATTCAAGCACAAGTTTTAGTAATTGGGGCGGGGCCGGGTGGTTATACGGCAGCATTTCGCGCTGCAGATTTAGGTTTAAATGTCATTCTTGTTGAAAAACATGCAACTTTAGGCGGAGTCTGTTTAAACGTAGGATGTATTCCATCAAAAGCCTTATTGCATTCTGCTAAAGTCATTGATGAAGCAAAAAGCATGGAGAAGCACGGTGTTTCTTTTGGTGAGCCAACCATTGATATTGATAAAATTCGATCTTACAAAGATGGCGTAGTTAGTCAATTAACCAAAGGCTTAGCTGGAATGGCTAAAATGCGAAAAGTGCAGGTTGTTCAAGGAGCCGCTCAATTTACTTCAAATACTTCGGTTGATGTTGAGACTGCTGAGGGTAAACAAACAATTAATTTTGAAAACTGTATTATTGCAGCGGGATCAAGAGTAGTTCAATTGCCGTTTTTACCAAAAGATGATCGAATTATTGATTCAACTGGCGCGCTAGAATTAAAAGATATTCCAGAAAAAATGCTAGTGATCGGTGGTGGTATTATCGGATTAGAAATGGCAACCGTCTATCGTGCTTTAGGTGCGGAGATCACCATAGTCGAAATGTTTGATCAATTAGTTCCTGCGGCAGATAAAGATGTCGTTAAAGTATTACACCGATTTGTTAAAAAGCAATATGATTCAATCATGCTTGAAACTAGTGTAACTAAAGTTGAAGCTAAAGACGATGGTTTATGGGTCACTTTTGTAGGTAAAAAAGCGCCGAAAGAACCACAAAGATATGATCGCATATTATCAGCGGTTGGACGCAGGCCTAATGGTGATTTACTCAATGCGCAAGCCGCTGGAGTCAATGTGGATGAGCGAGGGTTTATCTCGGTCGATAAACAATTAAAAACCAATGTTGCTAATATCTATGCGATTGGCGATTTAGTCGGCCAGCCAATG
Organism: uncultured Kangiella sp.; assembly: GCA_964601915.1. Lineage (GTDB taxonomy): Bacteria > Pseudomonadota > Gammaproteobacteria > Enterobacterales > Kangiellaceae. The sequence continues at coordinate 3,196 of CAZRPK010000110.1, read as the reverse complement.
CTTGCACATAAAGCAACTCATGAAGCGCATGTCGCTGCTGAAGTGATTGCCGGTAAAAAGCATGCTTTTGAACCTCAATGTATTCCAAGTGTGGCTTATACCGATCCAGAATTGGCTTGGGTTGGACTGACAGAAAAAGAAGCGAAAGAAAAAGGTATTGATTTTGGTGTAGGAATTTTCCCTTGGGCCGCTAGCGGACGAGCGATCGGTATTGGTAGAACTGAAGGTTTTAGTAAAACCATTTATAACAAATCAAATAATCAAATTATTGGTGCAGCCGTAGTTGGTGTTAATGCTGGTGAATTGATTGCTGAGATGGGACTTGCTATAGAAATGGGTTGTGAAGCAGAAGATATCGCTTTAACTATTCATGCTCATCCAACGCTTTCTGAATCTTTCGCATTTTCCGCTGAGGCTTATGAAGGAACCTGTACTGATTTGCCACCTGTAAGAAAGAAAAAATAATATTGGTTTGACTTTAAATTAGGTCAATTTGTAAATGATTTAATTTAAAGCATATTTTATAATATGCTTTTGTAATACGGTTTTCAAATACATTTCTTGATATAACCCCCTTCATCTAGATATACTTAATTCATCGTAAATTGATTTTTACCTTTTGGATGAGATATATGTCTACATTATTGCCGCATATTACTGTGGAAACCAAAATCAATCCTAATGCTTCTGTTATTTGGTTACATGGGCTTGGTGCTGATGGTAACGACTTTAAACCTATCGTAAACGAATTAGGTTTACCAAGTGAGGCGGCTATTCGTTTTATATTTCCTCACTCGCCATCAAGGCCTGTGACGATTAATGGTGGGATGGTTATGCCTGCTTGGTATGATATTTTAGAAATGACGATTGAACGTTCCGTCGATGAAGTTCAGTTAAGAGAATCAGCAGAATTTATCACAGATTTTGTAGAAAATGAAATAGCTAATGGTATTTCTAATGATAGAATTATTATCGCAGGCTTTTCTCAAGGTGGCGCTGTCGCAATTGAAACAGCGCTGACGTTTAATAAGAAACTAGCAGGCTTATTATTGATGTCGACCTATTTTGCCACAAAAGATAGTATTAAGTTAGCGAGCGAAAATCGAACGATACCAATTGAAATTCATCATGGTCAATATGATCCTGTTGTGCCCGTACAGTTAAGTGAAGTTAGTGAAAAAGAGTTAAAAGAAAAAGGCTACTTTGTTGAAATGAAAAACTACCCAATGGAACATTCTGTCTGTCCGCAACAAATTAAAGACATTGGTGTTTGGATAGATCATTGTTTAGGAGGATCTGAAAGTTATGCTCGAACTACGTCCAAACTGTGAGTGCTGTGATAAACACTTGCCTGCTGATTCATTAGAAGCAATGATTTGCACTTACGAGTGCACTTTTTGTAAAGTTTGTGTGATTGATATTCTAGAAAATGTTTGCCCTAACTGTGGTGGTGGGTTTGCAACACGACCTATTCGACCGAGTAAAGAGTGGAGAGGTGGTTTAAGCAGAGAGCTACAAAAGCCATCTACAAAAAGAATTCATTCGGAATATACTCGTAAAGAATTGAAAGATTTTAGTAAGCAAGTTAAAAGTACACCACCTAGAAAAAGATAAAATATAAAGGTTTTTCTTATAGAACAATGGCTAAAAGAAACAATGACTAGAGAGTCATAATGTTAAGTTAGTTCCATTAAGTGATGTTAACGCCCCCCTGTGTCAGACTAGTTGTTACCTCTAATATTTTACTTAGAGGTAAAGAAAATGAGAGCGAAATTTAACCAATCGTTTAAAATACAAGCCGTAGCAAAGGCACTTAGCAGAAGTGATACCACAGGCTTAAGGGAAATTGCAGAGTCTTTGGAGATTGCTCCTTCGACGCTTCATAAGTGGATTAAGCAATCAAAAAAATCAAAAATTTGAGTCGGTTAACAATAAAAAATTTGAATTTAATAAAATGACAAAAGAAAAAAGACCTCAAGATTGGAGTCCAGAAGAAAAGCTCCAGATTATTATAGCTAGCAGTTCACTTAACGAGAATGACGTGAGTGAGCTTTGTCGTAAACAAGGTATTTAGTCAGCCATTAAAAACAACTTAACCACCTGATATATAAAGAAAAAATAGCTGCAATATTCGGCCAATTCATCCAGCAATGTTATAATAGAACTTAAGTTGTTGGCTGAATTGGTGAAAAAATGTTGTCACAAAGTTCAGAGCATCATCAAGCTAGCCTTTTGGTTCGGATTTGCTTCTTCAACTGGATCCAAACGATCCGTTACTTCAATTATCACGGGTCATTCCTTGGCATGATTTCGAACAAGCGTTTTCAAAATATTACACAAAAAACATCGGCGCTCCGAGTCAACCTATTCGATTAATGGTGGGGCTTTTACTGCTTATATCATTAAGAAATCTGAGCGGGTTCACTTTAGAAAAAAAATTGGCAAAGAGGGTTTCCAAAAAATATTTAAAATGAGTGTATCGCTTTATGGGGAAAACGCATTGGAAAGTGTTGTTAATATTGACACAACAGTTCAAGAAAAAAACATCACTTATCCAACGGATGCAAAATTAGCGATTAAAATAATCAATCGGACTTTTTATTTTATGAAAGCGTTCTTAATCAAAAACCAAAAGATAAAAATAAAGTTTACTCATTACATGAGCCTCAAGTTTACTGTATGGCAAAAGGGAAAGATCATATTCAATATGAATACGGGAATAAAGTTTCAGTTGCCAGTACGGCAAAATCAAATATCATTGTTGGTTTAGTGAATCATCCCAAAAATATTGATGATGGAGCCACACTCGAAGAAGTGCTTGAACATATAGAAACAACTCGAAATAAAAAAGTATTGGAAGCCGTTTGTGACCGAGGTTATCGAGGTAAAAAAATGGTCAATGAAACTGAAATAATCTTACCTAATAAAAGGTCTTAAAAAAGATAACCGTTATCAACGAGATAAAAAGCGAAAACAATGTCAAAGACGAGCGGCTATTGAACCTATCATTGGGCACTTAAGATCAGACTTTAAGATTATCAAGAAATTTCTTAAAAGGTGAAGTAGGCGATGAAATTAATTGACTCATGGCTACCACGGCTTGGAACTTAAAAAAGTGGCTCAACCTATTTTTGTGCTTCATTTTATAGCAAAACTATTGAGACAAAATCTGATAATCACTGGTTTACGTCGAAAT
>CAZRPK010000109.1:0-9767 GCA_964601915.1 uncultured Kangiella sp. | reverse complement strand
ACGCTTAATTGAATTTATCTACTTCATGCTCATTTCTATTTTGGAATATACTGTTCCCTCTTAGACATACCCTAACATTTTATACTATTTCCATGCAAATATTTATTATAGCTAATTGTAACAGTAGCATAAAAACATGTTCTCAATCATATTAAAGCCGGAATGTGGCTTATTTGTTTGTAATTAATAGACTCTTTGTAAGTACTATTACAGCTTTTAAACGAGAAAAATTAAAGTCAATGGTAAACTTTTCTGTTCGGTATGAAGATAGTTTAGACATTAAAAATGCTAGATAATGATGTTTGACAGTTAAAATAAAAATATTTTGTTATATATTATAAAGCTACATTTGAATCACTCAATCAAAAGTATATCTACAAAACCTACATATTTTTGCCTCAATTTTGATAGTTTCTGCACATTGAGAACATTTTTTATCAGTAGGAGATGAATTTTTTTTAATTTGCGCTTTTTGGGCTAATTCAGATAGTTCATAAGACACTGTTAATGCTCCGTCAGGTTTTACAATAATCATATAAATAAAAATGAAGATACCTATTAAAATAAAGCACAGAAAAAGTGCTACAACAAAGGAGCCACATCCCCATTGACCTTGCGCCCAATTTTGCGTGCTTGGTCTGTAACCTTTAGCTGCTAATCTTTTGGAATCTATTTTAAATCTTTCTAGAACATCCTTTTGTTTACCTCTGTAAATTCTTGTAATAATTAAAGGTAATGATTTATTTTTTATGGCTTGTTTTTTCTTTGTCTTCCTGCTATTCCAGCCAGAGATAGTACCTTTTATTACATGACTTAATTTTCGAATAAACTTTTCAGATTTAACAAAAAATAGTTTCAAAAAGGCATTAGTATTAGATTTGTCTTTTTTTAATTTGGGAGGTGGCGATATAGAGGTGTTAATGTCGCCTTCACTGTTCATTTTAACAGAATTTTTATTTTTAACATTTCTCTTTTTTGGTAAATTTATCCCATTCTCAATGTCATTTAACCTAGCTTTAACTTTCGCATAAATTGCTCCACAGTTCGGACACTCCAAGCCTGAAACTTCTTCAATTTTTTTCTTTTATAAGAACATTTTAAACACACCTTTTCCATTTCTTAATTCTCCCTTATTTTATTTCTTGAATATTTACTATTTGTTCGGAATAGCCTGTAGTCGCTTGCTCTATAAATTTAGACCAATGGTACATTAATTTGGTTCGTCTTTCTAAATACTCAGCTCGATTATAAGCATTTCTAACTTCATCTTTACCTACATGTGCTAAAGCTGATTCAATTACTTCGGGATCAAAGCCTAGCTCATTTAAAGCGGTACTAGCGATTGAACGCATACCATGAGCTACTAATATATTATGATAACCCATTCTTTTAAGCGCCATATTAGCCGTTGAAGGATTAGCATGAGTTTCAGGATTTCTATCTGCTGGAAATATATGCTCTCTATTTGCGCTAATCGTTTTCATTTCTTCCAGAATTTCCAAAGTCTGCTCAGTCAATGGAACAGAATGAGCACGTTTCTTTTTCATTCTCTCTGCTGGAATATTCCAAAGCCTATTTTCAAAGTCTATCTCTTCCCAGCGAGTACCAGCGGCTTCACTTGGTCTAACCATAGTATGAAGTTGCCATTCGATTAATCGTCTTGTGGTGAACTTAATGCTAGCTCTAGCAATGGCTTTCATTAAATTGGGTAAATGTTCTGGTTTGATAGTTGCCATGTGCTTTTTTTCAGGTGAGCCAAATGCTTTATAAATACCCGCTAACGGATTTGCCTCAATAATTCCTGAATTAACCGAATAGACCATGATTTCATTTAACCGTTGGCAAACTCTTTTAACTGTTTCTAAGCTACCTTTCTTGGCAATAGGTTGAATAACCGCAATAGTGTTTTTAGCTTTGATTTTATGAATAGGCATATTTCCTAAGTTTGGGAATATATGTAGTTCTAATGAGCGCCAAGTATCTTTAGCATGATCAGCTGATACTTGTGTCTTTTTTATTTCTAGCCATTGAGAGGCAATATGTTTAAGCGTGTTCTGGTGAGCTTGTGAATTAATTGTGGCCTTTTCATCCAAATATTCTTTAGGATCGATCTCTTGAGCTAGTAGTTCTTTGTATTCCGTACGTTTTTCTCTCGCTTTCGCAAGTGAAAGAGCTGGGTAAGCACCAAGGCTTAAATTAGCGCGTTTTTTTGTATAAGGTCGATAATAGTTAAAAATCCATAATTTTGAACCAACAGGCTTAATACGTAAAGCCAAACCGCCACCATCAACAAGACTGTATTCTTTATCTTTGGCTTTAGCTTGTTTAACCTTTGTATCTGTAAGCGGTATCGTAATTCTAGGTATGAACATTCCCTCGTAGTAACACCGAGGTAGTAACATTTTCTCCGGTGTTACTACCGATGTTACTATAACTTCGGGCTGTTACCAAGTCTTATGGGTTCTTACAGGCATAAAAAAACCCGCAAAACCATGGTGTTACGGGTCTTTATAGGTTCTTATGGAACCTTCATTTGGTGGAGGCGGGGGGGATCGAACCCCCGTCCGCGAATCCGCTGCTCTTGGTACTACATGCTTAGTTAGTCTATATCTTAATCTCTGACAGATCCGGCTAACAGGATGTTAGAAACGAGTTTGTTTAGTTTTAACGGTTGGGGAACAAACATCCTTACCCGCGAGTCTCCGTGAATGACTGTTAACTACCTACCGGTGACGCTCGGCAGCAACAGTTAGCCTAAGCGGCTAAAGCGTAGTTGTTATCGTTTGCAACTAAGTTTTTTCAGCTAGTGTTTACGAGGTTCGCTGACACCTCGGCATGCACCTTAAGTTTTGTAATCCTCGTCGAAGCCAAGTCGCCCCCATATAAGGCTGGTTTAGATAGTAATATCTACGATAAAAACCAGAAAATAACTAAATTAAAGATTTTAGTGATGTCTAAAGCAAAAAGCTCTAAATCACGCTAAAATATTGATTTAGTAAGGATAAATACTCGAAAGTACAAACGAATTATGACACACTTAATAAAGCTATGAAATTTCTATTTTTCGCTATTTTGTAAAATTTTGCAATTTTAAACAATGTTTGCGAATAATTGAAAGCATCAAAAAGGTGAATATGGAGCAAGATACAGTAAATCGTTGTCAATCAGCTCAAGTGAGTGATGTGGGATGTGTACGTGAATTGAATGAAGATGCAATATCATCAGCTCCTGGTATATGGATTGTTGCTGATGGTATGGGTGGTCATGCGTGCGGTGAAGTGGCATCTGATTTAGCGGTAAAAGATATTGCTAGTGTTTTTGCAAAAACCGGTTCACTCTCTCAAGCTATTCAATCAGCTCATCATTGTGTGATATCAGCCGTACATGAAGGTCTTGGACAATCTGGTATGGGAACGACGGTTGTTGCTGTAGAAAGTGACAATCATGAATATAAAGTCGCATGGGTTGGTGATAGTCGTGCCTATCTTTGGGATGCTTCACGCTCACAATTGACCCAAATATCAGAAGATCACTCGTTAATGGTACGTTTAATAAATGCAGGATTACTAACGGTTGATGATGCCAAAACACATCCTCAGCGCCATATGATTACCCAATGCTTAGGTTCAACTGAAATAGAAGATGTTGATGTTGGAGAATGTGCAAATGAATGGGAAACTAATCAACAATTAATATTATGCAGTGATGGTTTAAGTGATGAACTTGATGATAGTGCTATTGCTGAAATTATGAATACCAAAAAGTCGATTGAGGAAAAAACACAATGTCTGGTTAACTCAGCTAAGCGAGCTGGTGGACGAGACAATGTAAGTGTGATCATTATTAGCTCTCCAATAAAAAAGCGATTAAGTTTTGTTGAGAGAATCAGAGCGCTTTTTGGTGGCTGAATTTAGGAAACGAGATAGCCTAATTTGATTATAGTGACAGAGTTTTTCAGGAATAAATTAAAGAGGAAATAACATGTCAATTAATGACGACTTATCCAAAATGGGACCTCAAGGCACTCAAGTGTTTGAAGTCGATGAAATTAATAAGATGGTAGCTAAAGAGATCGTAGAATCTCGATCAGAAAAAGCAAATATGCCTGCATTGATTGGAATCAGTAGTGATGTTGTTGGTGATCAATATATTTTACGTAAAGATAAAATTGAAATTGGACGACGTCCATCTAGCGATATTGTATTAACTGAATCAAGTGTTTCTTCAATGCATGCACAAGTCATCCAGTCGGAAGGTGAATGGAAAGTACTGAATTTATTGTCTTCAAATGGAACATTTGTAAATGGTGAAAAAGTTGTAAGCCAAGTTTTAAGAATGGGTGACATGGTTGCCTTTGCTGGCAGTGAATTTGTTTTTTCTTTAGTAGAAGATGGTGAAGTTGAAAATGGTGAAGTTGAAGAGGTGTTTTCAAGCCGTAGTAATTTTTTACCTTTTATAATTGGTGGTGTGGTTGTCATTGGTCTTTCGCTTTGGTTTTTCCTTAATTAATTCTTTGTTTTAAACCAAATAAACAAATTTATTCATTTAAAATTAAAAAAATGTCAAACGAAGTTAATCATAGTAAAACAACTCAGGAAAAAAAATTCATTAAACCTAGAACTCTTGGTCGATACCGCATCTTAGAAGAAGTAGGTCGAGGGTCAACAGCATTTGTCTATCGAGCTTTTGATCCCCAGCTAGATCGTTTTCTTGCGGTAAAAATGTTACGCCCACATCTAGCACAAAATAAATCTTTTAGAGAGGCTTTTGTACGCGAATCTCGTTTAGCAGCGCAATTATCTCATCCAAATATCGTTACAATTTATGATGTTGGTATTACAGATGATATTCCTTACATTGCGATGGAGATGTTAGAAGGGATTACTCTGGAAAAAGTTTTAAAGTCTAAATATAAACTTGATTTAAAAACAGCTTTCAATATTGCTGGTCAAATGACGCTTGCTTTGGATTACGCTCATCAACAAGGATTGGTGCACAAGGATATTAAGCCTGCCAATATCTTGATATTAAGAGACAAAAAAACAGCAAAGCTAACTGATTTTGGTATTGCACAAGCGATTGATAATTTAAGCGGTGAACAAGATGATAAATTATCAGAGGAGCTAGATACTCATCGAAAAGCAAAGAGAAACAAAGTTATCGGAACACCTGAATATATGTCTCCGGAGCAAGTTGTGGGTCATGCTCTTGATCATAGAACGGATCTTTATTCAATGGGAGTTTTACTTTATAGAATGATATCAGGAATGCCACCTTTTGTAGCAGAAGAACTTAGCCATTTATTCATACAAATTATTAAAAATAAACCTCCAGAGCTGTTGGTAGAAGATGAACGTTTGAAAGATGAAGTAACAGATTTAATAAGAAAACTTTTACAAAAAAATCCAGATAGACGTTATCAAAGTGCAACATTACTTTTATCCGATATTAGGAAACTGGCATTTCAATTAGAGAGTAAAAAAGAGAAAAAATCGAATAACGCTCGCTCTCTTACTATGACATGGACATTGATTATGTCGGGTCTAGTATTTGTTTCGATGTTAATAGGATCAGTTGTAGTTTATTGGATGCAGTACAAAGCTTTAACGAGTTCAACTTATGAACATGGTCGATCTATTGCTCGAATGATAGCCTTTCAAAGCGGAGATTCAATATTATTAAATGATCAGTTAGGTTTGCAAGTGATTATAAAAGATAATGCAACCAACCAACAACTCAAACAAATTTTAATTATTGATAAGTCTAATCAAATCATAGCATCTAGTAATGATGAACTTATGGATCGACAATTTGTTATGCCCGAGAATCATCTAATTGTAAAAACTGATAGCGTATCTGATCCTACTAAAGGAATTGTCTTTGATATTCCTGTTGATAGAGAGGCTGAAAATAGAGTCAATTTATTTTCGGTTCTTCAGCCAATTCATTTTAGTGGAAAAGAGCTAGGAAAAGTTTATGTGATTTATTCTGCTGAACCAATGTTCACCTCATTAAAAACGACTCTTATAACAATGGCATTGGTTATGTTAGTGACTTTAATTGTTGTAGCAACCGCTACACTACTACTTGCACGAAAAACATCAAGAGATTTTGATCGCATAAATAAAGGATTAAGAAGATTGAGTAACGGCCAAATTGATGTTCGTATAATGAGTGAACGAAATGATGAGGTAAGTGAGGTCTTTGAATCTTTTAATCAACTAGGGCATTACTTAGAAGAATTTTTTGAGCGTGATTTAAAAAGAGAAAAATCAAATACTCAACAGTTTGAAATAATTAAGGTTAAGGATTCATCAAATGTTAACGACAATGATGAGACGATTGAAGTTAGTATAGAAGATTAAACCGATGTGATTCAAAATGAATAAGCAGCATGCCATAGGCAACCAATATGCAATCTCAGAGAGGTCAGTATGTTAGATATCGAAAATTTTAATTTAAGTTCAAACATTCTCTTGTTTTCTATTTTAGTCATGTCGATTCTTTTAACTTTCTATTTCATCATTGGCTTTATTTCTAGACTAAAAAAATTCAAGTTATTGGGAGCATCCGGAAAACTAGCTAACACACTTATTTTTGGTTTATTGAGTACATCACTTTCATTTTTTTTAGTGGGCACGGCAGGATATCAAGCTTTAACACATGAAGAGCTTCTAGCGGAAGTTGAAATTACTTCAATGGAACAACAAAAATTTAAAGCCTTAATCCGATATAGCGATGGCACAGAAGCCAACTTTGAATTGTTTGGAGATGAAATTGAAATACAGGCAAATATTCTCAAGTGGGAATCATGGTCGAATATTTTAGGTTTGCGAACATCATATCGGCTCGACCGAGTGATTGGTCGATACTCTAAATTATCGGATGAGAAAAATAAGAAGCGTAGTGTTTATTCTTTGACAGATGAAAACGAATTAGACATCGCTAGTTGGAGAAAGCGGTACGAATATTTAAATTTTCTTTTAGATGTAGAGCATGGATCAGCAAGCTTTGTTTCAGCTAATAAAAATCAGAGTTATAAGCTTGTGGTTACTAATGATGGTCTCATCCTCCGTGAAAATAAATAACCAAACATATAAAATCAGGAAGAATTTTTTTTTGCTCGCTGCTTACGAGCTTCTTTAGGGTCAATGATTAAGGGTCTATATATTTCGATCCGGTCATTATCATGAAGTGGATCAGACAATTGGCAACTAATGCTAAAAATTCCAATTTTATTTTCAAATAAATTTATTTCGGGGTAATGATTGAGTATTCCTGAAAGATGAATGGCTTCTTTTACATTGGTTGTTTTATCAACAGATAAACAAAAGAGTTTTTGTTTATCTGTTGTAGCATAAATAACTTCAATGTTTATATTTTTTTTTTCTTTAAGTTGATTCAATTCATTCATTGATCTATATAAATTCTTTTTGCTCTTTCTGTGAAAGCTGAAACCATTGATTGTGCAAGTTGATTAAATATTTTTGAAAATGCAATATCAGTTAGTTTACTAGAAAACTCAAAATCCAAATTTAATTCAATTTTGGAAGCTTCGTTTGATAGAGATATAAAATTCCATGATCCTGTCAGATGTTTAAAAGGGCCATTAACTAACGTCATATCAACCTTATTGCTTGGGTGTAATTGATTACAAGTGGTGAATGATTTAGAAAAGCCTCCCTTTGATATTTCTAATTTTACAGTAATATAATCGTTGTTTTTTGAAATTAAAATACAGTTAGAACAAAAAGGAACAAAAAGAGGATATTTTTCTACATCATTAACTAACTCAAACATTTGCTCACGACTAAAAGGAATAAGCGCACTTCGACAAATAGTAGTCATAGATTTCTTAGCCGTTCTAGCAATTTTAGTGTACGCTCATGATATTTTTTTGCTAGAGCATTTTGTTGATCGATTAATAGTATCAAGCTCCAACTAGTGAGAGCATCATCTAGTTGTTGTTGTTTCCGAAATATTATGGCTTCTTCGTGTAATTTATTGACCAGTTTTTTTTCTGTTGAAATCACCCGTTTAAGATTGGCATCAAAGCCTTTAATTGTTTTTGCTTTAATTAATTTTTTTGCAGACTCTCTATAGCTTTTATCTTCGAACAATAATAGAAATTCATCAATAAATATATTTTGTTCATGGCGGCGTATAAAATGTTGGTAAGCGGGTAATAGTAGTTTTCGGCTTGTATTATTTTTATATCGAATAATTCTTTTGATGGTTTGTTTTCTTTTTGGAATTGTAACGGCTTGATCGGCAATGGAAGATAAAGTTTGAAGTTGAATTGTGATTAAATCTTGATACTCATTTTTTAATATAAAGAGTTTATTCATTTGTTGTAAGGCTTTTTCGTGTTCACCTCTTTTTATTGTAGATTTGATAAGCGCAAGATTAGCTTTTGAACGTCGATTTTCTTGCTTGACTAAAGGGCTTGTTTTCAAAATAGGAATTTTTATGACTTGTCCGGGCTTTATTAAAGATGGGTTTTTTAGGTTGTTTGAACGAGCTAGTGTTATAAAGTAAACGGAATTTCCGAGCCATGTTTTAGCAATAGAGCCTAGGCTATCAGAGCCCTTAATTTTATAATTATGATAACGTTTGGTAGAAAATATTTGGTTGATATCTTTAGTCAGCTGAGTCTGAATCAATTTGGCTGTTTTATTTTTAGGATTAAATTGTAGTACTCGGTTAATATTTTCAGCTGCTTTTTTATTATCACCTTTCTCTAGAAGCATGATTGCTTTAGTCACACTTTTATCTTGATTTATTTTTTCTTCTAAATCTAAATCATCAAAAGATGCTCTATCATTAGAGTCTTGATTAGTTGTTTGACAAGCAAACAAACCACAAACCAAGATTAAAACCAAGGTCATTTTTATTGTAGATGATTCTTGTTTTGAAAAGATTCTATTCATTTATAAGAATCTCAATCGTTTCTACTTTCTTTCATTATCCTACTTTTATCTTTATCCCATTGCTTTGATTTTTCCGCAGCACGTTTATCGTGGAGTTTTTTTCCTTTACCGGTAGCTATTTTTAATTTAACTAAATTTCTAATCCAATAAAGAGACAGAGGTACAATTGTGAAGCCTCCTTTATCCATAGCATCGTGTAGCTTATTCAACTCTGATTGATGTAAAAGTAACTTTTTATTACGAGTATTTTCAATAACGTTATGAGTAGACGTGGTATTTAAAGAGGCTATATGGCAGGCGTGTAGCCATGCTTCTCCTTGATGAAGTATGATATAGGCATCACTTAATGTCACCTTGGACTCGCGCATAGACTTAACTTCCCAGCCTTGTAGGGCTAAGCCGGCTTCAAAAGTCTCTCCAATTAAATAATCATGGCGAGCTTTGCGGTTTTGAGCAATGGTGTTATCTGGCGCTTTCTTTTTTTTTGCCATCAGTGGATTCTAAAAAGGTAAATCTGAATGGTTAGAATTATAGGGGCTAGTTGTAGGTTAGTCTAGGGCGGGATTACGCATTGATTGTTTTTTTGACCAAACAATACTTCAGCCCTAAAATTTGCATCCCAACATGCACGTTGCATTTTTCCGGCAACACTATCTTTTAAAGGGTGTGCTTTTATTAAATTTAACAAAGCACGCCTTATAGTCGCTAAATTCCTAGCCCCATCATCGGCATAAATCTGACATTCATCTTCTCTAAAAGTAACATCGAGGATCCAGTGTTGGCTATGGTGAGTAGGCCGTAGGAACTTCCCCTACAGCCTCTCGCAAAACGGTACGT
>CAZRPK010000108.1:0-9843 GCA_964601915.1 uncultured Kangiella sp. | reverse complement strand
TAATTTATTGATCAATCAGAGTGCAAATGATTTTTTAAATACACTTGAATCACAGTCAGCTCAACGTTGGAATCATGCGCGAGAATTATTAGCTTCTATCTCTAGAATGGGCAGAAATAATAAGCCTTACCTTTCGAGCTTAGTAAATGAAATACAAAATGAAATTGCTTTATCAAATTTTGAGTCAAGTAAGCAACTAGATAATATGTCTCTTTGGGTTTCGGGTTTTAGTCTATTGATGATCCTTGTTGCTGTTTTCGTTGGTTATTACGTTCGTTTGATAGTTAATAGTAGTTCCGAAAAACGCAAATTAGCCATGTTTGTAGAAAAAAACCCTAATCCTGTTGCATCAATGGATTGGTCGGGAAAAATTGATTTTGAGAATGTTTCTTGGAGAAAAAATTTTTCACCGATACATTCTGGTTTATTTGAAAGATTGATCAAAGAGAATTTATCCACATTGCGAGCTTCAACCTCTAATAGAATTCAATGGCAATTTAAAGACAATGAAGAATATTTTGATATTATTTTTCTGAAGGTTAGTCATTTGGATAAAATAATGGTTTTTGTTGAAAAATCAACAGAGAGAGTGACAGCAACTAAGGCGTTGGAATATCTTGCCTTTAATGATCCGTTAACAGGTCTAGCTAATTTAAAAAAATTAGAAATAGACATGGAAAAACAGCTTAAAAATGGAACTAGAAATCAATTTTATTTGTTAGCTATTGGTTTAAAAAATTTGAAATTAGTCACTTCAACTCATGGGTTATCTGTTAGTGACGCATTGATGAAAGCAATGGTGGTTAGAGTACAAAATATGTTCTCACCTATGAGAAAGAATTTTAACGTATGTCGACTTTACCGCTTTACAGGCGCAAAATTTATGCTTTTATTGGCGGAACCTATTTCTTTAACAGCACATAAACATGCCTTGCGTGATTTAGAGCATTGTTTGTTGAAATCAATGGCAAAACCATTGCAAACATTATTTGGAAGTTTCTTTCTGGATATTCAGTCTGGCTGTGTAGAACATCCGGAACATGGTTATAGTTCAAGTATGTTAATTAAAAATGCTAATGCGGCACTTAGTGAAGCACAAAAATCTAATAATAGTCAGTTAGTTTTATTTGACCACGAGATCAGTTATAGAGAACAAAAGTGGTATCAACTAGAAAATGATTTAAAAGCAGCTGATTTTGATAGTGAGTTCTATTTAGTTTATCAGCCAAAAATTGATTTAAAAAGTGGTAAAATGAAATGTATGGAAGCACTTATACGTTGGAATCATCCATCAAGAGGTCTTATTTCCCCCATTGATTTTATACCTGTTGCAGAAGAATGCGGTATTCTTATGTCGCTAGGACATTGGGCGCTTTGTGCTGCATGTGAGCAAACTGCTAAATGGCAAGAGAGAGGGCTGAAGGATCTTCAAGTCGCAGTTAATGTTTCACCTAGCCAACTCTTATCCGCAAATTTTGCGATGAGTGTAATTACATGCTTAGACGAGACAGGGCTAGAGGCAAAAAACCTTGAAATAGAAATAACCGAGGAAGTTTTAGCTACAGAACAAGAAGTTTGTTTTTCAGTACTAAACAGGCTAAAGCAACAGGGAATATCAATAGCGATTGATGACTTTGGAACGGGCTATTCTTCACTAAGCTACCTAAATAAATTCCCTATATCAAAGTTAAAAATTGACCGTTCTTTTATAACAGAAATTGATAATAATGCTAATAACCATGCTATTGTAAGTGCGATAATTGCTCTCTCTCAAAAACTGAGGATTATTGTTATTGCAGAAGGGATAGAGAGAAAAGAAGAGTTAAGAGTTTTAGAAAACCTCAACTGCCAAATAGGACAGGGATATTACTTTAGTAAACCATTAGATGTAAAAGCTTTTACTGAAAAATACTTACCCGATGATAATATCCTTGAAATGAATCCTTATACCTAGTTTTTCTTTATTACTATTTATTATTAAATGTTATTGTTATTTAGTAATGTCTCGCCTAAAATTCATTTTAATTCTAACAAAGCTTAAACCTAACCAGTTAAAACAGTATTTATGACCGTTGTCCGTTTAAATTCTCAACAAGAGCAAGCTGTAAAACTAACCACGTCACCATTGCTGGTGCTTGCTGGTGCGGGCAGTGGAAAAACAGCTGTAATTACTCAAAAAATTGTTCATTTAATTATTAACTGTGGGTATCCTGCAAAAAATATTGCAGCGGTAACCTTTACCAACAAAGCAGCAAAGGAAATGAAAACCAGAGTTTCTAAGTTGCTTGGAAAAACTGATAGTAAAGGGTTGATTGTATCTACGTTTCATAATTTGGGTTTAAATATCATTCGCCGAGAGTATAAATCTTTAGGAATGCGTACCAATTTTACTATTTTCGATGATCAAGATTCGTTATCACTAATGAAGGATTTGTGTAAGAAAAATGATGATGCGGATAAAAAAGAAATGTTATTGGTACTTAACCAGATCTCGAAATGGAAAAATGAACTCTTTCTTCCTGATGAAGTAATTAAGGTTGCAAAAGACCAAACTGAAATTCAATCGGCCAAGTTATATGAAGCCTACACTAGAAGTTTAAAAGCATTTAATGCGGTTGATTTTGATGATCTAATTTTGTTGCCCACGATATTATTAAGAGACAATCGGGAAGTTAGAGAAAAGTGGCAGGGACGAATACGCTATCTTTTAGTCGATGAATATCAAGATACAAACACCAGCCAATATGAATTAGTGAAATTATTAACGGGTCAGCTAGGAAACTTTACTGTAGTGGGAGATGATGATCAGTCCATATATTCTTGGCGAGGTGCACAGCCAAAAAATTTAGAATTATTACAACAAGATTTCCCCAATTTACGTGTTGTTAAATTAGAACAAAATTACCGTTCGGCAGGGAGAATATTAAAAGCAGCAAACCAATTGATTCAAAATAACCCTCATTTATTTGATAAAAAACTATGGTCGGAAAAACATTATGGTGAACCCATCAGAATTCTTTCGGTAAAAAATGACAATGATGAAGCAGATAGAGTAACTAGAGAAATTTTATCTAGAAGAATCAATCATAATATTCAATACAAAAATTTTGCTATTCTTTATCGTGGTAATCATCAATCTCGATTATTAGAAAAATTTTTAGTCGATAAACAAATTCCCTATAAGATAAGCGGAACCACTTCTTTTTTTGCGAGAGCTGAAATAAAAGATGTTATGTCTTATTTTCGATTATTAGTGAATCAAGATGATGACAACGCTTTTATCCGGATAGCCAATGTACCAAGGCGTGAAATAGGTGTTTCTACCTTAGAAAAACTAGGAAATTATGCTAATGAAAGGCACGTCAGTTTATTTGACGCAATATTTGAGATGGGTTTAGAGCAAGTAATTTCTGGAAAAGGGCTTAACGCTGTCAAACGATTTGGTGAGCTGATTGCTAAAGCAAGTGACAACCTCAAGCGAGGTAATTCACTTGAAATTGTGCGCGAACTTTTGGCATATATAGGTTATCACGGATATCTATTTGATAACTCAAGCTCGCCGAAAGCCGCGGAATATCGTTGGAGTAATGTTGAGACTTTGATTTCTTGGATTGAATCAGGATTAGAAAATAATAAAATGGCAAAAGATCCCTTTGTAGAAACTGTATCTAAACTTTGTTTAAGAGAAATGCTTGATCGTGGAGATGATGATGCCGAGGAAAAAAATGAAGTTCAATTAATGACTTTGCATGCTTCTAAAGGTCTCGAATTTCCTCATGTATATTTGATTGGAATGGAGGAAGAACTATTACCACATAAATCCTCAATAGAAGAAGGTAATGTTGAAGAGGAAAGGCGTTTAGCGTATGTAGGGATAACTCGGGCGGAGGAAACGTTACGAGTGATCGTGGCTAAAAAACGGCAACGTTACGGTGAAAGCGTAGATGCCGTTCCAAGTCGTTTTTTAGAAGAGTTACCACAAGAAGATTTAGATTGGGAAGAAGATCATATTCCTTTGACGGATGATGAAAAAAGAGAAAAGGGTAAAGACCGTTTGGCTAGTTTGCGTGAGATGTTAAAGTAAAGGATAAAAAAATATCACGGAGGTAAGTTATGCCAGCGTGATAATTTATTTCAGGTATTAGAAACTTATACTAGCATTCAACCCAATCACTCTTGGTGATGCAAATTGGTAAAATGGTCTCGTTGTATAATAATCACGTGGGTCATTACCAAAGCTTCCAAAACCTCTGGTTTGTATTTTTTCATCAGTTACATTATGTGCGTATAGATGTAAGCGCCACGTATCAAGTTGATAGGTTAAACGTAAGTTTAATAATTCGTAACTATCTGATTTTTCGTTGTGTCGGTCGGAAAAATAAAACTCACCTTTGGATTCTACTTCGATATTAAAAGTAAGTTCATCACTAATGAATAAACGTGAACCGATGGTTATTTGATGTTTTGGAGAATGTGCTTGCCCTCTACCGCTAAGATCATAGGGGGCTGGTGGAATTGAATTTGTATCAGCATCAACGTGTGAAAAACTATTAAAGTCAGTGTATTCAGTTTGTAACAAGCCAATATTTCCATAAAACATATAGTCATTGTTAGAACGCCATTGCGCTTCAAGTTCTATTCCACTGTTGATGCCTGATGGTGCATTTCCAGTATATCCGTTAAAACTACAAGGGCATGGATTGTTATTATTAAGAGGAAGACCTGTCGCATTAGAAAGAACTAAAGACTGTTTGGTTTGAATGTTTTTTCTGTCTTGGTAAAATGCAGATAGTTGTAAGGTTAATTTTTTATCTAACCATAAGCCTTTCATTCCTGTTTCATAGTTTAATTGAGTTTCGGTTTTAAATTCTCTATTAATTTTAGGTAATGCATTATTCGCGTTGAATCCACCTGCTTTGTATCCTCTCGAAATCGTTGCATAAATGATTTTCAATTTTGACAATTTGTAATTCAACGATAATTTTCCACCCCACATATCTTCATTTGGATTGAACTGAATGTTGTCATTATCATCATAAGTTGCACTTCGGTTTTCAAATCGCAAACCACTGGTAAGATTTAATTTTTCTGAAATATTAAAGGAATACTGCCCATAAAAGGCTTTGTTAGTTGTGTCAAAATGACTATTGAAAGGCGATGCTAAATAAGTATATTCTCGCATGATATCCATATTTTGATCTTTTAAATAATAGCCGAATACCCAGGAAGATTGTTTGTCAGATCCTAATAGCCGTAAATCAATATGATTACTTTTAATTTTTCTTTTATAAGTATCGACTGACTGATACCACCAATCAGATCCCCAAATATCACTATCACAATCTAGTCCGTCGCAAATTCCAGGGTTAGTCCAATCTTCGTCATAGGAATAAGAAATATCAGAATCTGTTGAACTAAATGTTGATTCAAATTTTAGATAATCAGAAATATGCCATTTCAATTGGATGGCGCTGGCTAACGTTTCTTGTAAATCATTACCCGGCTCATCTGATAAAGTCGTTTGATTATTATCTAGACTAAATGCATCGTAACCGTTATTAACATCAACATAAAATAGCATTGCAGAAAGTGTAAAATCATCATTAGCTTGATAACGATATTTTAAACGCGCACTGGTTTCATCAATGTTATTGGTATTATTTTTTCCCAGAAAAATATTTTCAATAAAACCATTGCTTTGATAGTTTTGTACAGCAATACGTAAACCAGAATTTTCAGAAATTGAGCCACTGAGCATAGCTGAATAACCTTTACCCCCGTATTCTTCTGCTGTCACTCCAACTTTACCGGAAAAACTATCAGTTGGATTGTTGGATACCATATTGATCAATCCCGCTAATCCATTCGCACCAAAAAGAGTGCCTTGTGGTCCTCTTAATATTTCTGTTTGTTGTATATCGAGGGTTGTTGCGGCTAATCCTATCCCTGTTAAATCAATGCCATCCATAACTACACCAACAGAATAATTGACAGGTTCTTGAAATTCACTACGCTCGCCAATTCCTCTAATTTGTATAAATTTTCCGCGAGAAGATCCTGTAGCAAAATTGACGTTAGGTGCAAGATTTAAAAGATCGGATAAATGTTGAGCATTTCTCTCTTTTATTTCTTCTTCGGAAATAACCGTTACGCTTGTGGATAACTCTAAAATATTGTTATCTTTGAATTCGGCAGTGACAAGGATTATATTGTCTGTATCTGAGTCATTTGCTATCGAATAAAAGGAATTGAATAACAGCAGTAATAGGACATTTTTAAAAAAGGTTTTCATTATGATCTCCATACAAATTATTGGAGATCCGGTATGACGATGGTCGGGAAGGTAAACTAAAAATTCAATGATTGGTTAATAATTTTGACTGTCAAAACCAATTATCAAAGCTAATTGCCAAAAAAGCACTTACAAAGCTTACCACCTGTCCCTACGCCGGTATTATCCGGATCAGGTTCAAAGGGTAAGCATCTCAGGTTTAAAACTCATTTTAGTCGAGTACTAAACCACCCCTCAGGTCGAACTCGGAATTATATAAGAATGTTGGACTTAATACTATTAATTACTTCATCAACGGTAATGCGACTCATCAAATGTTGACCTTTCAATCGAGTACCCCATTTGACTTGAGATATCTTTTTACCTGTTTGCTCCTCTAATAGCTTTTCATAAACAGAAACACAGGATTTAATTGAGTGGTAAGGACCAGTTCTTTGAGGATTGCTGATTGCGTAAAGTCCAATCACTTTAGTGTTAACCAATGTTGCGATGTGTGCGGGGCCGGAATCTGGGGATACAATAAATTCTGCACTTTCTATCAAAGCGGTTAATTGAGGTAGGCTTGTCTTACCTGCAAAATCAATTAACGGACTTTTACTTGATTGGATTATCGTTTTGGCTAAATTAATTTCTTTAGAAGAGTGGCTACCAGTAATATAAATTTTAAATGAAAGGCTCGATAAGTAGTTAGCAATTTTTATATAAAATTCAGTATCCCAATTTCTATTCGGATGGCTTGCTGATGGTGATATGACGACATATTTATCTTGTTGAATTTTGTTGTCTTTTACCCAATCTTTAGCTTCTTGAGATGGTGAGAAATTCCACGTTATTTTCTTTTTCTTCGGAACACCAATTGCTTCAGCAAACTGTATTAATCCATCTGCAACATGGCAATTGTTTTTGGCGGGTATTTTTTTGTTAGTAAACAGCCATTGAAAATCTTTTGCTCTAACTTTATCAAATCCCCAGCGATCTTTTGCTTTGATACACAAGCTCGCTAAACTGGCTCTTAGCGATACTTGCATATGCAAAAGAATATCGAAAACTCTGTTTTTAAGAAAGCGTTTAAGTTTTAAATATTCCTTAAACCCTTGTGACTTATCAAATTGAATGAATTCAACATTTTTTAGATGAGATACTAAAGAATATTCTGCTTTTCCGATAAGCCAAGTTATTTGAGCCGTTGGGTGGCCTTTTTGAATAGCTTGCAAGGTTGCTACGGTATGACAAACATCACCAATGGCAGATAACCTCAATATAAATATCGATTTAGGCTGTTGATTATGAAAATGTTCTTTAGAGTGATTATGTAACACTAGTAGAGCTTCTCGTTCCTTGATAGCGGAAACAGGTAATATATTTATTATATCATTACCAACACCATAAGAGCTGTATTGGTATTTTATTTTTAACCGATTAGTTTATTTTTTTGCTTCTTCTAGAAATACTGCTTTCATGTATTAAAATATCCCAGTTATTATTTTTATTAAGTAAATAAGTGTCGAAAAATGATTTTACAAGATTAGACGTTGTTTCAATTGCTTCTAGAGAATCGATATTCCCCATGCCTAAGTTGGTATCATCAAAGTCCCATTGCCACCATAAAATATGATCAGTAAAACTAATGTGTTCAAATTGATTCAATTTTACCAGAAAAGTATCATGATTAAATTTGTTGGTGTTAATAAAAGGTAAATGGTTTTTAGAAAGGATAAATGCAAAAGGTTGATAGATATCGAAATTCGCTGCTTCAAAAAGTGTTCCATCAATATCCATCACGGCTTTAATTCTAGGATCTTTTGATGCTGTTAAATAAGCAGAGGCACCACCGTATGAATGTCCAAATATGCCTAATTGTGATAAGTTTAAACGTTCATAAAAAGGACTATTAATTTCTGTGTTTAGTCGATATAGTTCTTCGATAACAAAAATCTGATCATCAGACCAAATAGGTAAATATTGGCCAATATTTTCAGTTGGCAATTTTTTTGCCCATTGAGTTTCAGCTTTCGTTCCAAATAGTTTGGTCGGGTTAGCACCAAAAGTGTGGTTGATTGAAATGACAATATAACCCTGACTAGCTAGTTCAGCCGATAACGCGCTGTAAGCTTCAGGGCTATAACCATAACCATGAGAAAATATGAGCAGGGGAAAGTCTGTTTGTTTACTAGAGACTTTTTGATTAAGTTTGATATCCCAAAATGCGTTTTCATAATTGGAATAGCGTAGCATTTTGCCATTTTTAGTTTGTGGTCCAATTAGGTTTGCCCAAGCCATTTCTGATATTACGGGAAGTTTAAGGGTGGTTTTTTTGTTTAAATATTTTGTAACCGTTCCATTTTCTAGATCTGCTTCGGCAGAAGGATAATAAAAACGAATGTTGAAGCGTCTTGGCGTTGCACTGTGATTGGTTGCTTTATTTGCAAATAGCTCAATGCGCGAATTGTCGGTTACGGTCATTTCTATGGTTGCTACGGGGTATTTACCTGAAAAACTAGGATAGTTAAATTCTGAGTTTAACCCGTAAGGTGAGATAGTTTGAGTATTCGTTTTATCTGGCTGTATTGAAAAGCCAAATAGGTTGTCTTTTGTTGAATATTCTTGATTTTGCTCGCAAGCCATTAAAATTAAACTAAGTAGCAGTGCACCAAGTTTTCTAAGCATAGCCCGATAGGTTATCTTGGTTAACTGGATTGAAATCGTTTTAGTAAGGTAATATTGAATGCTACTGTTCATACATCTATAACATTTAAATAAGGCTAAAAGAGGTAGTTTAGCAGTTATGGCTAGAATTCAGGAGGAATAATAAAGAATCAGCCCGCAAATAATGTGAATTAATTGTGGGCTGATTGGTGTTTAACGCTAAAAAATAATTAGCTATTTTGCTATAACTTAAAAGTGGTGAGTGGCTCTAACGTAAGTAAAGCGACCTTGACCACTATGAGTTGTGTTAACAAAACCATAAAAATCATGATGACTGTATGGTGGTTCTTCGTTAAAGAGGTTTGTTGCACCTACAGAAAGAACTGTATTGTCGTTCATAGAGTAGTTAAATACTGCATCCACAGTTATCATTGAATCAACAGTTTTATCACCAAAACTTGCATCGGCATTTCCTTTAAATGAGTCGATGAAGTTGATTGCGGCATTGGCGCCCATGGCGTCTTTTGTCCAACCAGTGCTTAAAGTCCAACGTATTTCAGGTTGTTCAAAATCACCTTCTGATTTACTTACTCTTTGGCCGGACTCAATTATTTCTGTAGTTTCTGGATCATCTGCTTTTGGACGAAGTTCCTCAAAGTCCAAAACTAGATTCAAAACATAAGAAATATCAATTTTACCCATGCTTGTCTCAAAGCTATATTGGACATCAAAATCTAGACCAGAGGTATTTAAATCACCAATATTCTGAAATGAATCATGGATTCTTACAATTTCGCCAGGATCATTTGGATCGCTCGTTGGTATTCTTTCTACAACAACAGGATCAAGACCTTGTGTGTTAAGAAGAAATTGAGTATCTGAATCAATAATGTTTTCTATTTCAT
>CAZRPK010000107.1:0-9862 GCA_964601915.1 uncultured Kangiella sp. | reverse complement strand
GTAAATGCGGATTACCGATGATTCGATCCATTGGCTTAATATCATGCTTAGTATCGGTATTTGAATATGATTTCAGGTTCCTACCTAGCCCAGTAGCGGTTAGTTGTTGTCCCTTTATAGTTGAAGTGACTGCAGCCATTAATGCGGCTAATCTTATGTTATGGATTTCAGGACATGCACGGGATAAATTTTTATGTAATAATTTGGTTGCTTTCATGACGTTCTCAAATTCATTTTTTAGTCGAAACAAATTTGATCATAGTTCGTCATGAAAGTCTGTCAACCTCCAACTTTTCAATTAGTTAGCTATATTTTTCGTGGGGATAACTCAGATACTAAAGCTTATGAAGAAATTGAATCCGAACGATTAAATGGCAAAGCTAACCAATTGAATAATGCTTATTTAAGTTATATTGAAATTGCGCTGAGAACTCTTAACGGTGTTGAATTGTCTAATGATGAGAAAACGTTATTTAATACTGTCTTAACTAAATTTGGTAATGGTAAAAAAGTCCAAATATCATTGTCGTTTAAATATTTTCGTGGGAATTGCTAGGCGAAAGCAAAAACACTTTTCAAAGATCTAGTTCCATTATGCAAAGCTATGACAGAAACCCCTATTTTTAGCAAATATTTGCTTTGACACTCCATTTTTTCATTCGAAAAATAGAAAATTGTGTTTTATTTGATTCTTTCTACTATTTATTCTGAGCAATCCCTACATCCAACCGCTCAAACCAATCTAAAAACTCTTGTACCATTTCGCCTTTAAATAGTCCGCCATGTTGCGGAGCCATTATTTCGATATCGAGTTTTCTGACTCTAGTAATCCAATCATCTTTCGCTTTATTTGATGGCATCCAACGTCGATGAAAAAATTCCATTTTGGGAATGTGGGCATCAAAATTTTCAACAAAAAATGGTGCCTCATCTTTATCTAATGCGGCTCCTACATCACCACTCATTAGTATTTTTGCTTTACTGTCGTAAACATTAAAGTTTCCTGAAGAGTGTAAGTAATGTGCAGGTATAAAGTTCAACGTGGTATTACCTAAATGAAAGTCGCTACCCTCATCGGGGATTCCTGCAAATTGAATATTATTCATACCAAAATGTTTGATAAAAGATTCCCATATCCAAGGCGAATACAGTTTTGCTTTTGGTAAACACTGATCCCATAAACCCAAAGAGGAAATGATATCCGGATCTTGATGAGAGGCAAATAGTGCCGTGATATTTTCTAAAGATGTGTATTTTAAAACGGAAGTTAACATTTGAGAAAACAATTCAATTCCACCTGGATCAAGAATAATACTTTGATCGTTGTTCATGACCATGTATTGATTGGTATCAATGATCTTTTCATCACGCTCGGGATCTCTTCCAAAACAAATCCATTGATGACTTCCTTCTTGAAATAATGATATTGCTTTCATTGTTTTTCCTTTTTAAATATTTATTTACTGAGTTAACTAAATTAGAATTAACAGTATTAATATTGAACGTGAGACAAATGACGCCTTGCATTTGCTAAATGTGAGTTTATACGTTCTCCTGCACTAGAGACTTTATCTGCTACCGCATTTAATGAAGCTTGAAACTCTTCAGTGGCGCGAGAAGCTTCCACTCTGGACACGACTGACACGACTTGGGTCGCTCGTAATTCCATTTTAGTTTCATCAAGTTGTTCGATTAAATTTCTGAGGCTACTTGAAATCTGCCTTTCTAAAATTTTACGTTCATCATTCACTCTACTTGAGATAGTCTTAATTTCATCTACTTGACCTTCCTTTGGTTCATACTTAACTCGATTCAATCGAGTAATAAATCCTCCCGTTCTAAATAAACTTGCTGCTATTTTAGTTTGAGAAATTGCAATGGTGTTGACGCTTCTTGCAGCTTCAATGGTTAATTTTGATAAACCTTCAATAAAACGGGTTATTTCATTAAATCCGGCGGCAGTTGATCCCGCTCTAACGGCTAGCGCTCTCGCATTTTTAGAGGTAATCGATAGTTCTTCAGCAATTGCTTGAGCTTTAAATAGTTCGGAAGCAACGTGTGCAACCGATATAAATGTTTCAGCGGCATTGTGATCATGATTCATAGCATCGACTCTAGCCTTTTTAACATCATGGCTTATTTAAAAGAATGTAGTTTTCGGGTTTAAATAATTAAACCCGATTAGTTAAAAAGTAGATGATAAAGACTAAAAATTCCAGTTTGAGACGAATTATTTCACTAATCTCTCTTTTTGCATGCTAAAAGATTGTTTTGCTAGTTTTGCTCTTTGTTGAATATCGACTTTATCCGCTATATCCAGTAACATACGCGGGTTTTAGTCATTCATTAAATTTAGTTCAAAAGAGCTTAAAATTGCTCCAAAATAAGCAGATAAGGTAGAGTTATGAGAAGTCATTACAACGGTGATTTATTATCCGTTTCAGAAGGTGAAAAGGTTCAAATTGCAGGCTGGGTTCATAGAAGACGAGATTTAGGTGGTTTAATTTTTTTACAAATGCGCGATAGAAGCGGAATTGTGCAAGTGGTGATAGAACCTGACCAGCCTGAGCTTTTTGCACAGGCCGAAAAATTGAGAAGTGAATTTGTTATTTCTTTATCAGGAACTGTTCGTAATCGCCCTGAAAATATGATTAATAAAGAAATGGAAACTGGCACCATAGAAATATTTGCGAGTGATTTGGAGGTTCATAATACCTCGGCTCCGCCTGCCATTCTTATTGACGGGCAAGAAGAAGTTTCAGAAGAATTAAAACTAAAATATCGCTATTTAGATTTACGCCGTCCAGAAATGCAAAAGCGTATTTTGTTCAGAAATACCGTGGCAAAAAACTTGCGCGACTTTCTTGAAGCCGAGCATTTTGCAGATATAGAAACGCCAATATTAACCAAAGCAACACCTGAAGGTGCTCGTGATTATTTGGTACCTAGCCGAGTGAATAAAGGTTCTTTTTACGCATTACCTCAGTCACCCCAGTTATTTAAACAGTTGTTAATGATGAGCGGTTTTGACCGATATTATCAAGTGGTGCGTTGTTTTAGAGATGAAGATTTACGTGCAGATCGCCAACCTGAATTTACTCAACTGGATATTGAAACATCCTTTATGGATGAAGAGTCGATCATGGTAATGATGGAAAAAATGATCCGTCAATTATTTGTTAAAACGATGGATGTTGATTTAGGCGAGTTTCCAAGAATGGCTTACGCGGAAGCTATGAGACGTTTTGGAAGTGACAAACCGGATCTAAGAGTTGCAATTGAGCTTGTAGACGTGGCAGATATACTCAAGTCGGTTGAATTTAAAGTATTTTCCGGTCCAGCAAACGATGAGAATGGTCGTGTTGCCGCTATTTGTGTACCAGGTGGTGCCGAGCTGAGCCGAAAACAAATTGATCAATACACTGCTTTTGCCGGTCGTTACGGCGCGAAAGGATTAGCTTGGATCAAAGTAAAAGAAATTGGTAAAGGAATTGAAGGCGTTCAATCACCCATTGCAAAATTTCTTGATGATAATATTGTTAATCAAATATTAGAAAGAACCAAGGCGAATGTTGGGGATATTTTATTATTTGGTTCTGATTCAAATAAAATCGTTACAGATTCTCTTGGTGCATTAAGGCTAGAAATCGCAAAAGACCGTGGGTTAGTGGAAGATGTTTGGAAACCTTTATGGGTGGTTGATTTCCCTATGTTTGAAGAAGATAAAGGGCATATGCACGCGCTTCACCATCCATTTACCGCACCAAAAGAACAAGATATTAATAGTTTAAAAACGAAGCCGACAGAGTCATTATCTAAAGCTTATGACATGGTGTTAAATGGTTGTGAAGTAGGTGGTGGTTCAATCAGAATTCATAAGCCGGAAATGCAAGCGGCAATTTTTGATATATTAGGTATTGAAGATGAAGAAGCGAACGATAAGTTTGGTTTCTTACTAGAGGCATTAAAATATGGTTGCCCTCCGCATGGCGGTATCGCTTTTGGTCTTGATCGTTTAGTGATGTTAATGGTGGGAGCTGATTCTATACGTGATGTCATTGCTTTCCCCAAAACCACAACAGCGAGTTGTCCTTTGACTTCTGCACCTTCAAAAGTTTCAATTGAACAACTAGAAGAGTTATCTATTAGGATCAAAATTAAAAAGAAAGAAGATTAGTATTTCTAAAAGGACAAATCAATGGCAGGTCACAGTAAATGGGCAAATATCAAACACCGAAAGGCGGCTCAAGATGCAAAACGAGGTAAGATATTTACTAAATTAATTCGTGAAATCGTTGTTGCGGCCAAAAATGGTGGTGGTAACCCTGAGGATAATCCGTCATTAAGAGCAATCATAGATAAATCGCTTGGTGCTAACATGAAGCGTGATACCGTAGAAAAAGCGATTGCTCGTGGTGCTGGCGATACTGAAGGTGACAATTATGACGAGCTGACCTATGAAGGTTATGGTCCTGGTGGTACTGCAATATTGGTTCAATGTTTAACTGATAATAAAAACCGAACGGTTGCTGAAGTTCGTCATGCTTTCACTAAGGCTGGATGCGAACTCGCTACTTCTGGTTCGGTTTCTTATTTATTTGAACAAAAAGGTCAGCTGATATTTACCGATGATATTAATGAAGACAGCTTAATGGAAGAAGCCTTAGAAGCAGGTGCGGAAGATATTATTGACCATGACGATGGTTCTTTTGAAGTGTTAACTGCTCCTAGCGACTTTGTTGATGTAAAAGAAACTTTAGAAAGTAAGGGATTAAAAGCGACAGATGCTGATATCTCAATGTTGCCATCAACTCAAGCCGAGTTAGATATTGAACAGTCGGTTAAGTTATTGCGATTGATCGATCGATTAGACGATCTGGATGATACTCAAAATGTCTATACTAATGCAGAAATTGTCGCTGAAGCATATGAGCAAATTTAACTAATCATGTCTGTCATTTTAGGAATTGATCCTGGTTCTAGAATCACAGGCTTTGGTGTGGTTCGTATGCAAGGTCAAAAAGTCGAATACATTGCTAGTGGTTGTATCAGAATCAAAGATGGTATTTTGTCAGATAAATTAAACCAAATTTTTGACTGCATATCTGAAGTTGTTCAAGAATATAAACCTAGTGAAGCTGCTATTGAACAAGTATTTATGTCCAAAAATGCTGATTCTGCGTTAAAATTAGGACAAGCTAGAGGTGCAGCAATGGTTGCAATGGCGCAACATGCACTACAAGTTTCCGAATATTCAGCTCGCCAAATTAAACAAGCAGTCGTTGGAACCGGCGCGGCTGATAAATCACAAGTTCAACATATGGTGACTAGTTTATTAAGTTTAAGTGCGACACCTCAAGCTGATGCTGCGGATGGTTTAGCTGTTGCAATTTGTCATGGACATGCGATGAAAAGTGCTTTATATAGAGCTGGAATGAAAACTGTTAATCGCGGTCGTTTGCGTTAAATATTTTATTTTTTGCTGGAACTAACTATAAGAGATAATGATGATTGGAAGATTGAAAGGTATTTTATTAGAAAAACAACCACCATTTATATTGATTGATGTTAACGGTGTCGGCTATGAATGCCAAGCACCTATGAATACCATTTATAATTTACCTGAGGTTGGATCATCAGGAATTGAATCACCAGTCATTTTACATACTCACTTATCTGTCAGTGAAAATTCCCATACATTATTCGCATTTTATAGTTTAGAAGAGCGCTCGCTTTTTCGAGAATTAATTAAAGTGAATGGCGTTGGCCCAAAATTGGCGTTGGCGATATTGTCTGCAATGAGCGCGATTGAGTTTGTACAAAATATTCGAGAGGGGGATGTGAATCGATTAGTAAAAATTCCAGGTGTAGGTAAAAAAACTGCTGAACGTTTAATTATTGAAATGAAAGATCGGTTAAAAGATTGGAGCATTCCATCAAATAATAATGACTTAGGTAATGAAATGCCTAAAATTAATAACAGTCATGTAGACGAAGCCATTAGTGCTTTAGTTGCTTTAGGATATAAACAACAAGCGGCAAGTCAGGCGATTAAAAAAATTGGGGATGACACGCTTCCTAGCGCTTCACTTATTCGTCAAGCGCTTAAAAATATGTAGCATGTTTCAAAATATTCCATTTTTACTGAGGTATGGTATGTAGAATACATTATTGATGATCGTATTTGTATGTCAGTTTACTTTTATGCAATATGCCAGTATCGTTTTTACAGTTCAAAATAAGCTATTAGTTAGCCGATTTTAGAGGGGAGATAATTGAGTGATGAGTGAGTATAGAATAAAATTTAGCATTATCTCATTTGCTTTTTTATATCTATTAGTTTTCTTATATGGGAACAATACACAAGCTAACGAGTTAAATGATGTAACAACAATAAAAGGCAAGATAACCCTTACGGGTAAGCAAGCGGGAAAAGCTAAGTTGGAGGATGTGTTTGTTTATTATCAGCCGATTAAGAGCTTGTTGACGCCTAAGTTTGTTCCACTGTCTGAACCATTAGATATTAAAATGAAAAATAAAGCTTATGTTCCTAGAGTGTCGGTGATTCCCGCAGGGAGTGAAATAAGAATCGAAAATGCAGATAGTATTTTACATAATGCTTTTTCTCCTTCACGACCTAATAATTTTGATTTAGGCTTGTATAAAAAAAATTCGGGAAAAATTCAGCGTTTATCTCAACCTGGAGTTGTTAAGCTTTTTTGTAACGTACATTATCATATGGTTGCTTACGTGCTAGTATTGGATACACCTTATTATGCTAGGGTTAATAAAGACGGTCGTTTTGAAATTAATAATATACAATTACAGAAAAATACCAGCTTCAATAAAGGGAGGTTGTATCTCTGGCATGAGCGAGCAAAAAAGGTTGTTAAAAAAATAAATTTACCTTTAACGGGTGAATTAAATTTTGATTTGCCAATAACAAAGCGTCGTATTCCAGCGCATAAAAATAAATCAGGCAAAAGTTATAAAAAGAAACGACGTAGAAGGAGATACTAGAGTTTATGAATCAAATAAAAAATATGCGTACCAATAACGATAAAAAAGCAGTCCAACAAAAAAGCGCTTTTCGATTATCTTTAGGTGCGCGCGTTTTTCTTTCAACCAGTTTTTTATTGATAGCGGCTTTAGCAACCATCGTTGTTATTACCTTACAAACAGGAAAGGATGTTGCAGAAAAAAGCGTAAAAGAATCAATTCAAAATAGTTTAGCTTTACAAAATTATTTTAGAGATCAATAATCGAGAGTTATTAATTGTTCTCGATGGGTTTGCTAGTGATCCTAATTTTACGGCTTATGTTTCGGAAGCGGTAGATACACCCGAAGGTGAACCGATTGATCTTGAATCTATTCAAGATTTATTGCAAGAGAGAAAGGGTGATGCTGCACTTGATTTTATTATTCTACTTGATCCAAAAGGAAAATTAATTATCCATTCGGAGAATCCTGCAATGACAGGTCGAGATTATTCAAATAAAGTTCTTCTTGCGCCAGTAATAGAAAACCTCGAAGAAACAACCGGTGTATGGTTAGAAAATAATCAGTTATTTCAAACTGCAATCGTTCCGTTGTCTCTTGATTATGATCTTATTGGTTTTGCCATTGCTGGTTTGGCAATCGACAAAGGGTTAGCCAATGAAATGAAACGAGTTGGCGGTGGCGATACGCTTTTTTTGATTGCTAGTGCTACTGAACTAACTCAAGTAGCATCAACTTTAGGTGTGACTGGGAGTGCTGAATTATTAAAAGAACTTAAACCGCATCTGGGATTTCTTTCAAATGCAAATGCAAATGAAAATTCACCTAACATCAATTTAAAAAAACATCCACCTTCTTAGAAGGTGGTTTTGATTTGCCCCTTGAAGGGGCTTAATGTCAGCCCTCTTAGAAGGCTGACTGTATTATCCCAGATTCAGTTTATTTTCTAAAATTTAAGCCTGTCCTGCCTTGATTCTTCTTTCTCTTGAAATTTGACATACTTTCGTATGATTTCTTCATCAATTCCAACTGTATCTACACAATAACCTCTTGCCCAGAAATGGTTGCCCCAATAAGGCTTATTCTTCAAATAAGGAAACTGGCGAAATATTTGAATCACTGTTTTTCCTTTAACCGTTCCTAGTAATTTCGATATCGATCCCTTCGGTGGAACTGAAACAACTAAATGAACATGATCATTTTGAACATTCAGTTCGATCACATCGCACTTCATTCGCCCACAATAAACATAAATTGTTTTATATATTTCGGTTGCTATCTCTCCATTTAATATTCCGAAGCGATATTTTGGAACCCACACGATATGGTATTTACAACACCAAATAACGTGCGATAATCGGTTAAATCTACTCATGATATTCCTCTCGTTAATGTTATTGGGATAACTTAACAAGAACTATCATAAGACAACGGCATAGCCCTTGTCCAAGCCACCGCCTCAGGCGGTGGATATACAAGACTGATTATAGCGATTTAACGTTTTGTGGCTGGTGAAAATTAATGCCTAAACCGACAGGTGTCGGCAGTAAGTTTTCGCTAGCCCGCATTGGTTAGGCTATTTTTTTCCATTTAGCTTCAATTGTGTCCGCTGATAAATCTGCC
The DNA here is from genome assembly GCA_964601915.1 of uncultured Kangiella sp. GTDB lineage: Bacteria > Pseudomonadota > Gammaproteobacteria > Enterobacterales > Kangiellaceae. The sequence continues at coordinate 1,239 of CAZRPK010000107.1, read as the reverse complement.
CCACAATCCCACTCTATAAAGTATTTTCCATTGAAGATTTGCTGAAAATTATTGCCTTCCTTCAGCTGGGAAAATACTTCTGACCCCATGTAAGGAGCAACATCAAAAAGTCCTGATTGTTGGTTTTCATCGGTTACATGCAATATGTAATTATCTTTAGGGATTATTTTTTCAATAATCATTGATCTAGCCCTCGAATTGGAAATGGTTTCTTACCGTTGACAGCTAACTCCCAATCAGCAACTAAATCCTCGTTATGAATTTCCATCCATGCCACAACCAATTTATGCTTTTTACGAGGTAATTCACCAGCTAAAAGAGTACCGTCTTCAATGGAATAAACAGCCGTTTCACCCTGATATTCGACATGAATGTGTGGTAAATGATGTTTGTCTGTATCATAGAAAAACATTTTGACTAAAATACCATAAAACATTGAAATTGTTGGCATAATACCACCCCATTTTCTGCCCAACACGCTATTGTTAGGCTGTTTAGTTCATATTATCGTTGCTACTGCATTTGTTCTAAATTACCTCTAACTTCAGCTATCTTACCATCAATAGCAGTACTCATAACACTCCAACTACCAATAAAGACGATAGCCACGAGGATACCAGCAACTACTCGATTGGTTAATCCATAGTGTTTGCGTTTGTAGAGATAAACGGGATAACCAATGATCCAAATAAAAGTAATAATAAAAAACCAAGCCGTAGCACTATATGTGCCCTTTTTCCTGTCAGATTTCATGCCAACTTTACTGGCTTCCATTGCTGCAACTATGGCAGTTCCTAACACTGTAACCAGCATTAAGAGCGCCATTGTATTGCTAGGTCGTTGAAATAGATTCATCCCTGATACCCAAAACCAAATAAGCATTGTAGTAACAATCGGGATCGCTAATAGAAACATTCCATAATCTGTTGTTGGTTTTGGTGTGATCTCATTTGTTGATTCTTGATTTAGATTAGAAGAGCAATGCTTGCAAATTTTTGCTACTTTCAATATTTCTTCACCACAGAAAGGGCCATTTTTTAGTGTGTCGTTCATTTTTATCTCCACGTCCATTGTGAAAAAAACTGCTAAACATAGGACGTAGGAAAGCCTAACGTTTTCGACTGCCCGCACTGGTTAAAAAAGCGGTCAATATTGAGACTGCTTTTATTGTTTGCATGATTAAATAACATGCCTGTGCATTTAACTCATAACGATTGTAAAGGTGAATGAATAATCGCT
>CAZRPK010000106.1:0-9973 GCA_964601915.1 uncultured Kangiella sp. | reverse complement strand
AATTTAAAAGTCAGAATGCTTTGTTGGTAGGGTGAACTGATTTTTTTAGGTTTAAGCTACCTAGCTCACGAAATAAGCGTGTACTTATTGGGTGAAATACAGCAGTAATTCGTTGAGATGCAGTATCGTTAACGCCTGACGCTTTGAAATCTTGCCCAAGAGCATCTATTGCGTTTGTTATAGTGCTGATAGGTAGGTTTTGTTGTAACTGCTTTACAGCAAGGCTTAGCAATTCTATTTTTTCTTTTAGATGATCTGTCTTTTCGTGATAATTCAAATCTTCACGAGCCGAAATACGACGAATATCTTCCTTTAATTCGCTAATTTCACGCTTAACTGGTTCTGCCAAGCCATTTGCCTGAACCAACTGTTTACGTGAAAGTGAAGTGACATCTTCGAGACTGGCAAGTAAGCTTGCAACTTCTCCCAATCCACTTTTGCCAGATATACCACCTTCCTTTATTTCTAATGCCTTCATTATCTTGGCATTGCTACCAGAGCTTTCAAATACGGTTTCTAGTCGCATTACATTTGAATGCTTTTTACTAACGGCACTTTCAACCTCAAATACGCTATAAATAGTATCTTGCAAATATTCGTTTTCAGATAAATCCAGACCTAAGAAATTGGCGCTCATATAAACTGAAATACCAAGGACAACGCCCATAAAGCCACTCCATAAGGGTAAGACTTTACGTTTTTTGTCCTCATCGGCATTGGAAAGTAAATCTATCCCAAAGGATGTTGCCCAATACACCGAGTTAAACCAAAATAGTGCAAAAACAGCACAGGCAATGATCGGTAGTAATCCACTATCGCTTATAGTGAGGCTTTCATAGATATAGGCAGTGTTTATTGCGGTATCAGCACCAATCCCGATACCTGCTACGCGCTGTAGTTGTTTTTTATGATCGCTTAGGCGATCTGCGAAAGTTGCGGTTTTCATAGTGTTTCCTCTAAATGCTAGTTAAAATGTGAGCAAATAACGCCTGTCTTAACAGTGACTGCTGTCATTGAAATACTCTCGATGGCTGCACTTGGCGCTTAGAAGGAAATATAATGTTTATGCAAACTCAGTTTTTCCCAAAAACTAGATAAAAACTCCTATTATTTCCTAGTGCTTGAATTTATTGATTTTTTAATGAACAACAGAAGAGATATTTATGAAGGAACCGCTTTCATCTTTGGACAAAAGAGCTGCATTTGTTAAGCGATCCCCATATTTATACAGAGTTGCAGTCATTGCAGTATTTCGAGAGACTTATAATAAGTATCAAGGAGTGAAGGGACATCCATTAGGTTCGCTTAGACTGATCATTCGAGATATGACCTCGTACTACGATGGTTATCCTGATGACTTAAAAAAAGAATTCAGTAAGAAGCTTGGAAATATTATAAGTGGAAAAACAGATGGTACTAGAGATGGGGATATCGATCATTTTGAATTAATCGAGCACTTTTTATGGATGCATGAAGCCGAAGAAATAGCAGTTCTTGATCTCATCAATGAAGTTAATTATTTAGCTAAATTTTTTAAATCATTTACAAAACCTAGAATGGTAAAAAATTTAAAAATTAATAAAAATATTGATATAGGTAGGGTCAGTGATAAATACTCAGAAGACAGCAGAAAAACATACCCTTTAGGAACTATTGGAGATGGATATGTTTTTAAATTTATACACACAAAGAAAAGTGAAGAAATATTTCATAAACAGCTTAACGAGCAATTAATATCTCAAAAATTGATCGGGAATTTTTATCTAGCAATAAAGAAGAGCAGATTTGATGAGTCTTATTTAGCGATTTTATTTAGCGACTCAATGCAGTCAGAGTTTTGTATTGGCTGCTACTTGAAGGGCAATAATTTACTCGTAATGAAACATCATCAAACGCTTAAACCTGTATTTATAGAATATTTATGTGACCAAAAATATAACCCAACAACTAAATCAACGACAGTTTCATTATTTGATATTAGATCAAATATTGATATATCCCCTTTTGGAATTTTATATCCCATATATTTTTCAGAAAAAGATAAAGATAAATGTATGAATTTTTCAGGGCTAACTTTAGTGAGCAATATTAAGGAAAGAAATCTGGCAATAAAAAAAGCCAATTTCATCTACAGCTCTTTGCGTGAAAATTAACTAATTATTCACCATTAGGACATTATAGTGTTAAAGATAAAAACAGAAAGTAACAGTGATTGGATGGAACCAAATTTACTACATGCGGCTCAGTTTTGTGATTTTGATGAAGCGAAAGCTGCATTAAAAGATGATCCTTCATGTATATACGAATTTAATTCAAATGGAATGAATGCTCTACAACTTGCTGTTTGCGAATTTCATGAAGACATGGCATTTTTTTTATTAGAAAACTCAGACATATCAGCACGACATAAAGATATATACAATAGGCACGCACTTCATTTAGCACTACAGATAGGTAGCGAAGAGTTAGTAACAGCTCTAAACTCACGCTGGTGCAAGGAACGCCGTGAAGAACTAGCAGACCCAAATAGAGTTGTACCATTCGATCCTGATGTAGGCTAATTTTGCCTTTGAGAAACAAAAAATATTATTTATTTTCATTCCACCCTGTATTTTCTCTAAAAATTATGAATAAGATTTCACTCTAGAAAATATTTATTTTTGTTCTTTAGTAACACATCAAAGCAGCCCAGACTTCTGGACTGCTTATTCTACTGGCGGTGTAAATGCAATTTCCTGCATCCATTTATATTTTTTCTCAATCAAATGACCTCTCCCATATTTTGGTCCTTTCTTTTTATGTCCCATGAGTTCATCAATTATCTCTTCAGGAGCTTCAGCGTCACGAAGTCTGTCTTTAAACGTATGTCGGAGAGAATACAGAGAATGACTGCTTGATGGCTTTAAATTATTTTCTCGTAAAAATTTATTTACGGTCGATGATGCAGTATCAGGGTTTGTGTAATGTTGAAAACCATGTGGAAGCTGATTAAATGCAAAAAGGGATGCACCGACTAATGGGATTTTTCGTTCAGATTGTGGCGTTTTTAAATCGTGATCTTTGTAGGGTTGAATCCAAATAAACGGAATATCACCATCAAGAAAAATATCTTCACTCCTTAACCCAATTAATTCGGATTCGCGTGCGCCAGTGTCGCACATAGCATAGAGAAGCATTCTCGCTTCAAAGTTCATTCTTGATAGATTATTACCTTTCAAATAGCAATCTTGAACATATTGAGCCTCAAAAGGAGGTCTTGAAACCTTTTTTACCTTGAATTTAAGATCAGAAAATAGACGTTTAAAATCAATGTCTATTTCATACTCGATACTTAGCGTGTGAAGAATGTCACGTGTGTACCCCATAAGCTTATTTGCGGTGTCTCCAACAATTTCCTTTTTTTCGATATGTTCTCTCAAACTATTTCTAAATTTTATTATGTCTGATCGTTCTATGTTTTGAATAGTTTTTCTTTCCCCTGTCGAGAGTACAAACCGTTCAAATGCGGCACGGCGTGGATTTTTCCACTTTCTGATTTGATGTTCGGATTTATTGGTTAGTCTATCGCTACATAAAGGCCAATACCTATCAATACAGCCGCCTATAAAGAGTTTTGGTTGATCTATACCGCCAAGTACTGAGGAAACTGTCTCAGGGCAATCTATAGCAGTTGATGCCTTATTCATCCGCTTAACTACCTCGTTAACCGCTTCAAGAGAGATTTCTTCCGTATTTTTATAGGGGAATCCGTGCATTTTTGCGCACTTGGTGGCAAGTTCGTAATCCTCAAATGGGTTTGATTTGCTACCTTCTTTCAGGTTTTGCCAATACTGCTCCATATATTCATCACGCAGGGTGGATTTTCTGATAGCGGTCTTTTTATCCTTCGTTTTGAGCGAGTAACGCGCAAATTTTCGTTTATCGAGGTGCGCGACATCTTCTGGCACTCGACGAAAATAGTAGTAGATTTCATTTCTTTGTATTAAATAATTAAACATCCTTGTATCCCAATTTGTATCTCAGTTTGTATCTCAAATTCGGGAGGGGGCGATGCTTTTTATAATAGTTAAAACTATTATTGTGTGCATACAGTATGTTACATCGGAAATGGTTAATATTTTATTAAGATCAATGGTGGAGGGGATAAAATTAGAACTCGTATTAGCTGTTCTTTAATTGTGTTTACTTACAAGCTGTTAATTGCCCTGACCATTGATTGAATAATTAAAATGTATCCCAAAATGTATCTCAATTTGTATCCCAAATTATCAATCTATCTGATTAGATTTAGAGATGCTTATGGCTTTTGTCAACATTACATTTTTTTGTTTTCGGTTTTTATACTCTTTTTCAAGACGTTCAAAAATAGGTAAATATCGCTCTCCGTAAACGGCAACTATATTTGCAGATTGCATATAAGCTTTTTTTAATTCGCTAAAAGACACCTCATTTGTCATTCTTGCTTCCTAGCTAGTGTAATTTATCCTATGCAAGAGAGAAGACTGAAAGGCGATGAATTTAAATCCAGCGCCTTCCAGCAGCACCCTCCACGTTAGGGCGCAATCCATAAAAAAGACCGCAAAGTATTTTTCATACTGGATTGCGGCCCTATATTCATTAAACCATATCGACGTTAATACTTTATTAATAATTGATTGCATTTTATTTTATAAAATTCGTTGTAACTTACTGTCACAGCTTGTTACGGGCATGTCGTGGCATGACGTTATTAGCTTTGCAGTGTCGTGCCTTGTCCCATCTTTTTTTGTATTTATCCCGACATTAATATGAATTTTAGAGAGCAGTTTTATTGCTCATTTTCATTTAATTTGGGATGCATTGTTGCCTAGTGGCTTGTCCACTTTGCAAGCGGAGCGGGGTGACCCCGCGACCCCATCGGTTAACGAATTCTTAATAGTTTACGTATTAAAGTTGAAGTTAATCGATACGCCAGATGTGTGTTGGTAGTACCAACCAACACCGATCTGGGCAAGGGGGAATTACATTTCCCCCGTTAGCATCCCCTCGTTCAGTAAAAAAATTTGCTAGTGAGGGTTTTATGGGTAAACAAGTTTCCAAAAAACGCACCCCTCCGTTTTCAATACGCTTGTCTGATGACGAGCGTGCTGAAATCGTGCGTCGATCTCATGCCGCAGGATTATCCATTGCTGGATATTTTAAGTCTGTTGCACTCAATCAACGTCCGCGAAAATTTCGCCATCCACAAGTGGATCGCGCAGAGCTGGCTCGTTTGTTAGGTCAACTCGGTCGAGTTGGTAACAATCTAAACCAGCTTGCCCGTACCCTCAATACGGAGGGTTCAGTCGAAATCCCTGAGCTTACACAAGCGCTCAATGATTTGTCTGCTATGCGGGCAATGGTCATGTCTGCTCTTGGTTATCGTGAGACAACCAAAGAGACAGGCAATGACAAGCAAGGGCATCATCATGATTATTAAAGCATCACAGCGCAGTGGTGCGCGTAATCTTGCTAATCATTTAATGAATGCACATGACAATGACCATGTTACCTTGCATGAAGTGCGAGGATTGGCAGGGCAATCGCTTCATGCCGCGTTGCTTGAAATCGACGGTGTGTCCCAAGGGACGCGATGTCAGCAACCCATGATGTCAGTTTCATTTAATCCTCCCGAAGGTGAAGATGTCACATTCGATCAGTTTGAGGCGGCTTTCGATAGCCTTGAGCAAAAGCTAGGACTAACAGATCAGCCTCGCGCTGTTGTCTTTCATGAGAAAGAGGGACGTAGACATGCTCATGTAGTCTGGTCTCGTATTGATATTGATAGTATGAAAGCTATCAATATGTCCCATTTTAAGAACAAATGCACTGACGTTTCTAGAGAACAGTTCCTAGCTCATGGGTGGGATATGCCCAAAGGTCTAATTGATAAACGTGAGCGTGATCCATTCAAACTTACCAACGTTGAATGGCAACAGCTCAAAAGACAAGGGATCGACCCTAAAGAGATCAAGATGCTTTGCAAAGATGCATGGAAGCATTCCGACAATCTAAAGAGTTTTAAACACGCTCTTGAGGAGCGTAGCCTGTTTTTGGCACAGGGTGACAGGCGTGGATTTGTCGTTTTGGACAATTCCAGTAAAGTTTATTCATTGTCACGCTTTGGCGGTATTAAAACCAAAGAACTTAAAAACAGGCTGGGAAACCCTGATCTTTTACCTACAGTTACAGCAACGCAGGACAAAATCAGATTAAGTTTTAATTCTGAGATTAGAAGCAGGATTGCCCTGCTTAAAAAGCGTCATGGAGATGAAATTCAGCCACTACTTGATAAGAAGGCAGAGCTTGTCAGAGTGCAACGTGCCGAGCGTCTCGAGTTGTCTGAGCAACAACGAGTTAAACGGCATATTCTTGCCAAGGCAGGAAGGGATAAATTTAGGCGTGGAGTGATGGGTTTTTTCGATAAGGTAGCAGGCAGAGAGAAACGAGTACGCTTGATTAACCAAAAAGAAACAGCAATCCTGAAACAGAAGCAAAAGACAACGAGGGAAGAGCTGGTTTTCCGCCATGGCGGATCACGCTCAGTGCTTCAAGATGAATTCAAGCAGGTTCGAGGTAATCAGCAAGATGAACGCACGTTGCTTGCCAAGCGCATTCATGAACTCAGGCAGATGCAGGATCGAGAAAGTAAACACGGTCAGCATCGGTCAATTCGTTCTACTTTTGACCGTGCTGGGCATGATAAATCTCAGAGCAAAAATACAAACTCAGAACATACTAGAACACGATCATCTAAAAGGACTACTCGTACCCGTGAGCGCAAGCCTGAATGATCAAGAAAATGATCTAAGCCATTCTTCCAATCTACGTGTAGCGATGACATCATCTCGGTTGTAACCAAGAACGTCAGTTTTCAGGCTTTGTTTTTTGGTCTGGTCAGTTTCAGCGAGAAAACGATTAAATTGCACGACTGACCATTGCGAGCCTGAATCGCTGTCTTCCCATTGAAAGTTGACCAAATCTTTATGCTTGCATATATCCTTCAATCCATAGCCTTGTAGAGGGAGAACCAAATTCTTAAGAACTGGCTTTTGCATATCGTATAGCGGACTATCGTCACCAAGTAGATACAATACGATATCGTTATCTTCCATATTATATCGTTCAGCATATTTCCTAATGGTGGTGCGCTCATGACTGGAATAATGTGCCAAAACGAGATTGGAGTAATTCTGTCGATATTCGTTTATCTTATCTAAAAATCGCAACCAGCCATCACGATCTTCATCCTGCGTATCCGTCCATACATATTCAAAACAATCATTGCCATATTCAGGAACTAGAAAGCCCCATAAAATAGACATGCTTATCACCTGATGGCGTAAGAGGGTTATCCTCAATATCAAAATGTACCCAGTGCCCTTCAGGTAAGGTGACTTTGTTTAGCTGATGAACTTCACCTGTTAGATATGATTGGGCTTGAAGAACAGCACGTTGTTTCTTTTCAAACCCTTTTAGGTATGGAATGTCAGGAATGTTGTTTGGGTCGGTATTTGCTAGTGCTGTGATTGAGTGAATTCCTTCACTCTCTAGCCCTATTGCTGCACGCCCTTGTATGCCATAGAGTAATGACAGTTCTTCTTTGGCTTCAAAAGTTGGTTTGCAATGAGCGTAATAGGGGCAGGCTCGACATTTACTGTGAGAGTAGCGAACAAGAGGTTCTGAATCATTACTCAGTAGTTCTCTCATCTCAGTGACAAACTGATTGGTGACTGGATTAGCCTCATCACCAATGATGGCTTCACTTCCATCACCTAAATAAACAATGGCAGGTAAACCGTTGTTTAGCATTCGTCTGTAAAAGCCAAGTTATACCTGAATCTCTTTCTTGTCTTCACGTAAAGAGAGTTTTGCATCGGCTGGTTGATAATCGCCACTTTCATTGCGGATAAGGAAATCTGGGTATCCTGAAAATCTTTCATTTTCATCAATAAGTTGTGCTTGATATATAACTTCAACACCTTCTGACATAAGACGTTCAGTGTCCTCAACAGATTTAGCGGTGTAAACATCATGAGTTTGGAGTAGTTTTTCCAACACTTTCTGCTCATGTTTCAGTCCTAACTCTATGATTAACTGCTCAAATTCATCCTCAGGAACATCGGTTTCAAAGCTGGCTTTGTTATCAAGCCATACACGCCGCGCACAAAGAGACCATGATTTGGCATCGCTAGGTTTGATTAAAGGTTTGTTCATATTGCTAGTTCCTGAATAACAGTTAGGCACAGTTAACTCGTGCTGACTAATCTAACGTATAAATCATTGAGCACAAAGGAATTTAAGGTTGTTGATTCCCTAATATTCCTTTATATTCTCACATGGTATTTAAGTGGATAAAGCCATGAGTAACGACATACTGACCTTGAAAGAAGTAGCGGTTTATCTCAAGTTAGCAGAGAAGACCACCTATCGCTTGGCAGCAGAAGGTAAGCTGCCAGGCTTTAAAGTGGGCGGTAGCTGGCGGTTCAAAGAGTCTGATATAGAAAAGTGGATAGAAAAACAAAAAAATATTAAAGGTAACTAATGGATCATTCAGTACATAATAAACTCGTCTCATTTATCTGGAATATTGCGGATGACTGCCTGAGAGATGTATACGTTCGAGGGAAATATCGTGATGTTATCTTGCCAATGGTGGTTCTACGCCGATTAGATACCTTACTTGAGCCTTCTAAAGAAGCTGTAATGACAGAGGTTAAGTTCCAAAAAGAAGAAATGGAAGCAACTGAGCTGGATAAAGAACCACTCAAAGCTGCCTCGGGTTATGTGTTTTTCAATACATCGAAATGGACACTAAAGAGCCTGCATAATACCGCTACCAATAACCAACAGATATTGCTTGTCAATTTTGAAGAGTATTTGAATGGTTTTAGCGATAACATTAAAGAGATAATTGAGCGTTTTGACCTTAAATCAAAAGTTCGCCACATGGCTGGTAAAGACGTGTTGCTCGATGTTTTGGAGAAATTCGTCTCGCCAAACATTAACTTAACGCCTGAAATTATAGAAGACCCCGACGGCTACAAGCTGCCAGCCCTGAGTAACCTCGGTATGGGCTATGTTTTTGAAGAGCTTATTAGGAAGTTCAACGAAGAGAACAATGAAGAAGCAGGAGAGCATTTCACTCCCCGCGAAGTGATTGAACTAATGACGCACTTAGTCTTTGACCCTATCAAAGAAAAATTACCTCTTACTATTACAGTCTATGATCCCGCGTGCGGTAGTGGGGGTATGCTTACAGAGGCGCAAAACTTTATTGAAGAAAAATACCCTGCTTCTAACCGTGATATCCATCTTTACGGAAAAGAAATCAACGATGAGACTTATGCGATATGTAAGTCTGACATGATGATTAAGGGCAATAACCCAGAAAATATAAAAGTCGGTTCAACCTTATCAACGGACGAGTTTGCCTCTGATCGTTTTGACTTCATGTTGTCAAATCCTCCATACGGTAAAAGCTGGGCTTCAGAGCAAAAGAACATTAAAGATGGTGTCGATGTGATCGACCCACGCTTTAAAGTTGAACTGACCGACTACTGGGGCAATAAAGAAGTCGTTGATGCAACGCCACGTTCAAGTGATGGTCAGCTTCTATTCCTGATGGAAATGGTAAGCAAAATGAAGTCACCAGAATCCAGTCCAAATGGGAGTCGTATAGCTTCCGTTCATAATGGCTCTAGCTTATTTACAGGGGATGCAGGTGGAGGAGAAAGTAATATCCGCCGATATCTCATTGAGAACGATATGCTTGAGGTTATTGTGCAAATGCCAAATAACTTCTTCTATAACACAGGTATTACGACCTATATTTGGTTACTCAATAATAAAAAACTTGATGAGCGTAAAGGCAAAGTACAGCTTATTGATGCTAGTTTATTAGTAACTATTCAGCGTAAATCATGAAAGTCCACCAACAAAATCTGGTAGTTTA
>CAZRPK010000105.1:0-10016 GCA_964601915.1 uncultured Kangiella sp. | reverse complement strand
CCTGTAAAACCGGCGATGTTGCGAGCGAGTATGAACGATGAATTACGTTAAAATTTTATTGATGGGTTAGATGAATGGATCTAAAACTCAAATAAAAACTGTACAATAGAACAGAAAAATTCCATATGTTACTATTTTCATTAGAATATATCCTGAAAGTGATTCTTTGATTAAAGAGCGAAATATAGACTAAAGTCGAAAAGACATTAGCCTATCAATCGAGTAAATTCAACGGTGTAGCAACTATACGTAGTTTTTCTTTTTGGGAAGTATTTCCAAAGGAGCTGATCAAATGATTGTTTGATCAAATAGTCCGGTCTATATAAAAATTATGCTAGAAGATGTGGGACGTTAGTTGTAAGGAAAACCTGAACTAATAAATATCAAAGAGCAACTGTAATTGATTTGTCAATTGTAGCCTGTTCAGTCTGATATTTTTGGAATCAAATTTTTGAAATAGCTTACCAATGGAGAATAAAAAATGAGTGATAAAAAAACACAAGCAAATAATTGGTCACGTAGAAATGTAATAAAAACAGGTGGAATAATGGCGGCGGCAAGTGCCATGCCAATGTTTTACACCAGCAACGCATGGGCCAAAAATTTTGCTAACGATCCAACTAAACTATCTACTGTAACCTTTGGTTTTAATATACCTCAATCAGGTGCATATGCTGATGAAGGGGCTGATGAGCTTAGAGCTTATAAATTAGCGGTAAAGCATTTGAATGGTGAAGGTGATGGTGGATTAATGAACACCATGAAACCTTCTATGTTAACGGGTAATGGTATTTTGGGTAAAAAAGTTGCCTTTGTTACTGGTGATACCCAAACGAAGTCTGATGCGGCAAGAGCTTCAGCAAAAAGGATGATTGAAAAAGATAAAGTCATTATGTTTTCGGGCGGTTCTTCTTCTGGTGTAGCAATCGCACAACAATCGTTTGCACAAGAAGCTGGTATCATATTTATGGCTGGTCTAACTCATTCAAACGATACAACTGGTAAGGATAAACGCCGTTATGGTTTCAGGCATTTCTTTAATGCTTATATGTCTGGCGCTGCTTTAGGTCCAGTATTAGAAAAAGAATATGGTAAAGAGCGCAGAGCTTATCATTTAACTGCTGATTATACTTGGGGATGGACTCAAGAAGAATCAATCAAAAATACAACGGAAGCGTTAGGATGGAAAACCACTAAAACAGTTAAAACGCCTGTTGGTGCTGGTGACTTTTCACAGTATATAACACCTATTTTAAATTCAGGTGCTGATGTATTGATATTGAATCATTACGGCAAAGATATGATCAATTCGCTGACTCAGGCGGTACAGTTTGGTCTAAGAGATAAGCAAGTTAACGGTAAAGATTTCCAGATTATTGTTCCCCTATTCTCAAGATTGATGGCGCAAGGTGCAGGAACAAATATACGTGGAATAATTGGTACGACTAACTGGAACTGGGCATTGCAAGATGAAGGTTCTAAAGCTTTTGTTAAATCCTTTGGGCAAGCTTATGGTTTTCCACCATCTCAAGCAGCACATACTTGTTATGTACAAACTCTTTTATATGCTGATGCTTGTGAAAGAGCAGGAACTTTCTATCCGCCTGAAGTCATTAAAGCTTTGGAAGGCCATAAATTTGATGGAATGGGTAATGGTGCTACTGAGTATAGAGCTGAGGATCATCAATGCTTCAAGAATGTATTAGTGGTAAAAGGTAATGAAAAGCCTAAAACACAATTTGATTTACTAGAGGTTGTACAAGAAGTTCCACGTTCACAAGTTGAGTATGACGCAAAAATATTTGGTGGTGAACTTGGTCCATACAAAGGGTAGATATTGAAACCCTGTAGTCACTTCGCCAACTGTATTCAGTTGGCGATTTTTTTGTAATCAAGAGTTAGTCAAGAATTATTCTTAATTGTTATTAAAGAAAAAATATTATTCATTAATAAATTGACCTAAAATTAAATGTTTATTTAGGAATTAAATTCCTTATAGATGTTTGTGGTGAAAATGATTTTAAGATTCATAGCGACTTTCTCAATTATCAATGTTGTTTAAAACCATATGGATGCAATATTTTTACAGTTACTTAATGGATTAGATAAAGGCGGTGCGTATGCGTTAATCGCCTTAGGTCTAACATTAGCTTTTGGCACTCTAGGTATTGTTAACTTTGCCCACGGCGTATTATTTATGTTGGGTGCCTTTTGCGCCGTTACCTTTAATAAAATACTGACTACTTCAAAATTAGTGAAGGACGAAAGTATTACCTTTTTTGAAGCCTTTAAAGAGGTTCCTTATTTGGAAATATGGTGGGGTGATACAGGCCTTGCAATTATCGATTATGCCGTACCGTTGTCTATTTTATTTGCCATTCCAGTTATGGCAATTATAGGCTGGGCGCTAGAACGTGGGTTTATTCAATATTTTTATAAGAGGACTCATGCCGCACAAATATTATTTACTTTTGGATTAGCCATTGTAATACAAGAAATTGTTCGCCATTTTTATGGTGCGAATCCGATCCCAACACCTGCTCCAGCAGTTGTTTCTGGCAGTGCAGATATTGGTCAGTATATAGGTTTAGGTGATAATGTTGTTTATCCTTGGTGGAGGTTGATTTACTTAGTTTTTTCGCTCTTTGTGATAGGTGGCGTTTTTGCATTTCTTAAATATACCACCTTTGGCATGGTCGTTAGAGCAGGTATTCACAATCGTGAAATGGTAGGTATGCTTGGTATTAATATAGAGCGTCGATTTACCATTGTATTTAGTTTGGCAGCGGTGGTCGCTGGAGTTGCTGGAGTTATGTACGCACCAATTGTACCACCAGATTTTCACTTAGGAATGGATTTTCTTGTTTTGACTTTTGTGGTAGTCGTGGTAGGTGGTATGGGTTCATTGCCTGGAGCTGTTGCCGCTGGTTTTCTATTGGGTATTTTACAGTCTTTTGCGGCAATGAATGAAGTTAAAGCAATTATTCCAGGTATTGATCAGATCATCATTTATCTAGTCGCTATTGTTGTCTTGTTAGTTAGACCCCGTGGTTTAATGGGTATGAAAGGAGTTTTCGAAGATTAATCATGCGTAAACTATTACAAAATCAATGGGTATTTATGGCGACATTCTCACTCGTCGTCTTAACCATGCCAATATGGCTAATGCCTTTTGGCGCAGCTTATCCTGACATATTACAAAAATTCGTTATTTTTGGTATTTTTGCCATTGGTTATAATATTTTGTTTGGACTAACAGGCTATTTATCATTTGGTCATGCTGCATTTTTAGGAATTGGTTCTTACACAGCAGTTTGGTCTTTCAAATTATTATCCATGAATATTCTTCCTGCAATAATATTGAGTATTATATTGTCAGGAGTATTTGCGGTGATTATTGGTTATATTGCATTAAGGCGATCAGGTATCTACTTTTCAATACTAACGTTGGCTTTTGCTCAAATGTGTTATAACTTGGCTTATTCGGTATTAACACCGATTACCAACGGTGAGACAGGACTTCAATTAGCCAAAAGTGATCCAAGGATTATTGATAGACTTTTTAGTGAAGCGGGCGAAGGGCTTCCTTCTACTACTCTTTTTGGTCTGGATATAAGTGGCTATTCAGGTTTTTATATTTCTGCAATAATTATGATTATTACTTTTTATATTGCAGTTAGAATATTTAGATCGCCCTTTGGATTAAAGTTAAAAGCGATTAAATCTAATCAAACTAGAATGAGTTATTTAGGGTTTAATACCAAACCCTATCTTTTGACGGCATTTGTAATCTCTGGAATGTATGCAGGATTGGCTGGTGGACTTCTGGCTGCAGTTGATCCTCTTGCGGGTGCAGAGAGAATGCAATGGACCGCATCGGGAGAAGTTATCTTGATGACTATTTTAGGTGGCGTTGGTACTCTGTACGGTCCGTTATTAGGCGTTCTTATAATTAAATATTTTGAAAATATTTTTTCTGCTGTCAACGAACTTAATCTACATAGTTTTTATTCTTTTTTACCTACGTGGATGGAAAATGGTTTAGTTAGTTTTTCTGCTTTGTTTGTTGGTGAAGGCTGGCATCTAACCTTGGGATTACTTTTTATGTTTGTGGTTGCATTTCTACCAGGTGGTGTTTTAGAGGGGATTGAAATTATCTACAAAAAAATTAAGCATTATTTTCGTTCAGACGATCAAAATGATTCTTCGCATAAAGTTGATATGGAAGCGGTCCATGGAGAATAAATCAGTATTAGAAGTGGCCAATGTTGTAAAAACCTTTGGTGGATTAAAAGCACTAAATAATTTGAATTTACGCATCCAAGAAGGAACTGTTCATGCAATTATTGGACCGAATGGTGCCGGTAAGTCAACGCTATTAAATGTTTGTATTGGACAGCTTAAACCTGATTCAGGAAGCGTTGAATTTGGTGGTGAAAATATTATTGGAAAAACACCTTACCAGATTAGTCAAATGGGAGTTTCTAGAGTTTTTCAAACGCCTCAAATATTTGAAGATTTGACTATTTTACAAAATGTGATGATACCGGCACTGGCTAGTATAGATGGTCAATTTAAGTTTAATGCAGTTAAAGACCTTGATGAACGCCATGATGTTAAAGAGTTAGTATTAGAAACAATCGAAGACATGGGTTTATCTAATGTGATGAGTGATCACGCGGGGGCAATGTCCCGAGGTAACAAGCGAAGGTTAGAACTTGCTATGTGTTTAGTGCAGCAGCCTAAATTATTGCTGCTAGATGAACCAACCGCAGGTATGTCCAGAGCTGATACAAACCAAACCATAGAAATACTTAAGCAGATCAAGAAAGGTGGTATGACTAAAGTTATTATTGAGCATGATATGAATGTAGTATTCAGTGTTGCTGATCGAGTATCGGTATTAGCACAAGGTACCATTATTGCTGAAGGAACTCCCCAAGAAATGCGTGAAAGTGAAATTGTAAAAGAAGCTTATTTAGGTGGGGCTAAAATATGAGTGATCAACCGAAGGTACCTATTCAGAAACCCGTTAAAAATAAGGGCGGTTCACCTTCCTTTCTTTCGGTTTGGGATTTAAATTCCTATTATGGCGAGAGTTTTGTGGTCCAAGGAGTGAGCTTTAATATTAGAGAAGGGGAAATTGTCGCCCTGCTGGGACGAAACGGAGCTGGTAAAACTTCGATCTTACGTTCAATAGCCAGACTTTCTACGCCGGTGGTTAAGCATGGTGAAATATGGCTTGATCATAATAATTTACATGAAATGAAATCCTACCAAGCGGCACAAGTGGGAGTTGCTTTGGTGCCAGAAGATCGATGGATTATTCCAGGTTTAACGGTTGAAGAAAACTTACAATTAGCTCAAATTGAGGAGCCGATTGGTTGGTCATTGGAAAGGATATATGAACATTTCCCGCGTTTAGGAGAAAGACGGTTACAGGATGGTTCGACACTGTCTGGCGGTGAACAACAAATGCTCGCTGTGGCGAGAGCTTTGGCACGCGATATTAAATTATTGTTGTTAGATGAACCCTATGAAGGCTTGGCTCCGGTTATTGTTAAAGAAATAGAAAAAATTCTGAATAACATTAAGGAATTAGGTATTACTACCATCATTGTAGAGCAAAATGCTATCGCGGCGTTAAAACTGGCCGATCGAGCAATCATTATCGATACTGGTGAAGTGGTGTTTGATGGTTTGGCTCAGGAAGCATTGGATGATAAAGATTTAATGCATCAATATTTGGCGATATAACGATTGGTCGAGATAGTGATCAAAAAGAATTGCTAGAACCTTCAGAAATTGAATCCCCGAATTGCTCTTCAACTTTTACTTCGTTGGCAATCATTACTATTTGAGTTCGGTTGTTAACGTTCAACTTGCGCATGATCGCTGTAATATGAGCTTTTACAGTAGCTTCTGTCACATGCTGTTTATAGGCTATTTGTTTATTGAGTAGCCCGTAGGCAAGTAGGTTAAATACCTCCAATTGTTTTGGCGTTAACTCAGCAATTTTATTAACCAGTAGATGTTTATTGTTGGTCTCATCTAGCTTGAAGTCCTGTAACCCTTTAGGAAAACAAAGTTCGCCTTGAAGTACTGTCTCAATAGCGGCTGAAATTTCCTTTATACTCGCTGACTTGGCGATAAACCCTAGTGCACCGTATTTTTGAGCGTTGGCTGCAATAGCAATATTTTCGTCTGCAGAAATCATCATCACGGGTAGTTGAGCAAAATGTTTTACCACATGTGCTAAACCGACAAAGCCATTTGCCCCAGGCATATGTAAGTCCATCAATAGAAGATCGGCGTCAGGATTTTGTTTCAAAATGACTTCTAACTCTGAAATGCTATCAGCTTCCATAAAAAGAGTATCCGATAGATTCGTTTTTAACGCTTGTACCAAAGCATGACGAAATAGCGGATGATCATCCGCTATAATGATTTTGCTTACGGTTATTGGGTTGATAATTCACTCCGATTTTTACGGTTGTTTATGAGTTTTTCAACAACTGAAGGGTCGGCTAAAGTTGATATATCTCCAAGATTTGAGAAATCATCTTCAGCAATTTTGCGTAATATTCGACGCATAATTTTTCCCGAGCGTGTCTTAGGTAAATCCGGTGAAAATTGTATGAAATCTGGTGATGCGATCGGCCCTATTTCTTTTCTTATCCACTGAACTAATTCTTTTTCTAGTGTTTCATTGCCGTCAACGCCAGCGTTTAGTGTCACGAATGTATAAATTCCTTGCCCTTTAATGGCGTGAGGGTAACCTACAACAGCAGCTTCAGCTACATCAGAATGCGCAACTAATGCGCTCTCTATTTCGGCGGTTCCCATCCGATGCCCGGAAATACTCAATACATCATCCACTCGGCCGGTGATCCAATAGTAGCCATCTTCGTCCCTACGTGCACCATCACCGGTAAAATACATTCCTTCAAAAGTGCTGAAATAGGTATCGACAAAACGTTGATGGTCACCATATATGGTACGCATTTGTCCTGGCCAACTATCTTTAATAACCAAAACACCGTCAACAGCCCCTGATAGCTCTTTGCCTTTATTATCCACTAACGCAGGTTGGATGCCAAAGAAAGGGCGAGTCGCTGAGCCTGGTTTAAGAGGGGTCGCGCCAGGTAAAGGTGAAATTAAAATCCCACCGGTTTCAGTCTGCCACCAAGTATCTACAATAGGACAACGTTGTTCGCCAACGACATCATAATACCATTGCCATGCTTCCGGATTAATCGGTTCGCCCACACTGCCAAGTAACGTCAAAGAGCTTCTTGAGGTCGATTTGACCAATGCATTGCCTTCTCGCATTAACGAACGAATGGCTGTTGGAGCGGTGTAACAGGTATTTACCTGATGTTTATCACAGATCTGCCAAAATCTGCTGCTATCGGGGTAATTGGGTATACCTTCGAACATCAGTGTGGTGGCACCATTAGCTAATGGGCCGTAAACAATATAACTATGTCCTGTGATCCATCCTACATCTGCAGTGCACCAATAGATGTCACCAGGGTGATAATCAAATACATACTGGTGTGTCAGCGAAGCATAAACGATATAACCCCCGCATGTATGTAGTACTCCTTTGGGCTGGCCGGTTGATCCAGACGTGTACAAAATAAACAACGGATCTTCGGCATTCATTTCCTCAGCGGGACATTCATCGGATACATTTAAGACCAAGTCATGGTACCAATGATCAAGTTCAGTGTTCCAAACGACATCTTTATCAGAGTTCTTAATGACTAAAATAGATTCTAGGTAATTCTTAACGCCTTCTTTTCCTGCTGCAGCGTCAACATTTTGTTTTAATGGGATCGTTTTGCCGCCACGATGGCTAAAATCGGCAGTAATAACCAGTTTGCTCTTGCAATCAATAATCCTTCCGGCCAATGCTTCTGCACTAAAACCGCCAAAAACGACGGAATGAACCGCGCCTATTCGTGCACAGGCAAGCATTGCAACGGCGGCTTCTACAATCATTGGCATGTATAAAGTGACTCTATCACCTTTAACAATTCCCATTTTCTTGAGTACATTGGCAAAACGGCAAACTTGTTTATGTAATTCCGAATAAGTCACTTTAATTGAATCTGAAGGATTATCGCCTTCCCAGATTATTGCTGTTTGATCCGCTTTGTCGACTAAATGTCGATCGACACAGTTAGTACAAACATTTAATGTTCCATCAAAATACCACTTAATATGAAGATTGTCTTTGGCATATGAAACATCTTTTACTTGAGTGAAAGGTTTTATCCAGTCGATCCGTTTTCCTTGCTCAGCCCAAAAGGATTCGTTATCATCAATTGAATTTTGATACATCTCGAAGTATTGCGACTCATCCAAATATGCTTTTTTGGCAAAGTCTGAATTTACCGAAAAGGTTTGTGACATAAACAGATCCTATATTATTGGTTTTTACTGATTGATTTGATTTTTGTTATTTTTCACCAAGCTTTCTACCACTTTATTTTATTTAATCTGCATCCAATTTACCATGCTAAACTAGTTAGACTTTAGTCTACAGATTGGTTGCGTATTAGACTAATTGCTAATAGTCAAACATCATCCTTCAAGTGCACACTCGTAACCTCAATTAAATCACAATAGATATAGAGGTGAGGGACAGTGAGCTTTCCAATAAAAAAACTAACCAAAACAATTCGGGCATCTTTTTTAACATTACCACTGGTTTTTGCCGCTAATGGAATTAGTGCAGCAGAATCATTAGATGATCGTATCCAAAAACTTGAAAATCTTGTAAAAGAGTTAAAACAGGCTAAAGGCACTAAAAAATCAAGTGGTAAACACACTTACAAATTTGGTGGCTTTATTAAAGCGACCGCGCAGTTTAGTGATTATAGTGATGGTGATTTAGGCGCAAATAGTGGGTTGCGTGATTTCTATATTCCTAGCGTTATTCCTGTAGAAGGCCCTGGAGTTGAAGGTGAAAGCCAGGATTTTGATTTTAGTGCGAAAGAAAGTCGTATTAACTTTAAATCAACCCATGCTCTCGATAATGGTTCAACACTAACCACTTTCATTGAGATGGATTTCTTATTACCACCCGGTGGTAATGAAAGAGTCAGCAACTCATACAATCCAAGATTACGTCATGCTTTTTTCAAATACGATAACTGGTTATTTGGACAAACTTGGTCAACCTTCCAGGATGTTGGGGCACTGCCTGAATCTGCCGATTTCTTAGGTGCCTCCGAAGGTATTATTTTTGAACGTCAACCTATGGTGAGATATACCAAAGGCAGTTTTCAAATCGCATTGGAAAATCCTGAGTCAACGATTGCTAACATTCCTGGGGAGAAACCTGGACGAATCGTCACTGATGACAACAGTACACCTGATTTAGTTCTTCGTTATAATCATAAGGCAAACTGGGGACATATTAGTTTTGCAGGCTTAGTTAGGCAATTAGAGTACAATAATAAGTACGATGGAAATGGTAACCTTATAGATAAATTTGAAGAGTCAACTTCTGCTTTTGGCGTGAGCGTTACAGGTAAGTTTAAAGTAGGTGCCAAAGATGATATTCGATTTAACTTTGCGACTGGTTCTGGTTTAGGACGTTATGCGGGTTTAAATCTTTTTAAAGGTGCGGTTATTGTTGTTGATGGGGATGGGAATGTGGCTGGTTTAGAAACCATTGATTCAACTCACGCTTCGGTCGCTTATCGTCATTTCTGGAACAATACATGGCGCTCAAATTTCATCTATTCTACAGCAGCAGCTGATAATGATACTAATTTAACTGGAACAAATGCTATTGAATCGACTAGCAGTTTTCAAGTTAACCTGCTTGTCAGTCCTGCTCCAAAGGTCACTTTGGGAGTTGGGTATTTAAGTGCAATCAAGACTCTTGAAAATAATAATGAAGGTGAACTTGGCAGACTAATATTTACTGCTAAATATGCTTTCTAAATTAACATTATTTGAAATTAACATAATTGGTTGGCGTTGTTATCTAGCGCCAA
>CAZRPK010000104.1:0-10147 GCA_964601915.1 uncultured Kangiella sp. | reverse complement strand
AAGGGGACATTTTAGCTTGGTTGAAAGGGGACATTACAGCTTTGGGCTTACATTAATTCAAACAACTGTTTGAATTGTTGGCTTATCTAGTTATAATCGGGTCACTTAAATTATTAAATTCCCAACAATCGAGTGAAAAGTAGGTAACTTTTTCTATTTTAAAAGACTAAACTCAGTCCACTTGATTGAAAACAATGCAACAAACGGAGTAAACGAATGATATATGAAGGTCAATCTCTTCGCTGTGAAATGCTTGATAACGGCATAGCGGAAGTAATATTCGATAATCAAAGCGGCTCAGTTAACAAGTTTGATAAAGCGACTTTGGTAGAATTAAACGAAGCAATAGAAAAACTTGCATCTACAGACGGTATTCGAGGAACTATTGTTACTAGTGCAAAAGGCGTGTTCATCGTTGGAGCCGATATCACTGAATTTCTAGGTATGTTTAAAGAAACTGAAGAGCAAATGATTGCTTGGTGTGTGGAAGTGAATGCTATTTTTAGCAGTTTTGAAGATTTACCTTTCCCTACGGTATGCGCTCTTGGCGGATTTGCTCTCGGTGGCGGTATGGAAATGGCGCTTTCATGTGACTTTCGAATAGCGAGTCCAGCCGCAAGAGTCGGATTGCCAGAAACTCAATTAGGCATTATCCCTGGTTTTGGTGGAACCACCCGTTTACCAAGATTAATTGGAGCTGATAACGCGATTGAATGGATTGCAACCGCAAAACCTCACAAGCCTGAAAATGCTTTAAAAGTCGGTGCTATTGATTCGGTTGTTGCGCCAGAATTATTAAAAGACACCGCTATTCAAATGGTGAGTGATGCAGCGGACGGAAAGTTAGACTGGAAAAACCGTCGAGCAGTAAAACAAGCGCCATTGAAACTGAACAAATTGGAAAGTTTAATGGCATTTAATGTGGCCAAAGGTGTAGTGGGTGCAAAGGCAATGCCTCATTATCCAGCACCAATGGAAGCTATAAATGTCATCGAAAAAGCGGCAACAATGTCCCGTGATGATGCGTTAAAAGTTGAGCATGAAGGGTTTGTAAAAGTTTGCCAAACTTCTCAAGCCAGAGCGATGGTACAAATCTTTTTAAGCGATCAATTGATTAAAGGTAAAGCAAAAATTGCTGCAAAAACAGCCACTAAGCAAGTAAGCCAAGCTGCGGTTATTGGTGCGGGAATAATGGGTGGCGGAATTGCTTATCAGTCTGCTAGCAAAGGAATTCCAGTTGTGATGAAAGACATCAATCAACCAGCGTTAGATTTAGGCATGAACGAAGCCATAAAGATTCTTAATAAAGGCGTTAAAATTGGTAAGTTAAAAGCCGATAAAATGGCTAAAATTGTTGCTACGATTACTCCAACGCTTGATTACTCTGCGATTAAGAATACTGATCTAGTGGTTGAGGCTGTTGTAGAGAATCCAAAAGTTAAAGACACTGTTTTGCAAGAAATAGAAGGCTACATAGCAGATGATGCCATCTTAACCTCTAACACTTCCACTATATCAATAGACTTATTAGCGACTAACTTAAAGCGTCCAGAAAATTTCTGTGGTATGCATTTCTTTAATCCAGTGCATAAAATGCCGTTAGTAGAAGTTATTCGAGGAGAAAAGTCGTCTGACGAAACGATTGCTGCGACTGTTGCTTATGCCAGTGCGATGGGTAAATCAGCGGTTGTGGTTAAAGATTGCCCGGGTTTTTATGTTAACCGAGTTTTATTCCCTTACTTTAGAGGCTTTAGTTTAATGATGGCTGAAAGCGCTGATTTCCGTCAAATAGATAAAGTGATGACAAAATTTGGTTGGCCAATGGGTCCTGCTTATTTACTTGATGTTGTTGGTATTGATACGGCTTATCACTGTGCAGATGTGTTGGCAGAAGGTTTCCCCGATAGAATGTCGATTATTGAAGGTGATTCATTAGCCAAACTTTATGAGAAGAAACAATTAGGGCAAAAAACTGGTTCTGGTTTTTATGCCTACAGCCTTGATAAAAAGGGTCGTCCAAAAAAAGATTTTGTTGAAGGGATCTTTGACTTAATTGGTACTCCTCGCAAAGAATATGAAGCTCAAGAAATTATTGATCGAATGATGTTGCCACTAATTTTTGAAGTAACACGTTGTTTAGATGAAGGCATTGTTGCCACGGCGGAAGAAGCTGATATGGCATTATTATTTGGTATTGGATTTCCTCCATTTAGGGGCGGTGCATTAAAATATGCGGATGAAATTGGATTGAACAAGATTATTACAATGGCTGAAAAATACAAATCTTTAGGTGCTTGTTATGAAGTTCCTGCGCTATTAAAGCAATTAGTAGCAGACAACAAAAACTTTTATAACGCTTAATCACTCAAGTAGAGCATAAACGAATTCGGAGATATTAAAATGACAGACTTAAATACAGTCGGAAGTGACGAAGTAGTAATAGTCGACGCAATTAGAACCCCAATGGGTCGTTGCAAAGGTGGAATGTTTAGAAATACACGAGCAGAAATTTTAAGTGCTCGATTAATACAGGGTTTATTAGATAGAAATTCTGCAGTTAATCCAGCAGAAGTTGAAGATGTTATTTGGGGTTGTGTGCAACAGACGCTAGAGCAAGGTTTTAACATTGCTAAAAATGCTTCATTAATGACAGATTTACCGCATACAGTTGCGGGACAAACGATTAATCGTTTGTGTGGTTCGTCAATGCAAGCTATTCATTCTGCAACGCAAGCTATTCAAACTGGTAATGGCGACATGTTTATTGTTGGTGGCGTTGAGCATATGGGTCATGTGCCAATGATGCACGGCGTTGATTTTGCACCACAAATTTCAAAGTATGCGGCTAAAGCTTCAGGAATGATGGGCTTAACTGCAGAAATGTTAGGGAAGATGCACGGTTTTGATCGCAAGACTCAAGATCATTTTGCTTATAATTCTCACCAACGAGCATGCGCAGCAACTACAAGTGGAGCGTTTTCAAAAGAGATCTTAGCAATGGAAGGACACGATACTAATGGCGCTTTAAAAATGTTTGATTATGATGAAGTGATTCGAGCAGAAACTACTGAAGAAGGATTAGCTGGTTTAAGACCAGTATTTGACCCACGCGGAACAGTGACTGCGGGTAATGCATCCGCTTTATCCGATGGTGCATCTGCGATGTTAATCATGAGCGCACAAAAAGCTAAAGATTTAGGTTTAACGCCTTTGGCGAAAGTTAGAAGCATGGGTGTGGCAGGTTGCGATCCAGCCATCATGGGTTATGGACCAGTTCCGGCGGTTAAAAAAGCACTTAAACGAGCAGGATTACAAGCATCCGATATCGACCTATGGGAATTGAATGAAGCATTTGCAGCTCAAGCTTTGCCAGTTATGAAAGATTTAGGAATTTTGGATGATATGGATTCAAAAATAAACCTGAATGGCGGTGCAATTGCACTTGGTCATCCACTTGGTTGTTCTGGTACTCGAATCAGCGGAACGCTGCTTAGGTTGATGGAAAGCAAAGAGGCTACTTTAGGTGTGGCTACAATGTGTATTGGTTTAGGGCAGGGAATTGCCACTGTTTTTGAGCGGGTTTAATCATTAGAATTTAGAAAAAACATAATGTGACTAAAGCGACTTTCGGGTCGCTTTTTTTATGTCCAGGGATGGAGTGTCAGGATTTTGCTCCCAGCAAATCCTAAGTATCTACGTCCTTATAGGCAATACAATAAAGAGGCAAGAATGCCAGTACTGATAGAGATTCTTCTCAACTTGAGATTTGATCATACACAAATAAAAGAGTATAAGTATTAAAGACTAATAATAAAGCACAAGGATGTAGAATGTTAAAGGATAATAATTTCGAACAGTCTAAGCCCTCTCGCCCCAACCGGCTATCTTATTTTGTTGGGCTTATTTTATTTGGCACGTTATTTTATTTATATTTTATAAATTATTCGGCTAAAGACACTGCTATCAATCTACAACTATTTCGTACGCTCGAAAAAATAACACAGAATTTTGATCGCAAGTTTTCACAATTTAAAGACTCAATTCGATATTCTGAGTCGGTATTCAAAAATACTGACTTAATCAAGCAAGAAAAAAACACTCAATTTGTTAAAAAATTAAAACAAGAAATAAAAATTTTAAATGATGAATCTCTCGAAATCATGGATAAAATTGAAAAAAACATTAACAACTACGCTTCAACAAAATTAGAATCTGCGGTTAAAAAATTACATGATATAGACAAAAAAATAAAATTAATTGAAGCACAGTTGAAGTCAGTAATTATTATAAATTTTGAACAAAGCGAAGGTAAATCAGGGAAAAATCTTTTTAAAAAAACATCCGTAATTTTTAAAAGCTTTCAAGAAAGTAAAAATGAAACAGTTAATTGTGGTAAAAGCCCTTTCAAATTGAGTGATAACCTTATTGTAACTTGTTTTAAACAAGATAAAAAATTGTTATCCTACGAAATGAACGTAAATGAAATATTTAAGTTGGAGGCCGAGCAATTTGATCGTTTATTAATTGCTAGTTCAAACGGTGAAATCATCCATGCCAATGATAAAAATGGAAGCATCGGGATCTATAATTTAAGTTCAATATTTTTACAAACACATAAAAAAGAATTCGACTTTGGCTTTCTTGGAAAAATTAGCAAAAAAAATAAAGTAGCAAATAATAAATCAGGGCCATCTTTTTCTACCCATACCGAAGTAACTATCTCTGGAAAGGAATATAGGGTATATATTCACCCGTTTATAATGGATCACGAATTGTCAATTCAACAAGGCAATGCACTCTATATTGTAGGTCTGGTGAACAAAAATAAATTGTATTCTAGCCCTTTTGATGTTCAATCTGAAAATTTAGGGATGTTTATTTCTCTGCTAGTATTTTTCATATTCTTTATCGCATACACAAAGTTAATGCTTAGTGAAAAAAATATAGGTTTTGGAAAGGCGTTTCGTTTGGTCAATGTAATTTCAGTCTTATTGGTTGCAATGCTTACGATCTCAGCGATTATTGCATTTATTGCCTATGAAATAAAATTAACCAATAAATCATCTGCTGCAATTAAACATTCAATAGAGCTTTCTGCCAAATTAGATAGTGAAATAAAGACATCTATCGGCAAGCTCTTAGACTATGAAAAATTTTTTAGCAATAAAGAACCATTGAAATGTAAGCCGTCTATTGACGAAAAAATGGGAAGGGAAGTCTGTCTAGTAGAGCTTCTCGAATATAAGAAAGTAAACAAAATTGAGGGAGTTAATTATAATAAGCAAACTAGTGCATATCCTTGTAAAGATATTGATACTCTAGCTGCCAAATGGATATACGAAGTGCCGCCCCAAAAAGTCAATAATAAGATTCAAATTCCCGATGTACATTTAGTATTTGTAGCCAATGAAAATGGCGATCTTTGCTTACCTAGCATTCAATTTAAAGAAGAAATCGGTAGCCTTAAACCTGTCAATATTGCTCACCGGAATTATTTTAAAAACATAAAATCGAATAAGGGTTTAGCAAATTCAATTAAATTGGATAAAGAATTAATTTTCTATATACAACGGCTATATAATCTAACTAATGGAACACGAGGAACAACAATTTCTATTCCTTTTAATACAGAAAATAATACTGAAATTGATAAAGATGCCGTTGTTCTAGGTGCGGATATTTCTATGTCATCATTAACGATAGAAAATAAATTAGAAGAGGATTACCAATTTGCAGTTATTGAGAGAGATAGTGGACAAGTACTATTTCACAGTAACGAAAAAATTACTTTAATTGAAAATTTATATGCTGAACTAGATGATAATGAGGATACTGAACATATCGTTAAATTCGGCTTAGATTCCTACCAACAACTAAACTCATTGAAAGGTAATGTCAGTAAAAGAGTTTATTATCATGGAAAAAAATACGAATTTTCGATTAAGCCAAGTAGTATAAATGCCTGGGCAATAATTGTTTTTTATCCAGTAGATACAATAAAAATATATGCTAAAGATGTTTATGTATATACTTTTCTCTCTATGCTAATTACTTTGTTTCTAATTGTGCCTTTCATTTATGCCATAAGTACATTTATTACTTTTTATGCAAGTAAATATATTCTAAATTCGAAAATGCTAATTAAACCTTATAACAAACACATAATAGCCGTATCTTCTGTAGTTCTAATGGGCGTAGTATCGTTAGTGTCTTTTGTTTTACCCTTAATTTCAATAATAATTGGTATGTTAGTATGGTTGTTATGGCAATACCAATTGCGTAAAGAAATTAAAAATCAAATAGTAATCTATTTTTCAGTCCCGATTTTGTCTGCAATTTGTTACTTAGTGATTCAGCAGTTTAGCATAAGCATCATTGATCAAGGCTTGCGCAATTACTATCACATAGTTGAAAAATCTAAAGCGTTAGAGGGCGATAAAAAAACAGATAAAACTATTGAAGAATATTACCCAGATCTTTATAAAAGTAAAGGGCTTCATAATAATTCTAAAGATAAGAAGAGTACAAATCAAAATCACCAACAATTTAAAGCTAATTTTTCAAGTTTTACTCAGTATTCACACTTAAGAAAACACTTATTTCTCAATTATTTTGACAAAACATCTAATAGTAATTTAGTAAAACGCCCCATAGTTAACATGTCAATAATAATAGCATGGGTATCATTGTTTATGTTTTTGACTTTATTAGTTTATTTTTATTTTCATTTTCTACTAAAACGAATTTATGGCTCCAAAAAATACTTAGGGCATATTGACACTTTGGTTAAAAATAGCAATATTAATAGAACTCAGACTATCAATGATAGACTTGTTATTAATTATAAAAAATGCGAAAGAAAAGGTGTTGAATCATCATTAATCAAAAATAATAACTTATTCAAAAATAATAACTTATTCAAAATCTATGAAGAAGAGAAAAACAAGAGTGTTTTATTTATTAATGATATGGACAACCTAATGTTTAATTCTAGTAAAAGAGATATTTGTTTTGAGCAATTAAAGTCGGTGGTGGAAATAATAAAGCATAATTCTGATCTATCGCTAAACTTATACCTAGAATACACTACACTAAAGTCTATTTTCAAAAGAGAATTTATGCGATCGGGTCAAAACAGAGGGATACATTTATCTACAGAAGAAATATTTTCTTGGTCATGTTTGTTGTCTAGCTTTAAAGTTAAAACTAACGCCGAAAATTACTTAAATTTGGATTATAATTATTTGAAATCCGAGTGTTCAAATTTTAAAGAACTCTCTTATATATTGAAATACCTTCCAACTAAAAAAATTAATAATAAAAATCCAGGATATAAAGAAACTAAACTGATGATATTGCATGCTGAGGCTCTTTATCGGTTTAAATGGTTCAAATGCAGTAATTCAGAAAAATTGGAATTATTTCATTTAGCAAATAACATTAAACCTAATCCACGTAATAAATTTGTAATAGAGGATTTGGCAATGAAAGGATTAATAAAACTTGATGATAAAGAACGTTTTATTATAATTAATAATAGTTTTAAATTTTTTATAAAAAGCGCAGAAGTGGCTGAAACTTTTGCCAATATGCAAACACAAGCGGAATTAGGTAAGTGGCAAAATTATAAATGGTTAATTGCTTTTATAGCAGTGGCTGTATTAAGTTGGTTTGCACTAACGGCTAGCGATTTATTTGAACTTGTTTTAACCTCTATTGCAGGTCTATCAACATTGCTTTTGACCTTTACCAACAGTGCTAATTTATTCCGTGGTGGTTTAAATAAATTTGAATAAATAAAACGATATTTGTCTTAATGGATATAATTATAAAAAATAAATAGAGAAATTTTAATATGAAAATCACACTTTTTTACGCAACAAACCGAAATCACTTGGGAACTAATCGTTGGAAGCCTACAGATTACGGAAAAAACTTTAGCTCTGATCGAAATAGTAACCTGCGTTTTGGTAAAGTTGGGCTAACCGTCGATGAAAAAGAAATAAAAAATTATTTACAAAGAACTAAACATAAACGAATTGGCGATGGTGAGGGTTTATCAGGGTATTTAACTAAACTAGTTAAAAATAAAGGTAAAATTAAAGCTTATAAAGATGTCACCACAGGAGGTAAAAGTGGATTTGATGTGGAACAGCTTGCTTCGACTATGCTTTTTCGAGATTTAAAAATAATCATGGATAAGAAACAAGATATTATGATTAATGTGCATGGTTTTAATGTTAGTTGGTGGGAAGCTGTAGGCTCTGCTATGGCGTTAGAACTTATGTTAAATCGAGAAAGTATTCATGATAAAAACGACAAAAAATCTGTAAATGTATTTTTATTCAGTTGGCCATCAAATGGTGACATGATGAAGGGTAGAGCCTATGCCTCGGATAGACAGGATGCTATTGATTCTGGTATTGCAGTGGCACGTGGATTTTTGAAGTTACGAGATTTCTTAATGACGTTAAGACCAAAGCATGTTGTTTCTGCCTTAAAACTTGATCCGTCTTTGAAAGAGTGTGGGCAAGAGTTGCATTTACTTTGTCATTCTATGGGAAATTTTGTTTTGCAAAATGCGTTATCTTCTTTAATCCAAGAAGATAAAAGTGAGGTATTACCTAGGTTATTTAAGAATGTATTTATGTGTGCTCCAGATGTGGATGATACTGTATTTGAAGGAACCCAACCCATGAATAATGTCCATCAACTTTGCCGTCATTTAAGTATTTATTTTAACAAAGGGGATATGGCGATGTACATTTCTGACTATACCAAAGGCAATATAGAACGGTTAGGTCATGCTGGAGCTGCAAGACCTAATCAGTTACATAATAAAATTCATCAGGTAGATTGCTCAGATATAGTGGGTGGTGGAATAGAGCATAGTTATTATCTTTGGGGATCCGTCAATGAAGATATTCGACAAACAATTAATGGCTGTAAGTTTGATGACTCTATTAGAGGT
The DNA here is from genome assembly GCA_964601915.1 of uncultured Kangiella sp. Lineage (GTDB taxonomy): Bacteria > Pseudomonadota > Gammaproteobacteria > Enterobacterales > Kangiellaceae. The sequence goes on along the minus strand of CAZRPK010000104.1, from coordinate 1,176 downwards.
AGTGAGCTAACCTCTAAAAATGTTGCTGTGCTTTTATAGGTTTTTTGCTTTAATCGGATAGTCTAAAGTTACTCACCAAATATTTCATTTTGGGTTCTAACAATGGCATTGACATGAAAATCTGCAATCGCGTCTCTGCCTTGTTTAGTCATAAGAATATTCTTACATTCGTCTTCATTATCCATAAAGAAATTTTCCGTTAATATGGCTGGCATTCTTGTTCGTTTTAGTATTGAGAATCCAGCTTCTTTATCAAGATCACCATCAGAATAGTCAGTTCTTAGTCTTTTATTTGGAAATGTTTTTTTAAACTCCTTACCAAATAATGTTGCGATTTTATCGCTTTGACTATTTCCTCGTGAAGTAAAAACTTCAAACCCTTTTCCACCGCCAGCATTTGAATGAATACTAAGGTAAAAACAATTGCTCGTATAAAAATCATTTGCTCGTTTAATACGTGTTATGAGTCTGATATCTCTCATTTCAGGGGTTATGTTAATATAAGAAACACCTAAACTCGTTAATGACTCAATGATTCTTGCAACAATTGCGCGATTGAATTCACCTTCAAACAGTTGTGATCCATTATTCCAAATCGGCGAACGTTTTCCAAGTGTTTGGTATTCACCATTAATTAATCCGCTATGTCCATTATCTAATAAAACTAACATGTTTTACCCCCCAATTTACTGAAAAATAACGACAGTTAAATCTGCCAAGCATTGTCTCTATCTAATAAAAAATATCAGATTGACTCTGGATTTTTATCTCTTGCATCAAATACAGCATAAAGCGTTTCGCCATTTTCGTATAAATAAACATGGGTGATTACGCTTGGTTTAGTGTTTTCACCTGGGAATATTTCATAATTGAAGGTCAATTTTTAAAGTTTTTCCCCAAACTTTTTCGGTTATTTTTCCATCTAATAGAATTTGAGTTTGATTTTTGTTACGGATTTTTTGGTTTCTGCTCAGCAATAATTGCCTGAGATACAGATAATCCGATCAAAATTGAATAAAAGCAATGATATAGGGTTTAAACATTAATTATATTTTGCTTCCCTGTTTTGGAAATAGTAGCATGCAAATAGAATAAAAGTTAAATTAACTTTTGGTATATGTAATAAAATACTACAAACAATTAATTATTCGTTGTTGGAATTAGAAATTGGATAAT
>CAZRPK010000103.1:0-10425 GCA_964601915.1 uncultured Kangiella sp. | reverse complement strand
AATGCACTTACAATTCTGATAAATACGTCACATTACAGAATTGAAATATCGCGCAGATACGGGAAGATCAGCAGGGTGGGAACATCGGTATTGCAGTTTTTGAAGGAGCAATTACAGTAGTTTTTGAAGTTTCGGGCTTACCTCTTGTTGTGCAGGAATTGCTAGCAATGGGAATGTCAAAAAATGATATCCACCTTGTTATGGACGATAATGTTAAGCGCATTCTGTTGGAAAATTTACCTAATTAATACTCTTTAATGCCATCCTTTGTCGCCAAAATCAAATGATCTGCTGGTCGTTGTGCAAATAAACCATTGGTCACAACGCCAGTAATCTGATTAATTTGATCCTCAAAAACTTTTGCTTGAGAAATTTCCATATTGTGCAAATCAAGGATGATATTGCCATTGTCGCTCACAAAACCATGACGATACACTGGATCACCACCTAATTTTACTAGCTCTCGTGCAACGTAGCTTCGAGCCATTGGTAAAACTTCAATAGGGAGCGGAAAGTTGCCTAAAACCTCTACGTATTTTGATTCATCAGCAATACAAACAAATTTACTAGCAACAGCCGCAATGACTTTTTCGCGACTTAATGCACCTCCACCTCCTTTAATTAATTCAAGAGTGTAGTTAGACTCATCGGCTCCATCAATATAAATAGGTATTTCATGTGCTTCATTTAAATCAATCACTTCTATGCCAATTGCTTCCAAATGCTTAGTCGATGCAATAGAGCTAGAAACCGCAGCTTTGATTCGGTGCTTCTCATTTTCTAAAAGTTTGATAAAACAATTAACCGTAGATCCTGTTCCAATACCGATGATTTCATCATCTTGAATGTATTTGAGTGCGGCTCTTGCAGCTTCTATTTTTAATTCTTTTTGAGTAGGCATGTGTTTCTTTATTTCTCTAAGGTTATTACTTCGCATTGAATTTGAGTATTATAAACCTTTTTATATCCAATCAAAATAAGAAGAGAGTTTTTCGCGAAACATCTGACAAGTATAAGAATTAATTAAGTGCTAAAAATAGGTGGTTGTGCACAAGCTTGTGGATAACTTATGTAATAGTAAAAATGAGTTCAAGAATGAGACAAAGCTACCAGATCATGTCAAAGAAATGATAATAAGCGGTTGATCCCTCTTCAAAAAAAGAGTACATTTATCAGCTCTGTCACTCAGACCAACGGCTTAATCGCTTGGAAATGAATTGCTGACAGATTGCTTTAAACAAATGAACATGGAATGAAAGATAGTAAGTAATGGACTCCACAAAAAATAAGAACTGGAGCACCAAAATGAAACGCAAACCAGATATATTAGTCGTACTGGCTGCCTTATTAGGTCTTGGTATGATTTTTTCTAGCTTGAGCAGTGTTAATGCTGCAAATGCTAATGAATATCAAGTTACACAGACGCAATCAGAAAATCAATAAAGATCCACCTCCTAATTTATTGATAAAAACCTTCAATTTGACTTGAGCAATTGGAGGTTTTTTTATGCCTATTACTCTCTGTTTTTTCACATAGGTAAGGTGATTAGATAAGCGCAAAATTCAAAGCACCATTGACAGATTCTTTAAGCACACTCATCGCCGCATTGATTGCTTGTTCTACAGCAAGCAACCCCAGACCTTCAGTGGTTAGTAATACAGAGCGAGAAGCATTGCGTTGGATTTCGTGGTGTAACTTTGCCTGCTCTTCAGTTATTTTTCCCGTACGCTTTAATTTTTCGATCATTACGAAATTTTCTGCAAGTTTTTTTGATTCAGTTTCAGCATAGTCCTCTACGTCAGCCCATTTTTCTGATAGTTCTCCTCTGAACGCGTCTAACATTTTTAGTGAAAGTTCAGTTACATCTAAACTCATCGCTCTTCTCCCAATATTCGATTGATATGTCTTGATTAAAAGTTTATTGAATACGTTTTTTTGCCAGTTCTAGTTTTAATATTGCTGTAAAACTAGAGTTAAAGTTACTTCTTAGGTTTTCAATTTGTTCATTCGAAAAGCAGCCTAGCTTATGGAGTTTTTCGAGTGACTTTAAACTATTTGAAAGAAGGACTACCTGTTCAATTGTTTTTTTATTTTTGGTTATTGCTTTCACTCTAACTTGGACTGAACTAATATTAATTTTTGAGCTGTGATAAAAACTGCTGTGATTAATCCATTCACATTTGTCTCGATCTACTAGGCTATCAAGGGTCACAAAAAATGTTTCAAATTCTCGCTGTAAAGATGTGATTGCTCTGTCTGTATATTCATCATAGTCACTGATGTATTTTGGAGTACAGGCACTCAAAATAGTAATAAATACTAGTATTAGAGTTTGACTACTTAATAACGTTTTTAGGAGTTTATTTTTTTTCATATTAAATCTCATGGATGAAATTAATTAAATATCGAAGTCTATTCGAAAACCATGTATCCACTAATTGAAAATACAATGATAGCAACAAATACCCTAATCTCGTTCATAGTAACATTCGATTATTTTTTAAATCTCAAGAAACGAGTCGGTGTACAAATTCCATCCAATGGCAAATCCCAGTCATCTTTTGGAACACTGTCTACTTCCTGAAAATCATGTGCTAAACCTATAAATTCTGGTCGTTTTGTTTGACCTTTAATTGATTCAAAAGTTGCATCGTAATAACCACCACCCATACCTAATCGATTTCCAGATAAGTCAAATGCAACTAATGGAGCTAGTACTAAATCTAAATTTTCAATTTTAATAGCCTGCTCGTTCTCTAAATCAATTTCAGGAATTCCATAATGGTTTTCTACCATTGTGCTTGTTTGGTTATATGGAAGAAATAGAAGTTTATTTGGCGTTGTCTTTGTTTTTATTATTAGCCTAGGTAAATAGCATGACTTGTTTAATTTAAAAATATTTTGGATGATGCTATTTGTTGATATCTCACCGTCAAAAGATAAAAAACAAGTGATATTTTGGTGTGCTGTGAGCAGGTTATGTTGAATCAACTGCTGGTTAAGTCTTGCACCTAGAATAGAATTTTCTGAAGGCGTGACTAAATTCCTTTTTTTTCTGATTTGTTGTCTTATATCAGATTTTAGCTGTTGTTTATTCATAATAGTTAGTCAGAAAAGAGAATCTACCCACCGTGCCGTTAGTTATACTCGCCCAAGAACCCGAAGGTTCAGGTGGGAATTCCGTAATTTAATTTAGGCTCTCCGCTCCATTTCTAACCAATAAGCAAGAAATGCACGGATATGCACACCAGAAATTAACAAGAATACCCTGAGATGAGATTATCGGCTCAAGGACTACAACAACTTGACGAACAAAGCAGGCAGAGAAATAATTATAGGTAAGATGTTTTGAGAGATCCAATCATTTAAGTGTTTAATGTTAACAAAATAGATACAAATTATTTCGGAATGACAACCGTGTTATATGATTGATGGGTTTTAGACTAAATCAATTCCGTTTGCGCTGTAGAGGCAAGAGCTGCATCTACTTTTTCTTGAATTTTTTTAATTCTTTGGTTAATTGCGTCAGTTTCTTCTGCGCTGGTAGAATCACCAAACATTAGCTCATAAGATAAATTAAGTGCTGCCATTACTGCGATACGTTCTAAACCAATAATTTTGCCACCTTGCTTTATTTCTTTCATGCGCTTATCTAACGCTCGAGCAGCTATTTCAAGGTTTTCTACCTCATTTTTTGGGCTTGCAATGTGATATTCATTACCCATTATATGAATATTAACCGAGGTATTACTGTCAAAATTTGTATGGTTATTATCTGCCATCAATTGATATCCTTCAACTTTTTGATCATGGCTTCAATTTTGCCGCTGGCGAGTTTATTTTTATCCAATAAATTTTGCCTATCAGCTCGCAATTGACGATTTTCGTTTTGTAGCACTTCAGAGCTTTCCAATAGCTTAGAAATACTTGATTCAAGTTGCGAAAGATTTGAGGTTGTCATGGCAAACTGTTGTTTTTTGGTATGATTTTAATATAGAGCGCAACTGCTCATGGGTCAATGGTATAATCAATAAAATCTTGAATTTTGCGTATTTAAACGAGTTTTTACCCATAAATAGTAAAAAATAACCAAACATCTTGCCGTTAATATAAAGTTAGAGCAAGTTAGGATAAGTTTATTAATGAGTGTATTTGAAGAAAACATCAATGATATTTATGATCAATTTGAAGAATTATTAGTTGAAGCAGGCTATGAAATAACCGCCGCTGAGTTCCAAGGTATTTTAAGTGGAATGATTTCAGCCGGTTTACAACGTACAAGCTTGAGTTGGTTAGAGCAGATTAATGTGCTAATCAACGAGAATAATGCTTTTTCGAATGAATTGAGCCAGTTTGCTAAGATGCTTGTTGAGGAAACTCATCAAGCTTTCGGAGATGAGGATTTATTAGCGCCAATATTGATCCCAGACGATAGTTATCCAATGGTTGATCGATTAGAATCATTATCATTTTGGAGCCAAGGCTATCTATTAGGGTTTGGACTACAATTTGGCGATAAAAATGCGCTTCAAAAAGAGATCAAAGAATCATTAACGGATATTGCTGAAATATCCCAAGTGAGTATCGAAAACGATGATAATGAAGAAGCAAATATGGCGTTAGAGACGTTAATTGAACATATTAAAGTAGCGGTAAAGATGATTTATATGGAATTGGTTAGAAATTCTAAATCAGAACTGCCAGCATATAAAACTGAAAGTAAAACGATCCACTAGTGTTTCAACTGATTAATTTTAGGTTTGACAGTTTAAGTATTTATTTTTCAAAAAAATTAAATTGGATTTAGCATGATTAAGAAAGTAGAAGGTCTTAATAATTCAGTCTTAATTAGCAAAACAGAGTTTGCTAGGCGCCGTCGTAAATTGATGAATTATATGGGTAATAATTCTATTGGAATTATCCACTCGGCAGAAGAAAAAGTAAGAAGCCGTGATACCGATTATGTTTTTCGGCAAAACAGTGATTTCCAGTATTTATCTAATTTTCCCGAGCCTCAATCGGTCATCGTTTTATTGCCCGGAAGAGAGCAAGGTGAATACATTTTATTTTGTCGAGAAAAAGATGAAACAATGGAAACTTGGCATGGTCGACGTTATGGTTCTGAAGGTGCGATAAAACAATTTGGTTGTGATGATTGTTTTCCGATTGATGATATTGATGAAATCTTACCGGGTCTAATGGAAGGGCGAGATCGAATTTATTATGAGTTTGGTAATCATGCTGATTTTGACAACAGTGTGATGGCATGGATCAATACGCTTCGAGTACAGGTAAAAAGTGGCGCTCATCCTCCCGGGGAGTTAATCGATCTTAGTTATGTTTTGCACGATATGCGATTATTTAAAAGTAAAGCAGAGTTAGATGTTATGCGAAGAGTGACAGACGTTTCTGCAAGAGCACATATCCAAGCGATGAAAGCTTGTAAACCAGGTTTAAATGAACTCGATATGGAAGCAGAAATAAAATATCATTTTGCAAAAGGTGGCGCTCGCACTGAAGCATATAATTCAATTGTCGCTGGTGGCAAAAATGCGTGTATTTTGCATTATGTGGAAAATAACGCTGAGCTAAAAGATGGCGAATTATTGCTGATTGATGCCGGTGGTGAAATCGAGGGTTATGCGGCGGACATCACTCGAACTTTCCCCATTAATGGAAAATTTTCTAAAGAACAAAAAGAAGCCTATTCTTGGGTATTAAAAGCGAATAAAGAAGCGATAAAAGAAGCAGTAAAAGGAAATCCTTGGACAGCCCCTCACGATAAAGCCGTGCAAATTTTAACCCAGGGTTTAGTTAAAATGGGCATATTAAAAGGTGATCTTGAGCGGCTAATTGATAAAGAAGCCTATAAGCCATTTTACATGCATAAAACCGGTCATTGGATTGGGTTAGATGTACATGATGTGGGTGATTACTTGATTGAAAAAGAGCCAAGAACCCTAGAAGAAAATATGGTGCTAACCGTAGAGCCTGGACTTTATTTTGCCCCTAATACAAAAGGACTTGATAAAAAATGGTGGGGAATTGGAATTCGCATTGAAGATGATGTAGCGATCACCAAAAAAGGTAATGAAGTTCTTTCTAAAGCGGTGAGTAAAGAAGTTGCGACTATCGAGAAACTAATGACCTAGCGAACAGCTCAAGTAGAGAGTGAGAATGGAAGAGTTTGATATTATTATTGCGGGTGGCGGAATGGTTGGAGCTACAACGGCTTTAGCATTAGCTAAAATTAAGAATGGCCAGACATCGCTGAAAATAGCTTTAGTTGAATCGATTGAAGTGGATTCAAATGCGAGCCCTAGTTTTGATGCCCGCGCTGTGGCTTTATCTGCTGCATCAGTTGCCATTTACAAGTCGCTTGATCTTTGGTCTAAATTGAAACCTGTGGCAGAACCTATTTTAAATATTCATATCTCCGAGCAAAATCATTTTGGTTTTACTCGTCTTTCAGCCGAGCGTATAAATAAAAAATGCTCAAATAAGAATGGAGAAATGGATGCGTTAGGTCAGGTGATCCCATTAGATGAAACGGGACCCGTTTTATGGAATGCGGTTAAGTCGTTTGAAAATATTATCACTTTTTGCCCAAATAAAATCATTAAAATTGACTCTTTAGAAGAGCCGCAAAAAAGCGGTAAAATTACTGTTTTATTAGCAGATACTAAAAAAAATAAAGAGCAGAAAACTACTGCAAAAGGTTTATCCGCAAAATTATTAATTGCTGCTGACGGTACTTTTTCTAACCTAGCAAAAATGGCAGGAATTAAAACAGAAAGAACAAGTTACTCTCAGCAAGCTATTATTGCCAATATATCGACAGAAAAATCACACAATAATAAAGCCTTTGAACGATTTACTCAGGAAGGACCTTTAGCATTATTGCCTCTTACTCGTAATAGAATGTCTTTAGTTTGGTGCCAAAACGAAGAGCATTGTCAAAGAACAATGAAACTAGATGATGAAACTTTTAGAAGTGAACTTCAAAAAAGTTTTGGCTTTCGATTAGGTAAAATCAATCGAGTAGGAGAACGTTCTAGCTATCCACTATCTTTGCATTTACCAGAAAAAAATTATAGCGGTCGAACATTGTTGTTAGGTAACTCAGCACACACATTACATCCAATAGCTGGGCAAGGATTTAACATTGGTTTACGTGATGTCGCATCTCTAGTTGATTCAATTAATGACGCCTTAATAACTGATCCAGTATTAGATCTAGGTAGTGAAGAGTTTCTTGAAAAATATTATCAACAAAGAAGATCTGATTGGAATAAAACCATCGGTGCGACAGATTCTTTAGTCAGACTTTTTAGTAATGATTTTTTTCCACTGAATTCAGTTCGTTCAAAGGCTCTTTGGTTGGTTGATAAAATGCCCTTTATAAAAAATAAAATAGCCAACGTTGCTATGGGTTTTGATGGTGATTCAGCTAAACTTACCCGTAGATTAAAATAATTACTCTCATGGTTTAAAATAGAAAATCAGAAAATAGAAGGTTAGATAAAAATGTCTAAAAAGTTCGATATAATTGTTATAGGTGGTGGCATGGTGGGTTTAGCTATGACCGCAGCGTTGGCTAAAACAGAACTAAAGATTTTGCTGTTAGAAAAACAAGATCTTAACGCTACCTTGAATTCAGATCTACTTAAAGATGAAACCATTAGTGATCAAAATTTTGATACAAGAGTGAGTGCGATTAGCCCTGGAAATAGGCAGTTTCTTATCGACTTAAAAGCATGGCAGAATATTCCATCTCAACGGCAAGCCCATTACGAAAAAATGAAAGTGTGGGATGGTGATGGTAGTGGTAAAATTGAATTTTCAGCCGCCAAAATTGCTCAGCCTGATTTAGGCGTTATTGTTGAAAATAAAGTGATCCAAGCCGCTCTTTTAAAAAGAATTAAATCTTTTGGTAATGTTGAATACCGTTTTGGAATTGAACTAGAAGAGTTGAAAAATTCAGAAGATTCAGAATATGCATTAGTAAGAACAAATGATGGGTGTGAATATAAAAGCAGACTGGTCATTGGCGCCGATGGCGCAAACTCGGTAGTGAGAGAAAAACTAAAGATTGATTTAAAACAATCTGAATATGATCAAATTGCTTTTGTAGCCAATGTGAAAACAAAAATGTCGCACCAAAATACTGCATGGCAAAGATTTACACCTTATGGACCCGTGGCTTTTTTGCCACTAGCTAACCCAAATCTTTGTTCAGTTGTGTGGTCATTGGATTCTGATAAAGCTGAAAAGATACAAAATATAAGTAAAGATGAGTTTGTAAAAAAGCTTCAATACGCATTTGAATCAAAACTTGGTGACGTCACCGCTGTTTCAAAGCACTTTGGCTTTCCATTGATAAAAAGACATTCCCAACGCTATTTGTCTAATCGAGTGGCTTTAGTAGGGGATGCTGCTCATACCATTCATCCTTTAGCTGGGCAGGGCGTAAATTTAGGTTTTCAAGATGTTGCTTGCTTATCTAAATTAATAGACAAGTTAATTTCACAACAAAGAGATATTGGTAAAAAAGAAAACCTTCGGCCATTCGAACGGGAAAGGAAAACAGAAAATTTATTAATGCAAAATGCCATGAGTGGCTTTAAACAATTATTTGCTAATCAAAGCATGCCAGTGACATTGCTCAGAAATTTTGCTATGTCAGCGCTTAATAAAATGCCAATGGCTAAGGAAGTGATTATTAAAAATACAATGGGGATTTAAATGCTTGAATTCAAAACGATAAAAAAACACGAAAATTTTTTAAACCGAAATGTTCTAGTTTGTGTTTCGTCTTTCTAAATGGCGGTATGGCACTATGTTTTTGTGTAGTACCGCAAATACGACCAACCGATGATTATCTAATGTGTAATAAATGACATGGCTGACATAAGGAAAGCTGAATATATTTTCCCCAATATCTAAGTGTGCTTTTCCAATCGCTGGGTTTTCTGCCAGTAGGATCAGTGTTTCCCTTAACTTAGAGAGATATTTAAGTGATTGATTTAAACCCCATTGTTCTAACGTGTGTAGGCGAATATCAATAAGATCAGTTTCAGCGTCTGAGGTTAGTCAGTAGGCTGTTTGTTTAGTCATATTTACCGGCTTCTAATTTATTAAAAAACGACTCCCCATCAGACGTATTACCGGTACGTATGTCTTCCTGTGCTTTGGCAGCTTTTGATTTCAGCAAGCGCAATTTTAACGCTTCCATTTGTTCGTACTCTTCAACTGAAACTACAATCGCAACAGGTTTACCGTTCTTGTTAATTTGAATAGGCTCTCTTTGTACTTTCATAAGCATATCGCCAAATTGAGTTTTGGCTTCATTTGCTGTTAGCGCTTGCATAAATCACCTTAATATCGTTCGATTCGTTCATTATAGATGAATTGAATGCATTTTGTAATTATTGTTATCAACACTTATTAATGCTGACAGAGTTGCACAGTTATGTAATGAATTTTAGACAGTTCATGTATTTGATAAAGCGCCAGTGCTATACTGAATGCAAGCGAACTCAGGAGAATCATAATGTCTACAACTATGACGCTTCGTCTTGATGACGAAACTAATGACCGCCTTTCAAATTTAGCTGGAGCAACGGATCGCTCTAGGGCATATTTAACTATGCAAGCCCTCAAATCATTTTTAGCGAACAATGAATGGCAAGTACAGGAAATTAAAGAGGCTGTTGCTGAAGCCGACATAGCAAACCCCGATGATTTTGTAATGATCAAGTATAATTGGAATGTTTTTAAGCCACTTTTTTCATTTCTTGGAACTTCTGGTTCGGTGTTAAATAATCAATAGCTGAATGTAATCTTTCATAATTGTAAAATCGAATGTAAGTGTTAATAATCGACTTTGCGGATGAATGATTAATAAATATTAAAGCATTAAGTCTTTCTGTTTTTAAACGTCTAAAAAATCTTTCCATGACAGCATTATACCCAAGAAGCGGGGCAGATCCTCCCAACAATTTCCGCGACGACTCATACTTTGAGTGATTTTAAGTTCCTTTAAATAGCGAGTAAAACAATGAGCAGAATATTGAATTCCTTGATCTGAGTGAAACATTAATTGGTTAGTTTTAGGTTGCTGCATTTTTATCGCATGTTGTAATGCGGCTTTTGCCAGCTCTGCATTGAGAAAATGCCCAGCCCACAATTTCTTTACTGGCTAAATCTAATACACAAGCTAGATAACTCCAACCTTGGTGAGTTTTCACGTAAGTAATATCACCAACCCAGTGAGTATTAACCGTACTCGGTGAAAATTCGCGATTGAGTAAATTAGGGAAATATTTGTCTTCCATACCATTGTATAAACAAGGTTCGCAGATATTTATCACCCGCTTTAGTGATCCCGAGCAAGACTTCTTTGCCTCCGCTACTATGTTGCC
>CAZRPK010000102.1:0-10673 GCA_964601915.1 uncultured Kangiella sp. | reverse complement strand
ATTATGCTCTAGAGATTGGGCTAAAATACCGAATTGATTTTTGCGATTGGTATAACTAGACATATATTAAAACCGATATAGCTCTCTATTATTCCAGAAAAGCACTTTTTTAATTCGCCCGCAATAAAGGTTTAAAAAACCTCCTTGTAGGCAGGTAGCTTTAAGCTAGCAGTAGGGTTTATTATAGTGCAATGGGATATCGTCATGGTTCACACACTAAGTACAAGATCGAATATCACTTTGTTTGGGTGACAAAATACCTTTATCAAGTGCTCATGGGTGAAGTTGTAAAGGTTAGAGAATTAGTAAGACAAACGTGTGAACATATTAGAGGTAGAGATCATACGAGGGGTAGTGAGTAAAGATCACGTCCACTTGCTGAAGTCAGCTCCGCCGAATTTATCCCCATCAAGGATAATGCAACGCGTAAAAAGGTCAAAGCTCAACAAAATTATTTCAAGAGTTTAAATACTTGAAAAAACGTTACTGGGGGCAGCATTTTTTAGGCAAGAGGCTATTTTTGCATTACTTAACATTCAAAAATAAACCATAGAAGTTATGACTTCTATGGTTTATTTTCATTCTATTTATTTTTCAAAGGTCTTATCAAAAGCAATAACACCGGTAACAAAGTCAAATTAGCAATCAGCGCAACAAACATCGCTAAACTAGTAAATATGCCAAAATAAATTGATGGCATAAAGTTCGATAACATTAGAACTGAAAATCCAGCAATGATAGTAATTGAGGTGAAATACATTGCTCTTGCAATGGTGTCATGGCAAACATACATTGCTTTTGTGTAATCACCACATTTAGCATACTCTGTTTTAAATCTATGTATATAATGAATGGTATTATCGACTGATATTCCGATGCTAATTGCAGCAATAGTGATCGTCATCATATCTAATGGAATACCCGACCATCCCATTAAACCCAAAACAAAACAAGCCCCAATAAGATTCGGAAACATTCCAATTAAAGCTAATTTAAAAGAATGAAATAAAACAATAAACATTAATAGGATAATACCAAACACAACTCCCAAGGTAAGAATTTGTGATTCAAATAAACTCTCTAACATATTGTTATACAAAATTAACATACCGGTAAAATGAAAATGTTCTTCCGATATTTTCATTTCTTCTGTCATAAACTTTGATATATCTGCCAATAATTTATTTCGATTTAATTCAGGGTTAGATTCTTCTACCCGGATCAAAAACCTTACCTCATCATTTTCTCTATCATAAAAAGGTGACATTACCTGATTTCTTAAATCCTTAGGTATTTTCTTTTCGAGAAGAGATAGTTCAAAATCATCAAGACTTTGGTTATTATTAATTTGTTCTACTATTTGTAGTCCTGCGGCTAAAGAAAGAACTTTTCCAGTAACTGGTAAATCTTCTAAAAAAGCTTGAATCTTGTGAAGTTTTGCAATGCCGTGAGAAGTTAACCAAAGTTTAGGGGATTCTTTAGGAGATACTTCAGCAAAACCATCACCATCTTCGAATTCGCCTTCGTCAAACCCATCATCACCAAAATCGCCATCATCAAAGTCATCATCTTCATCAACTTCTGAGAGAAAAGCAAAATCAGATTCAATAGCACCTCTTTCTAATATAATTTCTAATGGCGTTGTTCCACCTAACTCTGTATCAATTACTTTCATTCCTTGATAAATCTCTGTATCGGTCTTGAAATAGTCTATGAAACGATTATCTACCGATAAATAACCGATCCCCCATGCACTTACACCAGCCATGACAATAGAAAGAACTGCCACTTGCCACCGCCACTGATCACTCACTTTTGCTAATAAATTAGTAAACGTAAAAAATGCCCCTTCCTTCCGAGAATCAACCGTTTTTTTCTTTTTAATTAACATTAAGAGTGGAAATAAAATAAATGCTATAACGAAAGCTAAACTCACTCCCATAATCATCATTTTTCCAAAATCACTGACGGGTCTAATATCACTAACCATCAGAGAGCCAAACGCGACAATCGTTGTTAACGTTGTATAACCACAAGGAACAAACATCGATCTAACGGTTTCAACAATTTTATCATCGTAGCTTAAATCGTGATAATCTCTCTCAACTTGTCTAAATCGAACGATTAAATGAATCATTAATGACATAGTAATAATCAGTAACAATGCAACAAAATTTGATGAAATAACGGTCACAGGCCAATCTAACCATCCTAAAATACCAATTGCCGTTATGGCTGTAATAAAACAACAACCTAAGGTAATGATGACCCATCTAATTTTTCTAAATATAAATGCCTGAATTAAAATGAGTAAAAGAAACACGCCTACGCCAAATACAATAAGATCACTTTTAACAAATTCGACCATATCGTGGGCAATCATCGGAATACCCCCCAAATGCACTTTAGCAATCCCAGAGTACATTGCCTTAAATGAGCGGATGGTTTTAATTACTTTCTCATTTCGCATTGAAACTTCATCTGATAATAATCTTAATTCCGATTTAAGGTTTTTCATTTGTACTATTTCGTAAGGCGATAATGCTTGTTTTTGATTTTTTTTCCATTGAAGAGCTTGAAGCTCATCATTTAACTTAAAGTAGTTCTTATTACCTCTTAAATTCGCTTGAATAGCCGTTGTTTTTCCATCTTCACTGATTAATAAATTTCTATACAATTTAATCGACATCAAATCATTTTTGGCTTGTGCAAGATCAACACCTTTATCCTTAATAAAATAAATATCATTATGGATATTGCTCAAACTGACTGTTTTTTCATTAAAAAGTGGGGCATCGATTAACGATATGACTGTTTCAACTTCAGGTATTGCGTCAATCTGCTCTTTTAATGCCGTTAATTGCTTAATTGAATCTTCAGAAAATAGTTCTTTATTGGGAGAAAAAGTAATAAAAAGATAATCATCCGTTCCATACTTTTTTTTAACTTCGCGATAATATTCCAGCGAGCGGTCATTTTCCAATACCAGTGAATCAGCTGATGCATCCATCCTAAAAGAAACCATATGGGACGCAATAATAATTATTATTACAGAAACAATTAAAAATGTAATTGTCGTGTATTTAACAACAAAATTTTGATAAAGACGAACTAACCAAATTGGCATAATATTCCTATTTAATCCTTTAAAAATCCTGATTTTTACGTACAAATTTTTGAAGAAACTAGTAGATCCAAAAACTCATACATGTACAAATGAGAATAAACAGTAAGATAAAACACAAAATGTATTTTACTCCTATTATTGTTCTAAAGGGCACTTTCTACAATAAAAACGAATGATAAAGACTTATATATGAATGCTAACTGAACCTAAACGGTTCATAGGTGCTTTCAAAACGTTATATTAGTTATTTCTTATGTATGTTAAACTTCAATTTTGTTACAATTTATACTAGAATTCATCCACTTGACCTAAATCAAGTATTAATCAGCATTATATCGAGTAAAATTATCCGTTGTCTGAAGTAGTACATTAGACATCATTAGCTAACCGATATTTTGTCTGTAAAAGCAGAAATAATAATATTATCTAAATATCAAAGGCAAATATAATCATCAATAATGGGAAATAGAATGTCTGATCTTAATACTGCGACAAAACAAGTCTTGACCTATAACTATAAAGTTGTCAAACAATTTTCAATAATGACCATAGTTTGGGGGATCGTTGGCATGTTAGTAGGCGTCATCATCGCCGCGCAACTATTTTTTCCTGATTTAACCTACGGAATTGAATATCTATCTTTCGGACGTTTACGACCTTTACATACCAATGCTGTAATTTTCGCATTTGGTGGATCAGCGTTAATGGGGACATCTTTATACGTTGTTCAAAGAACCTGCCAAGCGCCTTTAATTAGTAATGGTTTAGCCGCATTCGTCTTTTGGGGATGGCAACTTGTTATTGTTTTAGCTGCAATCAGTTTGCCTATGGGGTTCACAAGCTCAAAAGAATATGCGGAACTCGAATGGCCAATTGATATTTTAATTGCGGTTGTTTGGGTAGCTTATGGCATTCTTTATTTTGGCACTATCATGAAACGACAAACCTCACATATTTACGTTGCAAATTGGTTTTATGGTGCTTTCATAATTACTGTTGCTGTACTACATATAGTCAACAGTGCGGCAATACCGGTTACTTTAACTAAGTCTTATTCTGCATACGGCGGTGCAATAGATGCCATGGTTCAATGGTGGTATGGTCATAATGCTGTTGGCTTCTTTTTAACAGCAGGATTTTTAGGAATGATGTACTACTTTATTCCTAAGCAAGCAGAAAGACCCGTTTATTCTTACAGGTTATCAATTGTACATTTTTGGGCTTTAATCGCTACCTACATGTGGGCGGGCCCTCACCATTTACATTACACTGCGTTACCTGACTGGACTCAATCGGTTGGTATGGTTTTCTCTTTAATCTTGTTAGCACCTTCTTGGGGCGGAATGATTAATGGAATAATGACATTATCGGGTGCCTGGCATAAATTGAGAACCGATCCTATTTTAAAATTCTTAATTGTTTCTTTATCATTTTATGGAATGTCCACATTTGAAGGTCCTATGATGGCAATTAAAACCGTTAATGCTCTATCGCATTATACTGATTGGACAATCGGACATGTTCATTCGGGTGCACTCGGTTGGGTCGCTTTTGTTACGATTGGCGCTATGTATTACCTAATACCCAAACTCTATGGGCGTAAAGAAATGATTAGTACCGACTTAATTAACATTCATTTTTGGATTTCTACTATTGGAGTAGTTTTGTATATCACAGCCATGTGGATTGCTGGCGTTATGCAAGGACTTATGTGGAGGGCGGTTAATACTGATGGTACTTTAACCTATAGTTTTGTTGAGTCTGTCACTGTGACCTATCCCTTTTATGCCATTCGATTGGTCGGCGGTATTTTGTTCCTCAGCGGAATGATTATCATGGCTTACAATACTTATAAAACTATAAAAGCTGGCCCTGATAAAGAGATCAACAACTCAGATAACCAACTTGATTCATCAGTTAAAAGTTAAGAGGACGATACCATGCAACACGAAAAAGTAGAAAAAAATATCGGCCTTATGGGGCTACTTATTTTCATCGTGATTAGTTTCGGTGGATTAGCTGAAATTGTTCCATTGTTTTTTATTGACGATACAACTCAACCATTAAAAGGCTTAAAACCGCACTCTGCTTTAGCTTTAGAGGGCAGAGATATTTACATACGTGAAGGCTGCAATAATTGTCACTCACAAATGATCCGCCCATTTAGAGCAGAAACTGAGCGTTATGGTCATTATTCAGTTGCGGGAGAACATGTATGGGAGCATCCATTTTTATGGGGATCTAAGCGAACTGGTCCTGATTTAGCTCGAGTTGGCGGTCGATACAGTGATGAATGGCATCGTGTACATTTACTCAACCCAAGAGATGTTGTACCAGAATCAAATATGCCTGCATTTACTTGGCTAGAAGAAGCCGTTTTAACTGGTGATTTAACCGGTAAAAAAATGTCTGCTTTAAGAATCGTCGGTGTACCTTATACCGATGAAGACATCGCTAATGCAAAACAAGCGGTTGAAGGTAAAACAGAGCTCGATGCAATTGTTTTCTATCTTCAATCGCTTGGCTTAATTCTTAAAGACAAACGTTAATCGAGGTCACTATGGATATCGACTTAATCAGAATTCTGCAAACCGTAGCATTATTCATTCTATTTTTAGGGTTAGTTTATCTACTCTATCGAAAAACAGACGACAAAACATTTGAAGAAGTTGCGAATCTGCCATTTGTAGGCGACGAAACTTCCAATATTATTGAAACTAAACAATATAAAGGTGAAGACCATGAGTGAATTTTGGAGCTGGTGGATTATCGTTATTACACTTGTTAACGTTTTTGGCTGTTGGGCATTGTTGCTTTGGACGCGAAAGATGAAAGGCTCTATTGAAGAGAATGAAACCACTGGTCATATATATGACGGTATAGAAGAATATAATAACCCACTGCCTAAATGGTGGCTAAATATGTTTAATATCAGCTTGTTTTTTTCAGTTATATATTTAATTTTGTATCCTGGGTTAGGAAATTTTGTAGGCATATTAGGTTGGACACAGACTGGTCAACATGCAGAAGAAGTCGCTGAAGCAAAAAAAGTATACGCGCCCCTTTTTGCAAAGTACGCGAATACGCCAATTGAAGAACTTAGTAAAGTAAAACAAGCAACGGAAATGGGTAAAAGAATTTTTGTTAATACTTGTTTTGGTTGCCATGGTTCTGATGCCCGGGGAAATACCGGCTACCCCAACTTAACAGATAAAGACTGGTTATATGGCGGTTCAGCCGCTAACATAGAACATAGTATAAACTATGGTCGTAATGGAATAATGCCAGGTTTTGCGACCTCATTTAATGCTAAACAAATTGATGGGCTTGTTCAATATGTTGGGAAATTAGCTGGTCATCCAGTTAATGAATCCAAAGCTAATATTGGCAAAATGCTATTCGACCAACAGTGTTTTGTATGCCATGGAGCGGATGCTAAAGGCAATATTGCAATGGGTGCTCCAGATTTAACTGACAATATATGGCTTTATGGTGGTTCAGCTACTAGTATTGCCAAAACAATAAAAGATGGTCGTATGGGGAAAATGCCTGCTCATTTAGATCTATTAGGTAAAGAGAAATCACATTTAGTGACTGCCTATATTTATAGTTTATCTAATTAACAAATAAGAATATTCTTTCTTAAAATTGTCAATTGACTCTTCTTGGTTAAACATTTACATTGGTTTAGCCGAGAAAAAATAACTCTTGTGTAACCTGGGGAAACTTACATGTCTTCCAAAGATTCTAATGACGAGATCTATCGCGATCTATATGTATCACCAGACAAAATATATCCTCGACAAATTAATGGTTTTTTCGCAAAACTTCGCATTTATACCGTTATATTACTGTTAGGGCTTTACTACATTTTTCCTTGGATTTTATGGAATGGTGAACAAGCGATTCTTTTGGATCTTCCTGCCCGGCAATTCCGATATTTTGGCGTTACCTTTTGGCCACAAGATTTTATCTACCTTACCTTATTATTGATTATTGCAGCGGTTGGACTGTTTCTATTTACTACGATTGCAGGCCGAGTTTGGTGTGGTTATTCATGCCCACAAACGGTATGGACAGAAACATTTTTATGGATTGAGGAACTTGTAGAGGGTAATCGTAACAAACGAATTAAGCTAGATAAAAGCCCTTGGAATTTCAATAAAATATCCCGTAAAACAACTAAACATTTTCTTTGGATCAGTTTTGCATTATTTACTGGTTATACCTTTGTTGGTTATTTTTCACCAATCAGAGAGCTAGGAACAGGAATTATTGAGTTCACTTTAGGATCTTGGGAATGGTTTTGGGTTCTATTTTATTCACTTGCCACTTACGGTAATGCAGGTTGGCTAAGAGAACAAGTCTGCTTGCATATGTGTCCCTACGCAAGATTTCAAAGCTCTATGTTTGATAAAGATACTTTGATTATTTCGTATGATGAAAACCGCGGTGAGGGTCGTGGAAAACGCAAAAAAAACTCAGATTACCAACTAAAAGGGCTTGGAGACTGCATTGACTGTGATCAATGTGTGCAAGTGTGCCCTACCGGAATTGATATTAGAGATGGGCTTCAATATGAGTGTATCGCATGTGCTGCTTGTATAGATGTATGCGATAACGTCATGGATAAAATGGGTTACGATCAAGGATTAATAAAATATACAACGGAAGTAGAAGAAAAATCAAATGGTAAAGAAAAAACAAAATTTCTGCGTGCTAGAACAGTCTACTATTCCAGCATTTTTATTATTGTAGTTTGCGCTTTTATCTACCTTATATCCAATAGAGTACCGCTCGATATAAATGTTATTAGAGATAGAAATAACCTTTACAGTGAAACATTTTCTGGGGAAATAGAAAACACTTACACTTTAAAAATATTGAATATGTCACAACAATCACAAGGTTTTCAACTATCTGCAACAGGCTTTGATTCCATTGAAATAATTGGTAAACAACAATTTACCATAGACTCCGGTGAAGTGTTTGTACTTCCGATCCGATTACGTGTTGCTGCTGGAGAATTGACTGAGCGTTCAAATAATATACAATTTGTACTTCAAGCTTTGAATGGCGACAAACAAAAAGCGATATCAAATGCAAAATTTTTAGGCCCTAAAAAATAACTTAAATTAACAATGAATAACCAAACTATGAATCAATTAAATAACAGCCTTAATTCTAATTCAGGATCGAATACAAGTTCTAATTTAGGTTCTAACTTAGATACGGAACCTTGGTACAAACAAGGATGGCCTTGGGCATTAATTGCAATTCCTATTTTGACTATTATTGCAGGCGTAACCACTTTTATTATAGCCAATGACACTTCAGATAGCCTTGTTCAAGATGATTATTATAAAAAAGGACTCGCAATAAACAGCCGTTTAGAACGGTTTGATTTGGCTCAATCAATGTTTCTAGTTGCCGATATCAATATCGACATTACATCTAACCTATTATCAATCAATTTAAGTGCAGACAAAAATCATCCAATTCAAATTTCAAAAGAATTAAGTCTTAATTTTTTTCATCCCACTTTAAAAACTAAAGACCAAAATTTTAAATTACATCAACTTTCAGAAAATGAATATATCGCTGAAATTATTAATTTAGAGCCAGCCTATTGGCATATTCAAATTGAAGACGATAAGCAAACATGGCTACTTAAAGCTCGTTGGTTATACCCGGATAAAACTAGCATTTCTATCAATGCTAATGAGCCTTAAATATATTCACTCTAATTTAAGGTTCAATTATATTTATGCCCTCAAACTGTTTTCACTGTGGCCTAGCTAACCCACCCTCGGCAAAAATCGAGTCCAAAATTATAGGGAAACAACGACACTTCTGTTGTTTGGGTTGTTTAGCTATTGCTGAAACTTTAACTGAAAATGGTCTGACCGATTTTTACAGATTTAGAAGTGGATTAAACATCACTGCTGATGAACTAATCCCGAGTGAATTAGAGTCCATTGAAGCCTTTGACTCTCCAGATATACTAAAACAAATAAGCCAATTAGCTGACGATGGCAAAAGTCGAAGCATAGAATTAGGGATTGAAGGAATAACCTGTGCTGCCTGTGGTTGGCTTATTGAAAAAAGCATTGGCCAATTAGAATCAGTTGTAAAAATTAATGTCAACGTGTCTACCCAAAGAGCTAATTTGACATGGATACAATCAACTAGCGAACATGATAAATCAATTAACCTAAGCCATATAATAAAGACTTTTAATCAGGTTGGATTTAAAGCCTATCCATTTAGTGAAGACGAAAGAATTGCTTCATTTAAACGCACAA
Source organism: uncultured Kangiella sp. (assembly GCA_964601915.1). Taxonomy (GTDB): domain Bacteria; phylum Pseudomonadota; class Gammaproteobacteria; order Enterobacterales; family Kangiellaceae. Next base: position 1,241 of record CAZRPK010000102.1, on the reverse strand, counting down.
ATCAACAATTCATTAAACGCTTAGTAGTAGCGTCAATAGGCATGATGCAAGTAATGACTTATGCACTGTCAGTTTATATTGGCGATACACAGGATATATCACCTAATCACCGTTCTTTTATGCACTGGCTTAGTTTTATCGTGGCTACGCCAGTTGTTTTCTATTCTGCAACCCCCTTTTTTAAAAGCGCATGGAACAACTTAAAAGCTAAACGTTTAGGTATGAACTTCCCTGTTAGTCTCGCAATACTCAGCGCCTATTTTTCCAGTATATATTCTTTGCTATTTAATAAAAATGATTTCTATTTTGATTCAGTGGTCATGTTCACGTTCTTTCTTTTAATCGGACGTTTTCTAGAACATAGAGCTAGATATTTATCTGTTTTAAAACAAACCAATTTTCAACAATTAATTCCAATATCGGTTAAAAAAATTATTGATGAACAACCGATTGACATTCCAGTTTCTGAGGTTGAATATGGTGATAAATTGATTATTCCAGCCGGAGCCATTATCCCTGTCGATGGCGTTCTATTAGAAAACTCGGCGGAAATCAATGAAGCCATAATGACGGGTGAGTTTTTACCGATCAGCAAACAACCAAACGATGAATTGATTAGTGGTTCGACAAATCAATCTGCGGCACTAACTATGTTGGTCAGTAAGAATTTCACTCGCAGCAAAATAAGTCAACTAATTGATTTACAAAGAAAAGCAGAAAACTTAAAACCAAATTCAATTTCTATAGCAGATAAAATTTCTCACTGGTATGTTGTAGGGTTATTAATTATATTATTCGCTGTATCAATCGTTTGGTGGTTTATTGATAGCACACAAGTGTTTAGCATTGCATTATCCATATTGGTAGTCAGTTGTCCTTGCGCACTCTCATTGGCAACACCAGCAGCCCTTGCGGCAGCCACTTCACAATTGACTGATTTAGGTTTTATGATACGAAACTCATCAACTCTCACAGAGCTAAATAAAGTCAAACAGATATTTTTTGATAAAACAGGCACTTTGACGGAAGGAAAAATATCTATCAATAAAGTCGAAAATTATTCAGATTATACAGAACAACAACTAATAAGCTTTGCAACATTACTAGAAAATATTTCCAGCCATCCAATTGCTATTGCATTCAAATATTATTTAGAAGATGAGCAATCAGCTTCTAACAACCCTAACTCTGAAAAAATAGTCTTGACTAATCACCAAGAAATTATCGGTAAAGGAGTAATA
>CAZRPK010000101.1:0-10739 GCA_964601915.1 uncultured Kangiella sp. | reverse complement strand
AGGTTACGTTATATTATTGGATCATCTGGAACCTTTTTTAAGGGCTGACTAGTTAGATCATGGGCAAACTTAACTGAAATCACTGTTGCAGGCCATCATTTTATTCCGCAACAATCGCCCCATAAAATTGATCGGGCAATTTTAGATTGGTATTCACAGCTTTAAACACAGCTAATATTTTTACAACTCATTAATAGATCAACACGCCTCTTCATTTGACTTAGAAATCTTGTAGATACCGTTTAGTTCATCAGTAATTTAGCAAATTTTAAGATTGTTCTATAAAATCTGAGTCAAAGCTTGAGATTCAGGTGTTATTTTTAGTAATATAGACGTGAAGTTTTATAAAATCGAATTTAAATAAATTCAGCCGCAGCCGCACCTGACGCCCATGCCCATTGAAAATTATATCCGCCTAACTGCCCAGTTACATCTAAAACCTCACCAATAAAATAAAGCCCTTTTTGTTTAGATGACGCCATCGTTTTTGATGAGACCTCGGCCGTATCAACCCCCCCAACGGTCACTTCAGCAACTTTGTAACCCTCGTAGTCTTTTGGGTAGGTTTTCCATTCAGATAAACAATCATTTAAACTTTTAATATCTGCATGGTCGAATTGTTTCAGCTTCGCATTTTGCAAATCGTTATTAGCTTGCCATGATAAAAACTCTGAACAGAGAAATTCCGCAAGGGATTGACTAAATACTGAAGACAGTAATGTTTTAAGTTGTATATCCGGTCGAGTTTCTCTAGCATCATTAAACCAAGATGAAATATCCAAATCAGGTAACCAGTTAATCATGATTGGATCACCCTTATTCCAATAATTTGAAATCTGAAGTATGGAAGGTCCACTTAGCCCTTTGTGTGTGAATAAAACAGCATCTCTAAATTCTTGATTATTGCAGGTAACTTTTATATCTGCTGAATTTCCAGGAAGATGTTTTGTTTTAGAAAGCCATTTTTTATCAAATATAAGAGGAGAGAGACCTGGCCGTGTTGGTTTGATTTCGTGATTAAACTGCTCTGCGACTTGATAGCCGAATCCCGTTGCACCTAAACTTGGAATTGATAAACCGCCAGTTGCTATGACCAATGATTCGCAATAATAGTCAATTTCTTGAGAGTTGTTGCTTCTAACTCCTTTGGTAGTGCTATTAAGTGTTTTCACTCTAAAATGAGTATTTCCAGAATCATGATGATTAATAATTGAAAGGATACTTGTTTTCAACTGTATTCTGACATTGTGTTTTTGACATTCCTCAACCAGCATATCTCTGATTTCTTTAGAGGAATTCTCACAAAACAACTCCCCCTGTCCTTTATCGAAATACTTTATCTGATATTTTTCAACTAACTCTATAAATTGCCATTGATTAAATCGTGATAATGCTGACTTACAAAAATGGTCATTTCCACTGATATAGTTATCAGGCTCAACAGAATAGTTAGTAAAATTACAGCGCCCCCCACCGGACATCAATATTTTCTTGCCTAGTTTATTGGCATGATCGACGACTAAAACCTTGCGATCACGTTTGGCTGCATTGATTGCACAAAAAAGACCGGCAGCGCCTGCGCCAATGATGATGACTTGGTAATTAGAGTTCATTTAGTTAGAGTGAATAATAGGGCATTCAATTCGATAATTTTACAGTAATATTAAGTAGATTTTACAGCAATATTCAGCGAAATAGCGGATTATGAACTAAACTATTGAGGTTGGTTATATAATAAGACCGAAACTTAACTTATAAATATCAGCTAAACACTGCTAGGAGCAAAATATGTATAAAGAAATGTATTATCATGACGATTTAGATAACTTAGCGGAAGAAGTCGTTTTTGAGCAAATACATCTTTTAATCGAAGGAAATGAGGTAGAAGTACCTACTTCCGAAGTTTCAGTTCAAGATATAGCGGCTATCGCTCTTAATAATATGCCTGCTAAATATGTTTGTAATTTTTTAGAAAAACAAAATCCAGGAGTTCACTTACAGGAAGAAGTAAAAGATCTTGCTAAATATGCCAAAAGACAAGTTTTAAAAGCGATTAAAAAAGTACAATCTTCACCGCATGATTAAACCATATTTAATCCTATTAATTAGGTGTTAGTTACTAGTTAGATGGAATATAATTGAGGCTATGATTGAATATAACCTCACTCTCGCAGGCAATGATTGCAGTTTAGCTGAATGGAACCCTGATGGCGAAATTCTGGTTTTTGCTTTGCATGGTTGGCTTGATAATTTAGCAACCTTCGAATCTTTAGCACTTCATATGCCCCATATTCGATTTATTGCAGTTGATTCTCCAGGGCATGGGCACTCTGCTCATATTAAAGAAGATAAAGCCTATCACTTTATTGATGGTGTCTATTTAATTGATGATTTAATTGAGCACTTTGGACAAAAATATGCCAATTTGCTTGGCCATTCAATGGGCGGTGCATTAGCTTCAATTTATGCTTCAGTTCAACCCAAAAGAGTGAAAAATTTACTGCTGATTGAGGCATTAGGACCTGTTACCACCAAAGAAGAGAAGTTCCCAGAAACATTAAAGAATTCCATTGTTCAAAGACGAGCATTAAAAGACAAAAGAAAACCTTTTTATAAGTCATTCAATCTCGCTTTAGACGCGCGAGCCGAAGTTTCTAAAATATCCCCCGTATTAATTAAACCATTAGTTGAAAGAGCTCTTACATCCATTCAGCATTCAAGTAATAAACAAACTTATGGTTATACTTGGCGTGCTGATTCCCGTCTGCGAAGCTCATCGGCGATGAGAATGACGGAAAAACAACTCAGGTGCTTACTGCCAGAAATTACAGCATCAACATTATTGATTGAAGGTAAACAAGGCTTATTACAGTTACCCGAAGCTAAACATATTCAAGCTAGAAAACCGTTAGTGCAGAATCTTGAAGTGAAATTGATGGATGGTGGGCATCATTTACATTTGGAACATCCTAAAAAAATCGCCAAAATAATATGTGATTTCTTAGAAAAAAACAAATAGACATAAAATTAATGGTTTAAAATATTTAGCTTTGAAATAAATAGTCACAAACAAATTGATATAAAAACAATCAAGAATAAATAGGATCTTTAAATGGAACAAATAACACAAGAAGAAATGACGTTAGATAATTCTATTACAAAAATCATGGCTAAAGATAAAGTTTGGCTCAATTCGTACTCTGAGGGAGTTCCCAAAGAAATCAATCCAGATACTTATCAATCTATTATCGAAATGTTCGATGAGAGTGTTGAAAAATATTCTGAACATGATGCAATGGAAAATATGGGGATGTGTTATTCCTACAAAGAACTTTCTAACAAAGCGGTAGATTTTGCCGCCTATTTGCAAAAAGAGCTTGGGCTGAAACATGGCGATCGATTAGCCATTATGATGCCAAACCTTTTACAGTATCCGGTAGCCATTTTTGGTGCAATGAAGGCTGGTTTAAGTGTTATTAATGTAAACCCTCTCTATACAAAACGAGAGCTAAAACATCAGTTAACCGATGCAGGTGCCGATGCAATTATTATTATTGCCAATTTTGCAGATACTTTAGAAGCGGTATTAGAGGAAACCTCCGTTAAGCATGTCATCTTAACAGAGTTAGGTGATGCGTTATCACCAGTTAAATCAAAAATAGTTAACTTCACCGTTAAATATATTAAAAAAATGATTCCAAAATTTTCTCTTCCTAAAGCAGTTGGATATAAAGAAGTAATGAAGCGTGGTGCTGAATTGACCCTAGAACCTGTCGATTTACATCACACTGATATTGCGTTCTTGCAATATACCGGTGGAACTACCGGCGTCGCAAAAGGTGCAGTATTAACACATAAGAATATTGTGGCAAATGTAGAGCAATCTTATGCGTGGTTAAAAAATAATGTAAAAGAGGGATCCGAAGTTATAATTACTGCGCTACCGCTTTATCATATTTTTTCATTAACCGCTAATTGCATGATGTTTATTAAACTAGGCGGAAAAAATGTTTTGATCACTAATCCTCGTGATATGCCAGGGTTTGTTAAAGAAATGTCAAAGCACCAATTTACCGCAATTACAGGGGTGAATACTTTATTTAATGGATTACTTAACACGCCTGGTTTTTCTGAATTAGATTTTTCTAAATTTGGTTTTAGTTTAGGTGGAGGAATGGCAGTACAGGAATCTGTTGCAAAAAAATGGGAGGAAGTAACCGGTGTAATGTTACTAGAGGCATATGGTTTAACCGAAACATCACCTGGAGTTTGTATGAATCCAACCAATTTAGAAACTTACAATGGATGCATTGGTTTACCTTTAAGTTCAACCGAAGTGTCGATTAGAGATGATGATGGAAAAGAAGTGGCTCAAGGCGAATCAGGTGAGCTATGGGTGAGAGGTCCGCAAGTCATGCGAGGCTATTTAGATAGGCCAGAAGAAACGCAAGAAGTGCTAAAGCCTGGTGGTTGGTTTACGACAGGCGATGTAGCTTTTATGAATAAAAAAGGGTATTTCAAATTGGTTGATCGCAAAAAAGATATGATTTTAGTCTCGGGTTTTAATGTTTACCCTAATGAAATAGAAGATGTTGTTGCCTCCCATGAAAAAGTTCTAGAAGTTGGAGCTATTGGTGTTCCTAGTGAATCAAGCGGAGAAATTGTTAAAATATTTGTCGCAAAAAAAGATGAGTCTTTAACTAAGGAAGAACTTATTGCTCATTGTAAAGAAAATTTAACTGGTTATAAGGTTCCTAAAGTTGTAGTTTTTATAGATGAGTTGCCTAAATCAAATGTAGGTAAAATATTACGGCGTGAATTACGTAATTTATAAACAAGGCAATTAGAAATAATTTGATGATGAAGTCTGGAATGAATTTAGATGATATTGATGTTGAATGGATCGATTCTATTGAACGTTTAACTGAAGTTTCTGAAACTTGGGGGGATAAGAAACATCTAGCTATTGATACAGAATTTGAACGTCGCACTACTTTTTTTGCACGACTAGCTTTAGTGCAGATATTTGATGGTGAAAAAATATTCTTAATTGATCCTTTGTCAACGGGATGCCCTTCGGCGTTAAAAAACATCTTAGAGAACCCAGAGATCATTAAAATATTTCATTCTTGTAAAGAAGATTTAGAAGTTCTTTATACTAGTTGGAATTGTAAGTTAAAAGGGCTGTTTGATACTCAAATTGCCTTTAGTTTTTTGACCGGCGAGCTATCTATAGGTTATGCAAGATTAGTTGAGTTATTTTATTCGATACCTGTCGATAAAAAAGAAACGACCTCCAACTGGATCAAGCGACCTCTGACAATGCAACAAAAAACATATGCATCTAAGGATGTTCTTTATTTGATTGAAATATTTTTGAAGCAATCAAATGAACTAGCCGATAAGGATTTTCTTGAGTTTTTTAATCAAGAGTGTGAAGAGCTTTGTGTTAATGCGATTGAATCAATTGGTAGTTTTTCAGACTACAGAGAGGCTAAAGATGTTTGGCGATTAAATGAAAAACAAGTTGGACTATTTCAATCTCTTTTCGATTGGCGAGAAAAAACTGCTAGAGAATCTGATAGAACAAAAAACCATATTATTAAGGAACATGAGCTAGTTGAGTTGTCTATAATGGCTCCAGAAAGTAAAAGTCAAATTAGACAAATAAAAAACTTGCACCCTCGCTCCCTACGTCTTTACTCTGAGCCTTGGCTTGAGGTTGTTAAACAATGGCAGTCAAAAGGTTCGCCTGCTCAAAGTGTTGTATTAAATCCTAGAGATATAAAAGGCTTGAAAGAGAAAACTAATCGCCTCGAAAAAATCGTCAAAGATACTGCCAAAGAAAACGGTATCAATCCGACATTTTTACTGAGTAAAAGAGTAATTAAAAAATTAGCACAAGCTATCATTGTAAATAGTGAAATACCTCCACAATGGAAAGGATGGAGAAAAAAGCTATTAGAAGATTTTATTTCAGAATAACTTAAGAACGGAGGCGATAAATTTGTTAGCTAGCGTATATAGAAGTAAAGTTAAAGATCAGATGTATCTTTATATTAGTATAAAAGATGATTTTTCAAAAGTTCCAGAAAAATTGCTGAAAATGTTTGGTATGCCAGAGTTTTCTCTTCAATTGAATTTGGGGAAAAGAAAAAAATTAGCAAGGGTTGAACTAAGTGAAGTGAAAAATGCCCTAACAGAACAAGGCTATTTTTTACAGATGCCTCCGTCAATACATGATAATAAGGCAGATATAAATCATAGTCGTGTAAAAAATAAAATATTAGAATAAATTGAATATTTATTTCAAATTATATTAGTAAACAATCATTGCAAAAGGATTCAAAGTGAAAGTTGAAATCGCCAATTTTTTAGTTGTTACATTGATAGTTTCTTTAATAGGTTTGTTTTCACAAACTATTTTTTCTCAAGATGCTCAAGAAATTAAATCATCTCAGTTGGCGGAAGAAATGAAAGCCGCACTAACCGATGCTGAAAGATTTGATGTTTGGAAATTAGACTTAAAAGGTGATATGTTAAAACAAGGTGCCAGTGACGAGTTGGTTGAAAATATCATTAATCACCTCACTTTTATTCCAAGGGTGATTGAATTAGATAGGCGCCAGCCAGAAGGACGAATGACCCATGAAGAATATCTAACAAAGGTTATTCCGCTGTCAAAAGTAAAGCGCGCAAGGAAAGAATTCAAACTTAATTACGATGAATTAAAAAAAGCGGAAGTAAGAACGGGTGTTCAAGCTAGGTATATTGTTTCGCTATGGGGGAAAGAAACCAATTTTGGTACTATCACTGGAAACTACTCGGTGCCGAGTTCATTAGCAACTTTAGCTTTTGAAGGGCGAAGAGCTAGTTTTTTTAGAAAAGAGTTAATGGCATCGGTTAAAATTTTAAGTGAAGGCCATATCGAACTAAAGAATATGAAAGGATCATGGGCTGGCGCTATGGGCAACTGTCAATTTATGCCTACTAGTTTTTTACAATATGCAGTGGACGGTAACAATGACGGTAAGAAAGATATCTGGGGTGACAAAACGGATATTTTTACATCAATGGGACATTATTTAGCAAAGTATGGTTGGGATAATACAAAAAGCTGGGGACGCCAAGTTAAATTAAATAATCCATTTAAAGAATATAAGATAGGTAAAAAATATAAACAACCTCTTACCGAATGGGCTAAACATGGCATAGTTCGAACTGACGGTAGTGCTCTTCCTAATGCAGATCTAGATGCCTATTTAATTGCTCCTGGTGGGGCGAAAGGTAGAATTTATTTGGTTTACAAAAATTTCGATATTATTATGCGATGGAATCGCTCTCACTATTTTGCAACCGGCGTTGGTTATTTAGCGGATAGAATTGGCTACCCGCAAATCTTAGCACCATCATCAATTCAAGTAGATAAAGACTAACGTGTTTCATGTGACCGTTCTGTATGCGAATGAGGTAAAGGGATTCTTCGCTTCGCCAACCACTAAAGTGGTATGTATTGGTCGTAATTACATTGCTCATGCGGTAGAGCTTAATAATCCTATACCTAAGTCACCTTTACTTTTTATCAAATCGACTAACTGTTTGGTTAACTTAAATAATGAAATTTCGATCCCATTGGATTTGGGAGGATGTCACCATGAACTAGAAATTGCGGTATTAATTGGTGAACAATTAACCAATATTAACGAAAAACAGGCTGTTAATGCGATTTCAGCCATCGGTATTGGACTTGATTTAACGCTTAGAGATTTACAAACTAAACTGAAGTCAAAAGGACAGCCCTGGGAAAAAGCGAAAAGTTTTGATGGCGCTTGCCCACTTTCTGTATTTATCGATTTCGAACTATTTTTATCTAAATACTCAAATTGTCAGTCTAAAAAAGATGAAAATGCGTTAGACAATATTGATTTTAAGTTATCAATTAATGATATTGTTCGACAAAAAGGTAATACTAAAGATACCATTTTTAATATTCCATATTTAATTAGTCATATTTCAAAGCACTTCACATTATATCCAGGTGATGTTGTTTTAACTGGAACCCCTGAAGGTGTTGGTGAGCTAAAATTAGACGATAAAATTGAGGTTTTTCTCAATGATTCAAAGTTAGCTTCAACACATGTTTTAAATTATTAGAATAAGAAATTTGATTGATGACAAAGATAGATAAACAAGATCGATTTTGGGAAACTACTCCTTTTAAAGAATTGAATCAACAACAATGGGAGTCACTCTGTGACGGCTGTGGTCAGTGTTGCGCCCATAAATTTCAAGATGATGAAACCGAAGAGGTATTCTTAACCAATATCGTTTGTCAGTATATTGATCATCAAACTTGTCATTGCTCAGTCTACAAAAATAGACATCACTATGTACCAGACTGTATAAAAATAACTCCTGAGAATGCTAAAACACTTAATTGGATCCCCGAAACTTGTGCTTATCGTTTAATAGCCAATGGTAAACCGTTGCCTGAATGGCACCCTCTAATTGTCGGGGATAAAGCTTCAACCAGACAAGCTAATATGACGATATTAAATAAGGTTATTTGTGAAGGTGATGTTGAAATGGACGATTTAGAAGATTATTTAGTGGAGGATGATTACTTTTCCCATCTATTAGTAAAAATTGGCGCTAAATAGTTAATAATAAAAACATAGCTACTGGGAACCAGTTTGCCTATCTTACTGAAAACTATGCAATAATTTAAAAATTAAACTATGCTTTATAAATCTAACTATTGAGTAACAGCGAGTTATTGTGAAAATGAGATTTATCGCAAAAATGAAAGCCTTATCAGTTTTCAATCAGGTCATTGCTAATAAACCGTCTTCTTGTACTATCAAGGTCGCCATTCTATTTTTTGCATTGATCTTTAATATAAGTTCACTTACGCAAAATGTTTTTGGCGCTAATAATGTAAAGAAAGCGGATGTTCGTCTACTCATTGATATTTCGGGTAGTATGAAGAAAAATGATCCTAAAAAACTACGGATTCCAGCACTACAATTGGTTACCAATCTATTGCCACAAGGTTCGAAAGCAGGCGTTTGGGCTTTTGGGCGCTATGTCAACATGATGGTTAAGTTAGCGCCGGTAGATGCAAACTGGCAAGATAAAGCGACTAAAACGGCAACAAAGATCAATTCTGCAGGACTTTATACAAATATTGGCAGTGTTTTAGAAAAGGCATCCTATGGCTGGAGTAGAGTCGATAATAACGAAAAAAGAAGTATGTTATTGCTCACTGACGGGATGGTCGATATTTCTAAAGATCCTAAAGTTAATGCAAAAGAGCGAACTCGTATTTTAACCGAAGTATTACCTAAATTAAAGAAGTCAGGGGTTTCAATCCATACCATTGCACTGTCTAAAAATGCCGATCATGAATTGTTAAAAGAATTGTCTAGCCAAACTGATGGTTGGTATCAGGCGGTTGATAATGCGGAAGAATTACAAAGAGTTTTCCTGAAAATATTTGAACAAGCGGCTGAAAGAGATAATTTGCCCATCAAAGATAATTTATTTTCAGTTGATAAAAGTATTGATGAGATGACCGTTTTAATCTTTAGAAAAGACACATCTGAATCTGCGAACTTAATATCGCCTTCAGGGGCGAAATATAATAAGTCATCAAATAAAAATGGACTTAGATGGTTTTCAACTGCGACTTATGATCTTGTTACGTTACCATCACCTGAACCAGGAAATTGGAAAATTGATGCCAATGTTGACCCTGATAATCGAGTGATGGTGGTGAGTAAGTTAGGATTAAGTGTCGCTGAACTACCCAATAATTTATTAGCGGGTGAAGCTATCAATTATGAAATGATGTTGATGGAAGAAGGGCAAGCTATTGAAAATCTTGATTTTCTTAAATTAGTTGATGCAAAATTAATTCAAAGTAAAGATGGTCAAGAACAAAAAATGGCGATGTTTTTTGATAGTCTAAATAATACCTTCAAACAAAGTTTTTATACCGATAATTTCGTTGGTGAACTTCGTTTGAATTTACAGGTTTCTAGTCCAACTTTTGAGCGTGAAAGAAGTCATGCGATCAATATATATGGTTCACCTTTAATTTCAGAAGTGAAAAAATCAGCTGATAATATACAACCTCATAAAATAATCATGAGAATTCGTGATGATATTGTTGATGCAAATAGTTTAAATATCAATGTGATAATCACTATGCCAGATGGTAAAAAACTTTATAAAGTAATCAAAGATACGAATCAACCATTAGAAATATCAGCGGAATTGACGGGGGGTGATTATAAGGTTAGTTTTAAAATATCCGGAAAGTCGGTATTAGGACGAGATTTTGATGTGAGCCCTCAAGCAATTGAATTTAGTATAGCACCAACAATTGTTGATATTGTTGAAACACCTGAAAAAGAAATAAAAAAAGAATCAGCGGTAGAGAAAACTTTAGAGCCTAAAAAAGAAATAGAAAATAAAATAAAAGAAATAACCGAGTCTGAAAAATCTGATAATGAAGATATTAAAAATGACGAGACTAAGGTTGAACTCATACAAGAAGAACCTGAGGAAGAAGGTTGGGGTGAGTGGTTATATCTTGGACTGGGAATAAACTTGATTTTGATGATTTTGGGTTTCTTTGGATGGCGCATAATGAAAAAACGAAATTCAAAAAATGCAAATGAAATGGCAGATGAGTTATCTTTTGACGATGACGATGACGATGACGATGACGATGA
>CAZRPK010000100.1:0-10800 GCA_964601915.1 uncultured Kangiella sp. | reverse complement strand
TCCTTACGTTTATAAATCTTAAAATTAAGGAGACATCAATGTCTACTCTACAAATCAAAGCTGTTAGGTCGATGCTACTTATTACTACTTTTATTATTTCATCCCTTTTTAATGTAGCATTTGCTCTAAATGAAAGTGGTAATCAGCTTGATATAGCGTCGAAAGATATTTACCTTGTAAGACATGCTGAAAAGAATAAAAGTGATCATGATAATCCTGAATTAACTGAAAATGGTAAGTTCCGTGCGAAGAATATAGCTAACATGCTAAAAAATAAGAATATTTCTGAAATATATTCAACCCGTTATAATAGGACTATGCAAACTGCACAACCTCTTGCAAAATTATTAGGTATTGACGTTTTATTTTATGATCCTCTCGCACTCGAGCATTTCGCACAAACAATACTGTCTAAACCGGGTAATATTTTAATTGTTGGGCATAGCAATACGACACCTTACCTAGTAAGTAAACTTGGTGGTGATTCTGGAGAACCAATAAATGAGTCCGAATATGATCGTGTTTATCAATTGACCGTATTAAATAATAAAGTTTTTACAAAATTGCTTCATTCAAAAAACGCACAAGAATAGTTAAACTGATCTGTCAACACTATTCGGCTCCTCAATTTCATTTGTATTTTATATGAAATTGAGTGTCCTGTTTAGTGTAGCCAGATCAAACATCATTTTTATCACCTATTATCTATATGTATAGCCATGAAAAATATTGATTTATGTCAAGAGAATGTAAATCAATTGCAAATCTAGTTGCAAATCATTCTCGTTTAGACTAAGCTCCTTATTAACTCAGATAAACCTGAAAAGTAAGTTCATAAATGAGAGTCAACATGAATTACAACTTAGCTGAACTGGCTACCAAACAAAGAGCGAAAGTCGTTAGTTTGGGCGGTTCACGCAATGTGTTCCGAAAAAAACTATTATCGATGGGTTTAACTCCAGGTATAGAAGTTAATATCCTGAGAAAAGCTCCTTTAGGCGGTCCAATTGAGTTAAGTTTGAGAGGTTTTTCACTTAGTCTGCGTCAGAAAGAAGCTCAAAATATACTTGTTCAACCGATATAGAGAACGCTATATTTAATTGTTAATTTCAGCCAAATTAAGTTATTTATTTTAATACATCCTTTAACCATGTTTACCTTCATCTCAAATTACAGAAGTCTTAATTAAATGCCCCATAATCCAATAATAGCGTTATGTGGTAACCCTAATTCGGGTAAAACCACACTATTTAACCTTCTAACTGGCGCAAAACAAGATGTTGGAAATTGGCCTGGTGTTACCGTTGAGAAAAAGTCTGGATTTGTAAAGTTTACAAAAGGCATTCTAAAAGATAACAAAAATAGCCATGGTTTAGATGATTTAACAGGCATTGAAGTGGTTGATTTGCCTGGTACTTATTCACTTGATGCTATCGATGAGTCGATTGCATTAGATGAAAAAATAGCAAGAAATTATATTATGTCTGGTGAAGCAGATTTAATTATTAATATTATTGACGGCTCAAATATTGAACGTAACCTATATTTAACTACTCAGTTATTGGAGATCGGAAAACCATTAGTTATCGTTATCAACAAAATGGATGTTGTTAAGAGTAATCAATTATTAATCAATTTGGAAAAGTTGTCTGAACTAACAGGCTGTCCTATTTTTCCTATTGTTGCTAGCCAATCAAAATCAAGAGTCGAACTTATTCAATTTATTCTAGAGCAACTGAACGGAGAAGCTAGTTCAAAGAAATATTTGAAGCGAACAGCTTTAAAATTTGATGCCGATCTAGATACTGAATACCAATCTATTTTAAACATTTTATCTGCTACAAACGCCAAGAAATTAAAATCTCCAGCTCTTTCTCAAAAACCGGCAAGTCAAAATGGGGATCAAAGCAGTAATGATTGGCTTGCGATTAAACTTTTAGAAGATCACCTATACCCAATTGATGATTCGATTAAATTAAAAATCAATGAAATACAAAAAAGAGTGGCTGAAAAATATGGTGATGAAATTGATATTCAAATTGCAGATGCTCGCTATAAAAATATTCTTTTGTGGATAGAGCAAAGTATTAAAAAGAAAGGTAGTGTTTCTCGAACATTATCTTCAAAGATTGATCAAATTGTTTTAAATAAATATTTAGGGATCCCCTTTTTTCTATTAGTAACCTATTTAATGTTTATGTTTACGATTGTGTTTGGCGGAGCCTTAATTGATGTTTTTGATTTAACCACTCAAGCACTTTTAGTGGATGGTGGAAGTGTATGGCTTTCCAGCATAAATATTCCTGAATGGGGTATTACCATTTTGGCAAAAGGTGTTGGTGGTGGAATTCAAGTTGTTTCAACTTTTATTCCCATAATTGGTAGTTTATATTTGTTTTTATCCGTTCTAGAAGATTCAGGGTATTTAGCCAGAGGTGCTTTTGTAATGGATAGATTTATGCAGACTATCGGATTGCCTGGCAAATCATTTATTCCACTGATGGTTGGTTTAGGTTGTACCGTTCCCGCAATTTATGCAACTCGCTCTTTAGAGTATGAAAAAGATAGAATTATGACTGTGATGATGAGTCCTTTTATTTCTTGTGGAGCAAGGTTACCTGTTTACATTTTATTTGCAGCAATATTTTTTCCAGACAATGCTCAAAATTTAATTTTTGCTCTTTATTTAATCGGTATAGCGATTGCAATATTGACTGGTTTTTTACTTAAAAAAACGATTTTGGCGGGTGAAAACACACCTTTTGTTATGGAGTTACCTCCGTACCATATTCCACGACTTAGAAATGTTCTAACCAAAACTTGGGAAAAATTGATGTCCTTTGTTTTGGGAGCAGGTAAAATGATTGTTGTTGTTGTTGTAATTTTAAGCTTTCTAAATTCTTTAGGAACAGACTTTAGTTTTGGGAATGAAAATAAAGAAAAATCGGTATTGACTAACATTGGCAAGTCAATCACTCCAGCATTTAAACCTCTAGGTATAAAAGAAGAAAATTGGCCTGCAACCGTTGGGCTTTTCACCGGGCTTTTTGCAAAAGAAGTCGTTGTTGCGACAATCAATTCTCTTTATATGTCTCAGGTAGATGTTGTAGACACTAAGCCAGTCTTTGATTTGCAAAAAGAACTCGCGGCTGCAGTTCAGACTGTTCCTGATAATTTTTCTAAAATAGCTAATGCTTGGATAGATCCATTAGGCATAAACGTTGATGTAAGCGATAGGCAAGCGATTGCAGATGAACAAAAAATTAACATCGGATTATTTGATGTGATTAAGAATTCATTTGATGGTACATTAGGTGCCTTCAGTTACCTTTTGTTTATATTATTATATGCCCCGTGTGTTTCGGCAGTGGGTGCAATTTTCAAAGAAACTGGAGCGCGATGGACTATTTTTTCTGTTTTGTGGACAACTTTTTTAGCTTATAGTATATCAACTATAGTTTATCAATTTGGTCAGTTTTCCAATGCGCCATATTCTGCAAGTGCTTGGATTATTTCCTTTTTAGCATTACATATCATTAATATTTTTTACCTTAAATATCGTGGGAAAAAATTAAATTCTAGTGTAGATAGAGGGGCGGTTGTTACTTGTTGATCGAAATTAAAAGATTGTTGATAGAAAGAGAACAAGTTTCGCTTATGGATCTTTCTCGACATTTTCATGTGAGCGAAATATTGATGCTGGGTTTACTCGAACAATGGGATAAGAAAGGTAGAATTCAAAAGATTGATACTGATGGAATGTGTGGAAGTGGATGTGGTTCTTGTGATGAAGCAGAGGAGTCAAAAATTTATTATCGTTGGAAATCAGTGCCTGAAAAGACTATTTTTATTAACAACGAAAAATAACTTTCAATATATAACGACTCAAAAAATTCCCAAGTAACGCCAGCATTTTCTATATCTTTCTTTTTGATCCGAATTACTAAAAAGTCAAAATTTAAGAGTATCTGCAGTGCTCATTATTTTTTCATCCTTACTTTTTGTATCTAGATCCTTGCACCGCGCAAATAAAAGATGAAAGCAATTTTTAACTGTGATTTTTGTAAAAAAAATAGGCATGATAGATATCTGTTTTGTATAATATTCAAATAATAAGGAAAATAATGCTAACCGGAAAACTGAAAAAAATGCGCGTAGAGTTAACCAACTCAGAAGAACCAAACTCGGTTTCTAGCGCTAATGTTAATTATTATCTTCCGCTAGGAGATCAAGAAGTATTCCTTAATCCCTATATCGGTAAAACCTTTCAACTTGAATTTAATGGACAAATAAATTGTAGTTATTGTGGGAAAAAGATAAACAAAAGCTTTTCTCAAGGTTATTGTTTTCCCTGTATGAGGAAATTAGCTCAATGTGATATGTGTATTATGAAACCTGAAACATGCCACTATCATTTAGGTACATGTAGAGAACCTGATTGGGGTAAGAGTAACTGTTTCGTCCCGCACTATGTATATTTATCAAATACATCAGGTTTAAAAGTAGGAATTACTCGCCATACTCAAATACCCATACGTTGGATTGATCAGGGAGCGACTCAAGCAACCATTATTTATAAAGTTGCAACAAGACAGCAGTCTGGAATGGTGGAAATGGCATTTAAAGATTTAATTGCCGATAAAACTAACTGGCGAACAATGTTAAAGGAGAATCAACCCGATCGTGATTTACATTTAGAAGCGAGTAAACTTAAATCTCAACTAAGCAGTAGCATTGATAAAGTTATAGAAACCTATAATAAAGATCAAACAGAGCAAAATACATCAAATCAACCTGATATTGAAGCGTTAAATTCCGAAGTTGTCAGTATCAATTATCCTGTTTTAGAATTCCCAGCTAAGATTAAATCGCATAATTTTGACAAAAATCCATTAGTTGAAGGCACATTATTAGGTATCAAAGGACAGTATTTAATTTTTGATACTGGAGTGATCAATATAAGGAAATTTACCTCTTACCATGTTACATTTGTAGAGCAAGCTTATTTTAGCAACCAAAACCATAGAATCTAAGGTTTTACGTTTGACTCAACAAAAAATTATGTTTATAGTCGAGTCATAGTGCAATTGTAAGCTTGTAATGCACTTTGTAACAAAACAATTCCGGCGGGCTATTTTGTTGGAACTTGGAAAAAAAGAATAATTTCAAGCAGTTAGATAAGAGTAAGAGCACTTGCCATCTAAGAGCTTCGACTTATGAGTGACCGAATTAGTAAATTTTGATGGTTATTTGTAAGATAAATAGTTTTAATTCAACCCTAAAAAATAACAATTAGGAATCCACATGTTAAATCGCAATAAAATAAATCTAATTAAGGCGTCAGCGTTCTCGCTTTTTGCCTTATTTATGGTAGGGAATGCAGCTATTGCAGGACCTTTTGAATCATCAGTCACTATTGAAAAACAAATCAATAAAGGCACAGTTAAAGCTCAAGGTAGTGTTGATCGTTTTGCCGATCAAACGCTTGACTTAAATACAGACTATAAAGCGACACTACAATTGATTGATAGTCTTCGTATTTATAACAATCAATTAGAATTACTTATAAAGTCTCAAGAAAAAGAGATGGCATCTATTACTCGTGAAATGGCGACTATTGATGCCACAGAACGCGGTGCGATTCCATTAATGAATGAAATGATTGCATCAATCGATAAGTTCATTCAGCTTGATATTCCTTTTAAGCTAGAAGATCGTACAGAAAGGGTTAACAAATTAAAGAATTATATGATTCGTGCGGATATTCCAAACTCGGAAAAATATAGAAAGATTTTAGAAGCATACCAAGCAGAAATCGGATACGGTGAAAGTATCGATGCTTATCAAGGTGTTGTTAATATGAGAGGAGAAGAAGTAAGAGTTGACTTTTTACAAGTCGGTCGTGTTGCACTTGTTTATTTAACGCTTGATGGAAATAATGCTGGTTTTTATAATATAGCGACTGGAAATTACGAATCTTTGGATAGTGATTACATTCGTTCCATAGAACATGGTATTAAAATGGCAAATAAGCAAGCAACGATGAACCTTATCGAACTTCCAATCCCTGCAGCGAAGAGGGCTGAATAATGAGAATTAATAAAATAATAGCCAAAACTGGATTAGTTGCACTGATTGCACTGAGTTGTTCATTTGTAACATTGCAAGCTGAAGAAGCACCTAAAAAGGATACAGGGGCAATTGCTGTTCCGGCTGCAGATACCTTAGCTGAATTACTAAAACTGGTTAAAGCTGACAAAATTCGTCAATCTAGCTTAAATAAAAAGCGCGTGTCTGAATTTAGAAATGCACGTAATCGACAAAGAAGTCTTTTGAGTCAAGCGAAAGCGGAACAGAAACGTGAAGAGGATAGAACTAAGCGTCTTAAAGCTCAATATGATGTTAATGAAAAGAAATTGGCAGAATTAGAAGCTGCTAAGTTGCTTAAAGCTGGTTCATTAGGTGAAATGGTCGGAGTTGTTCGTCAAGTCGCTGGTGATTCTGCTGCACGCTTCCAACGTTCCGTCGTAACGGCTCAATTTCCTAATCGTCATCAATTTTTAGAAGAGTTAGCTCAGTCAAAAGTATTTCCTGAAATACCAGCGATTCGTAAACTTTGGGTAGAAATTCAAAATGAAATGACTGAGCAAGCAAATGTTGTGAAATTTACGACAGAAATTGTTAATAGAGAAGGAAGAAAGGAAAAGCGAACCATTGTGCGTATTGGTGGCTTTAACTTAGTATCAAATGAAGAATACTTAGTATTTAATTCTGACTCTCAAGACATTAATCAACTTTTAAGCCAGCCTAAAGGATCTTTTGTTGATACCATTGAACCTTATCAATCCGCTTCTACTGGTGTGGCAAGATTAGCGATTGACCCCTCAAGAGGAAGTATTTTGACGATTGAAGTTCAACGTGAATCATGGCCTGAGCGTGTCAAAAAGTACGCAGGCGTAGTTGGTATTGCTATCGGTGTTGTATTATTTTTTGGTCTATTAGTTGTTTTAGAAAGACTGATCGTTTTAACATCGTTAAAAACCAAAATGAATGCACAAGCTAAGTCTAGTACTCCAGGTAATAACCCATTAGGGCGTATCATGGCTGTTTACTTAGCAAACAAGGATAGCGATACAGAAAATCTAGAACTTAAATTAGATGAAGCTGTACTGAAAGAGACACCTAGAATAGAACGTGGTGTAACGATTATTAAAGTATTTGCGGCCGTTTCACCATTGATGGGTCTATTAGGAACAGTTACCGGTATGATTGACACGTTCCAAAGCATCACATTATATGGTGCTGGTGACCCTAAAGTAATGGCAGGCGGTATTTCATCTGCACTTATTACTACGGTACTAGGTATTGTCGCTGCATTGCCACTTATTCTGCTTCATGCAGTTGTTTCAGGTATGGCTAAAGGCCTTAACCATATGTTGGAAGAGCAAAGTACTGGTCTTATTGCACAGCATGAAGAAGAAGCTGGAGCATAGACTATGCTATTTCTAGACGAACTATTTGATACAGTCTCCAAATTTATCGATATTGGTGGTAATGTTTTATGGTTTATCGCTGCTGCGTTGGTTGTTATGTGGACACTAATTATAGAGAGAATGTGGTACTTTAGTCAGACATACCCACGAGAAGCGAGGTTAATGATCGCTCAGTGGGATGCTCGCGAAGACACTACTTCTTGGAAAGCTCATCGGATTAGAGAGGCATGGATCTCTCAAATGACTCAGAAGCTTAATTCCAAACTCTTAGTCATAAAAACAGTTGTGACTATTTGTCCTATGATTGGGTTATTGGGAACAGTAACTGGCATGGTAAGTGTCTTTGAGTTGATGGCGTTAGCCGGAACAGGAAGCGCTAGATTATTAGCCGCAGGTATTTCACAAGCAACTGTACCGACTATGGCAGGGATGGTTGCAGCACTTTCTGGGCTATTTGTTAGTGCTAGGTTGGAATACTCAGCTAACGTTCGAGCTCATGAACTTGCGGATCATATGCCTCACCACTAAATAATAAGAATCTAATTAGGGGGGATACACTTCTTTCCCCTGATTAAAATCTATAAATTTGAAAACTAAAATGATTAACCTGTGGGATATTGATTTCGTCAGGTTAAGCATGTTTTTGGATTGAACAAGATCTTATAACTAGGTCTTATTAACTAGATCTTAGGAATAAAAATTATGGCAAAAAGAAAAGCTAGACCAGCGCAGGATGAAGCGCAGATTGATATGACACCGATGTTAGACATCGTTTTCATTATGCTAATTTTCTTTATCGTAACGGCTTCGTTTGTCAAAGAATCAGGAATCACCGTTGATAAACCGACAGCTGAAACGTCGACTAAAAGACCCAAAGCAAATATATTTATTGGTATCGATAATCGTGGTGATATTTATATGCTTAAAAATAAAGTGGACAAAGATGCGGTTAAAGCACTATTAGAAGATATGTTATTAGAGAATCCAGAGAGCACTATCGTAGTTCAAGCGGATAGTCGTGCAGCAGCTGAATCTTTACTAAACGTTCTAGATGCAGCTAAAGCCGCTGGTGTTAAAAACATATCTGTCGCAGCGGAGCAATAATATGCAAAGAATATTAATAGGATTAGTGGTAGGAAGTGGTATTACGTTCAGTTTGTTTGTTCTGATGGCCTACCTTATTAAAGCAGATGTGAGGCCACCTATAGACCCAGGTCGAATTTCAATTCAGATCAGTATGGTTGAACCTGATGATGATATTAATTTACTACAACGTAAGTTACCTAAAAAACAAGAACCACCTAAAAAACCACCACCACCGAAAACGCGAAGAATTGCTAAAGTGGAAAAACCAAAGTTAAATAATTTGAATATCAATATGGAAAGAATTGATGTAGCCGTTGCTGGCAGTGGGATGTATTTGGGATCACCAGGTGGTGGAAATATGGGAGATGGTGAAGCTATTCCGATGGTTGTTATACAGCCTCGATACCCAAGACAAGCTTCGATGGAAGGTATCGAAGGTTGGGTGAAATTTAAATTCACTATTCAACCTGATGGCACACCAACCGATGTTGAGTTGTTGGATGCAAATCCAAGACGTGTATTTGAACGTGTTGCAAGACGGGCTATTTATAAGTGGAAATTTAAGCCTCAAATTATCGACGGTAAGGCTGTTGAGCAAAAAGGTATGATTTACACTATGGAATTTAAATTGGGCGAATAATCGAAATAAAAAAGCGCTTGATGCTATTTTGAGCGAAAAAATCGATTTTATAGGACTATAAAAGATGACACTAAAAAAATTATCAAAATCTTTGTTTTATGCTTCTGCCTTTGTATTTGCAACTAGTTCACTGGTTGTTTCATCTGCAGAAGAAAAAAAGAAGGCACCAAAAATAGAAATAATTGTGCCTATCACTAAATTAACAAAAAATTGTAAGCCACTGATTAATAAAAATTTGAAGCTTCCTAAAGTCCCTATTAGAGGTTTAAGTGAACGCTCAAGTAAGAGAATTAATCGAGCGTTAGAAAAAATGGCCGAAGAAAAATATGATGAAGCATTAGCCTTATTCATTAAACTCTTAGATTCATCTAAAGATCAAAATGTTAAAGCAATTACCGCTCGTTACATTGGTTATCTTTATGCACAACAGAGTAAAACTGATGGTGCTATGAAGTACTTCAGTATGGCTTTGGATTTGGGTAAAGGCTACTTGCAACATAAAGATATGCAAGATCTAACTCAAAATGTAGCTAGAATGTTATTTAGTGCAGATAAAAAAGCTGACGCATTAAACTTGTTAGAACGGTGGATGAAAAACTCTAAAGTTGACAATCATGAGGTTTATCTAATTTATGCCGCAATTTTAGAAGATACTGGAGCAAAGAAATTCGTTTGCCCTGCATATTGGGCAGCAAAAGTTGCGCCAAAACCTATTAAAAATGCATTTCAATTAATGCTTCAAGGTCACTTTAATCAGAAGGACTTTGATGGTGCGCAAGCACTTTTAATTCAATTGATTAAATATTTCCCTGAAGATAAAGGAAGTTGGCGAAACCTTTCTTCAATTTATATCCAACAAGACAAGACCTCGGATGCGCTTGCGGTTATGGAAATGTTTTATATTCAAGGTATGATGGAAAAAGCAAGCGACTATAAACAATTATCTGTCATTTTTGCTTGGAGTGAAATTCCCCTCCGAACAGCACAAATATTGAAAGAAGGAATAGACAAAAAAATCGTTGAGGATAACGAAAAGAATTGGAAGAATATTGGTGCTAACTTTCATATATCTCAAGAAATTGATAAAGCAGTTTTAGCTTATGGTCGTGCAGGTAAACAATCTGATGATGGCGAAAATGAGTTAAAACAAGGTGAACTTTTAGCGGATGATGAACAATTTAAAAAGGCGATAATTAAGCTTAATATTGCGATCAAAAAAGGTGTGAAAGATGAAGGTAAAGTTCATTATAGAAAAGGACTAGCTTATCTAGGGCTTAAGCAATATAACCGAGCGATAACTCATCTTGGAAAAGCAACAAAATACAAAAAGTGGCGCAAGCGTTCCGCTCAGTGGACTGGATATGCTAAAACCCAAAAGAAAAATGCAGCAAAACTTTAATACCATATAGTTTGCCATAAAAAAACTAGCTTTTTAGCTAGTTTTTTTATGGCTATAAGAAACCCTATTCATATCTTAAAGGTGAACGTCTGGGCATAGACACCTAGCTTTTAAATGGTGTCTTCTAATTTAACCGCATAGCGTAAATCTCGGGTGGCTTGCCCCCGAGCTGGATAGATAAT
>CAZRPK010000099.1:0-10938 GCA_964601915.1 uncultured Kangiella sp. | reverse complement strand
CCATTGATATAATTTTGTATTTTTTTCATAATTTATTTCTATTTCTATTTCTATTTCTATTGTTATTGTTATTGTTATTCAGGATATATTTAATTACCGTATTAGTTGATTTAGTACTTAAATCTTTATTAACAAACACCCCTGGAACACAAGCGATTTGATCATTGTAATAAATGATCGGCAACCACTCCCTTTCCCAATGTGGAATATTTAGTTCTTGATATATTTTTTTTAAATCACAGGATTTATCACGATATTGAGGCTTGACTCTTTCACCTCCAACTCTTGGACGAATAGTTACCACCTCGTCATCAACAGGCCTGCGTATAGAAAGTTCACTCTCACTATTTCTTAGTTTTATTGGCATTATTTCTTGCTGATAAAAAATTTCAATCGGCTGTGAAATATTATTCCATAAAATATTTTTTTCTAATTTAATTGGTTCACAACTGTCACATAACCATAATTTATTATCATAAAATCTAATCCGCCAATCACCCAGCTTTACATTTAGTTTAAACGCCTTTGAACATTCAGAAAAACCTTCATTAAAATATTTTTTTAATTGCTTTAAAAGCTCTACTATCTCTTGGTTAGTTGCCCTTGAATAGTTATTCTTTGAGCTATTGTTTTTTAAATTACTGGATATCCAATAGTGAAGAAGGTTTTTTTGTCTCGCTTTAGACAGTTTAATAAATAAAGATATATTTATCTGGTTATTGTTATCAGATGAAATAGATAATAAATCATTGCTGGCGACCTCTAAAAGAATTTCATTTTGTTCACGAGCAATATGAGTAAAACTATTTAATGTATCGGTCACCTTTGGCCAAGATTTTTTAATTAGAGGCAAAATTGTATTTCTAATAATATTTCGAGAATATTCATTCTCAAAATTACTTGAGTCTTCAATCCATGTTAAATGATTTTTATTTGCATAAGTCAATAATTCATCTTTACTAATATTAAGAAAAGGTCGGATAAGTTTTCCAACGCCTAGTTTCCTAGACTCTGGAATAGCTCCTGCACCAGAAATACCAGTACCACGAAAGAGCCGAAATAATAGGGTTTCGACTTGGTCATTTTGATGATGTGCGAAAGCCATAAGGCTGTTTTGTTCTAGGTGCGATTCAAAAAAGTTATAGCGGGCATTTCTAGCTATATTCTCACTGCTTTTTTTGCCAGAAGATAATAGCTTTAACTCTTTACTAGTGAACTCAATTGAATGTGTATCGCAAACCAATTGGCAATGGATTTGCCAATTATTTGCTTCAGACTCTAACCCATGATTAACGTGCAATGCTCCTATTTTAGGAATTAGCTTTTTGTTAAACAGTTGTTGGCTAGCGAATAATAACACGGTGGAATCTAGTCCACCGCTGTAAGCTATAAATAATGTTTGAACTTGTTGGTTTAAATTTTCTAGATTAGATTTGTATTTATGGTAACAATCTAAAATGGAGGACTCAATTTTATGCACCAATCCTCCTATCAATTTATGGTTTGAACTTGTTAACTAGTAATAGAACTACCAGCCTTCTTGTACACCAAAAGACATCAATCGTTCATATCGATTATCGAGCAATTCTTGTTTACTAAGATTCTTTAGATTGTCTAAATCGGTAACAATTTGTTTTTTTAAGCTTGCAGCCATAGCTGAATAGTTTTTGTGCGCACCACCCTGGGGCTCATCAATAATTGAATCAATCAAATCGAGCTTTTTAAGACGCCTTGCAGTAATACCCATTGCTTTAGCGGCATCTTTTGCTTTATCAGCGCTCTTCCAAAGAATAGATGCACAACCTTCAGGCGAGATAACCGAATAAGTGCTATTTTGCAACATATTAACTCTATCACCTACACCGATGGCTAAAGCGCCACCAGATCCGCCTTCACCAATGACTGTACATACAATCGGCACGGTTAACTGGGACATTTCTCGTAAATTCCGAGCAATCGCTTCACTTTGTCCACGCTCTTCAGCTCCTACGCCGGGATAAGCTCCTGGCGTATCAATAAAAGTGATAATTGGCCAATTAAATTTTTGCGCCATTTCCATCAACCTTAAGGCTTTACGGTAACCTTCTGGACGGGGCATTCCGAAATTTCTTATCACTTTTTCTTTGGTATCTCTGCCTTTTTGATGACCAATAATCATCACAGGTTCACCATTAAGCCTTGCGGGACCACCAATAATCGCCAAATCATTAGCAAAAGCACGATCACCTGCTAACTCATTATAATCAGTAAAAATTAAATTAATATAGTCGTTCGTATAAGGTCTTGAAGGGTGTCTTGCTAATTGTGCAATTTGCCAAGCATCTAATTTAGAAAAAATTTGCTCGGTTAATTCTTTAGATTTATTCTGTAATCGTTCAATTTCTTCACTAATATTGATTTCACTGTCATCACCCATTAAACGAAGCTCTTCAATTTGAGCTTCCATTTCCGCGATGGGTCTTTCAAATTCTAAAAAATTCATATTTTCATCAAATCTCTGTTCTGTTAAAACGACTTACATACTACGTGAGTCAACAACCTTATACCCTATACGAGTCAATAATACTGATGTTCAAACTCTTCATGCATTTTGGCTATTCTAACCGCTTTTATCTGTGAATCAAAACTTTACTATCACTGATTAGACCATTGAAACAAAAATAATAATCTAACCTAATAAACACGGTGCATTGACCTAGTTCACATTCAGCGAATTTTTTACTCAACAACCACAAATTCTATAGTGAAAAAGTTGAAAATTTACATTAAACAGCTATATTTAAAAGACTTATTGAAGGAAGAAAATACATGCCTAAGAAGCTTAGAAATATACTCAAACAAAACAGGCGCCTAGAAGAAAAAATCTTTTATGAACCAAGAAGTTCAGATTGGCGCAAGGATTTAATTAGCCCTAAAGAGCTAAATAAGGCTTTGTCGTGCTTAGCAAATAAAATCATTGAAAATAAGTCGCCCGAGTTTTCTGTATTATTTATGCTCAACGAATTATCAGAGATTACAAAACGTCCAATCGCAGCCTATGAAAAAAATGCGCTGCAAGTTGTCGAAATGTTATTTAACTACCTGAGAGTCAGCACCCAATTTGACCCTCGTTTTTATCATATATTAAATAGCCTGCAACTCGCTTTTACTCGATTAGCACTAGATGATTTAAGCTTTTTAGATAACCATAAACACCACGCGGTATTATTTTTAGAAAAGCTAGTAAGTATTGGTTACCATTTTGATCAAAGTTCTGGAAAGCTCGCTAATTTTTTTGTGCACGCAATAGAACTTTTGACAGATAGATTGGCCTCTAAAGAATCAGTAAATATAAAAACATTTGCCAATGCTAATATAAAATTAGATGAATACCTGACAAGATTTGAAGAAAAATTAAATATTAATACCAGTAAGATATTAGCAAAAATAGAAAAAAGTTCTCGCCAAATAGAAGCCGATCAATTTACCTCTCAGCTAATTAAATCGAAAATTGAAGGTGATGAAATTCCCATATTTCTACTTGATTTCTTTGAGAACCAACTTTCAATTGTTTTGCACAAAATTATTTTGCAATTTGGAACACACAGTAAACAATGCCAACAACTGTTGACGGATATGGATACTATGTCATGGAGTTTAACTTGCCCCTACGGCGATCCAAACTATAACAAACGCTTTGAAGCTGATGTGCCCGATACTATGAAAAGGATATACACCCTATTTGATGATAAAAACAGCACCAATGAGTACGTAAACTCATTTTACTTAGAGGCGGAAGAACTTCATCGTAAAAAATTAGAAGGGAAAAGAGTTCAATTAGATATGATGATTTGCGCAGATATCTTTGCCGATGAAGATTATGAAAAAGATGAAACACTTCATTGGTATCAAACTGAAGAACCTGATATTTCCTGTTTTGATATAGAAAGCTTAGAAGAAAACGGTTGGTATTTTCTCAATGTTAATGGCATTAAATCCAGGAATCGACTTTTTATGGTTAATAAATTAACAAAAAAATTGTATTTTTCTAATCTTTCCGGTGAATTAGTCTCTACTATTGAATTCGAAGATAAAATTAAACTATTAGATACATTGACTCCCACCTTATTAGATGAAGAAATCGGGTATCCTCATGCTATTCGTTCTGTCACTAGAGAATTAACTACTAAATTAGAGACTCTTGAATCAGAATACTTACAGTTTAAACAACAAGAAATTATTAACGAAAAACAACAACGACAAGCAGAAGAAAGAGCAAGATTTGCGGTTATGCGGCGAATGGCAAAACATCGAAAAGATAAACAAGAAAAAGAAGAAACAAAAAGACAAGAAGATAAAAAACTCATCACTAAGCAAAAAGAGAAACATCAAAAACAACTTGAACATGAACGGATAACAGAAAATAAAGTCGTTGAACTTGAACAGGTTGAAGCAAGACGGCGGTTTAAACTGAAAGGTGATATTAAGAGTTTAGGCCCTGGCTCTTCAGTTGCAGTGTTAAAAGCACCAAATCGATGGGTTGAAGCTTCTTTAATGTTAATATCGAGAACAACACAGCGCTACATTTTTGCTGACTCCAACGGAAATAAAGTGGCGGAACCTACAAAAAAAGAACTCGTTGAATTATTAAAAAATAAAAAAATAAAAATATTGAAGAGCAATACTCCCAAGCTAGACCCAATGCAAAAACTGGTGATAGAAAGACGCAAAAAATTAACCCTTAGATTTTAACCGTTAAATAAGAAAACTAAGTAAAAAGTAAAGATGGCTTCTTTATAACCGATAACTTAAGTAACTATTATTCACTATGCTTGCTTAAAGACCATGCTAAATCCTCCCAAAAATACCAATATTTACTTAGTTCTTACTTTTTTGACGTTTACTTCCAATTTAACAAATGCATCAGCTAACCATCAATCTAACATCGCCTACCAAAATGCTGCTAGCTATACTCATATAAAATGGAATAGTACAAACGACCAAATTATCAGCATTAATCTGTTGCCTCTTCAAAATTTTTCAGGTATTCCAATAGAAAAACGTTCGGAAAATACCGAGTACTTTAATCATGGAAAGATCCCAATTGAGATAGACTTGTTATCAAGTAGTTTACTTCAGTCGAGCCGTCAATTTATGTTAGAAAGTCAATCTACTGGAGACTATCAATTTCAATTTATTCTTGAACAGTATCAATTACCACATCACTACGCACCGGACGATAGTATTTGGCAAGAATATAAAGATGAGGTTGATCGATGGTTAGAAACCGAAAAATCAAGTAAGGTTAAGTTAACTTTAAAAATAACATCATCCAACAAGCCGACGCCTCCATGGTCTAAAAGCATATCTACTCAATTGACTCAATGTGATATTAATCTAACACCACAGCCCCTTTCACCTTATGCTAATAATAGTAAAAACCTTTCACAATACGTTAAAGCATTACCAGCCCAAGCCTTTATTGCTGCTAATAACTTTCTTATTGTTGAGGCTCTACGATATTTAAGAAGTAAAAATAAATTTGCAACAGTAGAAAAAATAAATGGTGGCGCGTTTTTTATTAAATCTTCAAATACACCTTTCAATGTAGGAGATAACTTATCCATTCATCAAGAAAATAGAAACCAAATATCTAACTTTCCAATAGGGTTAGTTCAGGTGATTAAAGCATTTGGAAATCAAGCAACCGCATACCCTGTTAACTTTAAACCGTCACAAGTTAGGGTTGGTGATAGAGTGGCATTGAATAATATCAATCAATTTGAAAAACCTGATTACTTATTAAAAACAAAAAATACTTGTGGAATGGTTCAAGTGATTGATGCTGTTGCGCGATAATCTATTTAACTTGTAA
This sequence comes from uncultured Kangiella sp., assembly GCA_964601915.1. GTDB lineage: Bacteria > Pseudomonadota > Gammaproteobacteria > Enterobacterales > Kangiellaceae. Next base: position 5,084 of record CAZRPK010000099.1, on the reverse strand, counting down.
TTCTTAGTTAAATCTACTGTTGGTTATAGGAAAACTAATTTATTAATACACAACAGAAGATAATCTGAAAGTAACATTAATGCTAGAATAACATTCTATACGCTCTACTAATTAACAAATTATGAAAGATTGCAATCAATGTGGTAAATGTTGTATTAAATATGGAGGTAGCGATCTCTCTGCAACAAAAGAAGAAATTGACCTATGGGAGATATACCAACCCAACCTATTCAAGTTCGTTAAAAACAATGAAATATGGTTTAATCCTGAAACAGGTTCTAGGCTTAAAAGATGTCCCTTTCTTATGCTAGCACCAAAAACAAGCTCTTCAATCCCAAATAAATATACCTGTAGTATTTACTTAAATAGACCGGAAGATTGCCGTCACTACCCTAGCCTTGTTTCTGAAATGATTAGAGATGAATGTGAAATGATTGAAGTAATCGACTTAAAAAGTCAAAAACGGGCGCAAATAAAGTTAGATTTATTAATGAAAGATAGTCGATAACAAATAAACGACTATTTTTTAGTCACCTTTCAAAAAAACTACTCGTAATAAAATTATTTTCTACTAAAAATCGTAACAAGAAAAAGCAACGTAACTATAATTCCAATCACTAGCGACTGTCCTAATACCAGTTAGTGTTATTCATGGTCATTACATCCGTGAGTATTAATGAAGGAACTTTTAATAACGGTTTAGGACTCAATGGGAATCATAGAGTATTTAGCTGAAAGTTATGCAACCGTTTGACCAAAAGAGTTAAAGATCCGTACAGTCGATAAGTGGGTTACAAACAGGACACTCAGTTTTTTTTACATATTTAATTTTACGAAAGGACATATCAAGACCATCAAACAGAGTCAGTTCACCAACACTGAGCTTTCCTGCGCCAGTAATGACTTTAACCGTTTCTAATACTTGCATACTACCAATAATTCCAACCGCAGGCCCTACAACACCATTTTGCGAACAGGTTTGATCGGTAGTACTACTATCGTCATAAAGACATTGGTAACAGGGAGTATTGTCTTTCATTGTAAAAGTGGTTAACTGCCCTTCCCATCGAATTGCTGAACCAGATACCAATGGCATTTTAGTTTTGAAACAAACTCTATTTAATAAAAAGCGGGTTTCAAAATTATCACAACAATCAACTAAAACATTCGCATCACTTAATAATTGTTCGAATTCATTTTCATTCAGTCTCTTATCAATTGTATTAACGGAACAATCAGAATTAAGCGCTTTGATAGCTTCCTTCGCAGAAATTACTTTATTTTTTCCAATTGAACTTTCGGTATGAATGATTTGACGTTGTAAATTGGATTGTTCAACTTGATCGTCATCAACCAAGGTTAACTTCCCGATTCCTGCGGTTGCTAAATACATTGCAACAGGTGAACCTAGCCCACCAAGTCCAACTATTACAACATGTGCATTGTTGAGTTTTTCTTGCCCTGCAATGTCAATTTGAGGCAACATGATTTGTCGAGAATATTTAAGAAGTTGGTTATCAGTTAGCATGCAATATCTTCTTGATTCAAATAAGCGACCTAACTCAAACCACTAACAGGTATAAGAAAGATCAAGATCGTTGGCAATGTTCTTAAGTCTTTTATCATCTGTCCACAGTTTTATATATTCCAATTTTGTTGATGCTAATAAATGAATATCAACATAACCGATACCTTTTGAATAAATTTTGTTTTGTTCAATAAAATACAAAAACTCACTATCATCTATAGTTTTTGTCGAAGGCAAAGACTGTAATAAGGAAATAATTTCTTTTCGATTTTTAATACTTCCACAGGCTAATTCACCTATTATAAAAGGATGGCAATATACATCACCACTTAATAGAAGCTTTTGTAAGATAGGTTCACTCTGACGTAAATGATTAACCCAAACGGATGTATCTACAAGAACCATTATTTATATAATCTCAACGTCTTCTAACTGAACTAGAAATATCCATTTCAGAACCACCTAATGCCGCTAAACGCTTACTATTTTCCTTTAAGATTAACGCTTCCAACCCAAGACGAACAAGTTGTGTTTTCTCTTTAACTCCCGTAAGCAATGAGGCTTTGTTTAAAATTTCGTTATCTATATTTATTGTTGTTCTCATTTAGCCACTCCTCTAACTAGGATTTAGTAATACACTTACTTTTACGCTTTACTGAATCTTTACACTCAACGCATGCATCTAAATTATGCATACTAATATGCATATATTAGACCCGATCTCAACTTAACGCAAGGATATTCCCATTGTTATACGATCTAGACTAGACCAGTCTTTTATAGTTTTCACATCTCTAAATCCATTCTTTAGATAGATATCACGAACGTCTTTTCCTTGTTCAAACCCATGCTCAATCATCAACGCACCACCGTCTAATAAAAATTGTTTTGACTGTGCAACAATAATTTTAATATCTGATAGTCCATTATCCAAAGCAATCAAAGCTGTATCCGGCTCAAATACAAGATCGCCTTGCTGCAAATGCGGATCGTCCGCTTCAACATAGGGCGGATTGGAAACAATCAAATCAAATTCTCTTGCCGTAATATTTGAAAACCAATTACTTAATAGGATTTCAATATTATCTATATTATTTAACTGGGCATTTTTCTTAGCAAGTTCGACAGCGCCTATGTGGAAATCACTTGCAACAATCTGACTATTTGGTTTTTCAGAAGCAATGGCTAAACCAATTGCTCCAGTACCAGTGCCTAAGTCGAGTATTTTTGCATCATCTTTATTTTCTAAAAATCCCAATGCACTTTCTACTAACAACTCAGTTTCGGGTCTTGGAATAAGTGTGGATGGGTTAGTCTTTAATGAAAGAGTCCAAAAATCTTTCATACCTGTAATGTAGGCTATTGGTTCGCCTTTCTTTCGTCTTTCAATCAATCGTGTGAGCGTTTCAATCTGAACGTTTGCTAATATTTTATCTGGCCAAGTTTTGAGCCAGGTGAAATTTTTATTGAGAACAAAACTTAAAAGATATCGCGCATCGACTTCTGCCTCATCACTTTCAATTGAAGAGATTACGAACTGAATAGCATCTTTTACCTTCATTTTTATTTGATTACAGTATTTAACGAGAATGTCATTGGATTACATAAACACATTGCAATTTTTTTATCATAATAAGCAGCTTCGTTAATAAAAGCCAAAAATGTTGCATCACCTTCATATAAAATATCTGTTCCATCGAAACTTCTAAAAATGGGATCACCTTTATTTAATTTTGGATAAGCCTTGCCTATCAATGAAGGGTGAACACTCGCGCATATATCGCCATTATCGTCAGTGGGAAAGTAGATCTTGGAATGATAACTTTGTGTATTTAGTGCATCGGGGAAACTAGGCAGTGAATCAGAATTATATAGCTCTATAAAATCTAAACATGTACGAGTTGCACTTTGAGTCTTCTCGTAACATGCATATTCGATGCAGCCTTGGGGAATCGGTCCGATTTCGATTAGTACACCATTTGGAGCAATCGACTCTAAGAAATGATGATCTTCCATTAATTCAGCTTCCGATGTAATCGTTACATCGGGTAAAACTTGTTTCAAATAAGATGCTAATTGCAAATGAAATAAATTGGTTCGAGTAATGACGATGTTCGTTTGCATGTTAGCGGTACTGGTATGCAGGTCAATAATAAAATCTGTTTTCGAATTTCCTTTTGGACCGAATTTTTGATTGATTGATTTAGCTAACTTATTTTCTTTTCCCGTTAGTGTTAAATCATTCAAGTTGGTCAATTTAAAACAGCGATTTAGATCAAAATCAATGTAACGTTGATTGGCTTTAATAGCTAACTCGTTGGCAATAAGGTAGTCCAATGAAAAACTCTTATAATTTTTCCCGAGTGCTTCTTTCTTTGATTGCTTAACTAAATGAATGCCCGTTAGTTCATTACCATGTGTTCCGCCCACCAATAAGACTGACGATATTTTTTTATTAGTGGCTGACAAAATTAATTCACTTCAGCTAATGCCGCTAATTGATCAGCTTGGTACTCACTATTCAATGGAGTTAATAGTTGAGCTAAATCACCTTGCATAATTTCATCTAATTTATATAAGGTTAAATTAATTCGATGATCTGTCATTCGCCCTTGAGGGAAATTGTAAGTTCTGATTCTTTCAGAGCGATCACCACTCCCTACTAAACTTTTTCTTTCTTCAGCTTGTTCGCTATGGGCTTTTTCTTCTTGCACAGATAGTAGTCTTGATTTTAAAACGCTTAATGCTTGCGCTTTGTTTTTATGTTGTGAGCGTCCTTCTTGGCACTCAACAACCATACCCGTTGGAATATGCGTTAAACGAATGGCAGAATCAGTTTTATTAACATGCTGACCACCCGCACCCGATGCTCTAAAAGTATCAACTCGAATATCTCCCATATTGAGTTCGATTTCATCTAACTCATCGGCTTCTGGCATAACTGCTACGGTACATGCAGATGTATGAACTCGTCCTTGGGATTCTGTTTCTGGTACACGCTGTACTCGATGAACACCGGATTCAAATTTTAGCCGGGAATAAACATCGGCACCGGAAACTAAGCAAATAATTTCTTTATAACCGCCCTGCTCACTTTTTGTTTCACTCATTACTTCGACTTGCCAACGATTTTTATCTGCAAAGCGGCTATACATTCTAAATAAATCGCCAGAAAAAAGTGCAGCTTCATCACCGCCAGTACCCGCTCTAATTTCTAAAAATATATTTTTCCCATCATTAGGATCTTTAGGCAGTAGTAATCTCTGCAATTCAGTTTCTAAAGGTCCAATTCTCGATTTGCATTCTTTAAAATCTTCAACAGCCATTTCTTTCATATCAGGATCAGAGTCTTTCATCATTTCTTCAGCACTATCCAGATCTTTAATTAGCTGATTATATTTTACAAAGCAAGAAACTACTTCTTCTAACTGAGAATATTCTTTTGATAAATCTCTAAATTTATTTTGATCTGAAATGACTTCTGGCTCACCTAACAAGTGTCCGACTTCTTCTTGTCTTTCAGATAAGGTTTCTAATTTTGTAATGATTGAATCTT
>CAZRPK010000098.1:0-11263 GCA_964601915.1 uncultured Kangiella sp. | reverse complement strand
GGGCAGGATAATTCAGGCTTTTATCCCTTTTGAACTAGATACTAATGAAATGTGTTTGTATGGCCATGTAGCAAAAAAAAAATGAGCTCTTAGAAGGTATGAATGAAGCGACTAAGGTTACTATTAACTTTTTAGGTGACCACACTTATATCTCTCCTAACTGGTATCTATCGAGCGATCAAGTTCCCACTTGGAATTATCAAGCTGTGGAGGTAGAAGGCAAGGCTACGACTTTAAATGAAGAAGAAACGTTAAACATTATTACTCGACTTTCCGCTATACACGAAGAGCAATTTGAACAGCCTTGGACAATGGACAAATTACCTGAAAAGAAAACAAATGCAATGCTTCATGCAATTGTTGGTTTTAGAATTGATATTGCGAAAATTTCCGGCAAATCTAAAATGAGCCAAAATAAAGATCAAAAAAATAAAGAGAGTCTAATCGCAGGTCTAAAATCCCAAAATAATAGTGCCTGCCAGAAGGTTGCAGAAATAATGACTAAATCAATTTAGAATCATTCAATATAATACTTTAATCTCAGAAGTGGAACAAAAAAGGGATCAAAATGTCACAAGATACAGACTCTAATATTGTTTCCATAGACTGGTTGAGTGACAACTTAACGAACTCCAATCTAGTAGTCCTTGATGCCACCATGAAGAAAAAGCCAAATGGTGAGTCAATTCCGACGCCCGCTCTTAAAATATTGGGAGCAAAACGCTTTAATTTTGATACTGAGATTTGTGATCAAAATACAGATTTACCTCATATGTTACCTACACCATCGAAGTTTCAACAATCGGTTAGAGAGCTCGGTATTTCAACTAAATCAATCATTGTAATTTACGATGCAATGGGAATATTTTCATCCCCAAGAGCTTGGTGGATGTTTAAAATAATGGGTCATAAAGAAGTTTATGTTCTTAATGGCGGTTTACCAAAGTGGATTGAGGCAGATTTACCAACGACAAAAGAGTATTCAAATACACCTATCGAGATAGGAAACTTCGAGTCTAAATTTAACCCCTCAATGATTAAATCCAGTAAAGAAGTATTGTCGGCAATCAACAACAATAAAATTCAGATCCTAGATGCACGTTCCATCCACCGTTTTAATGGTATTGAACCAGAACCAAGAGCAGGATTAAAAGCTGGACATATCCCAAGCTCAAAATGCATTCCATTTACGGAGACAATGTCAGAAAGTATTTTTAAGACAAAAAAAGAATTAATAAGTATTTTTAAGCCTAAAATAAAGAGCAACATTAAAGAATTGATTTTTAGCTGTGGTTCTGGGGTGACTGCTAGCATTTTAGCTCTGGGAGCTGATGAATGTGGATATGAGAATATTGCCGTTTATGATGGCAGTTGGAGTGAGTGGGGTAACAGTGATTTATTCCCCATAACAATACTTACCCAATAGTCTCAAGAATTAGCTAATAAAAGGAGTTTCGCCGTAGTGTCAACATTTGTAAAAAAAGACAAAAAGGCAGTTCTATTTCTTATTGGTTTATCCATTCTTGCCGGAGTCATCTCATACTTGTACTTGTTTCCGTCAAATTTAATGTACACAATTATATTTATACTTTGTCTCATTTTAGTGGGCTTTGTTAATTATTCGCTTAATCGCAAACGTATTATCTTCGAAAGATTGCTTAGAACATTTTTTTAGGCAGGACTGATACTAAATCCATTGAACAAATTAGATTGTTTGTACATTTTGGTAAATTAAATAAAGCAACTACTGAGCTAAAGATTTTACTCAAACATGAGCCAAAAAATTCCGAGCTAAAAGAGTTAATGCAATAAAAACAACTCAGCTAATTTATTTGACACCGGGACTAAACAACCAACATCAACCAATAGAACCCACTAATTAATTAGCGGTCAACCAAACAAAAGCAGAGTCTTTAGTATCAAAGAACTGCACTTCTCCAGAAATAAACCAATTACCAATCTTAGATACATACTTTTGCCATTTTTTATTACCAAAGATAGCAATTTTATTAAATTCATTATTGTGTTTAAGTCCAAATTTAAAATCATCCCACGCAGCCCTAAGCTCCCAACCCTCCATTTTGGACGCATCAATAAAAACGTTAACCATTGGTTCAGACACGCCTTCTAAAGCAGCATCTACCACCGGATTAATTCTATTATAATCAGCATGCGTTAACTTACCTTGCACCTTGAGTGAAAGGAAAAAATATTCACCAACTCTTTCAATTCCTATGCTTAAACCATGTCGTATAGTTGTCATAACATTCCCCAGATTTTCTTATTTTGGTTCGTGCTGTAATAATAGTTCACAGTTAACTTAGGAGTATTGATTGAAGTCAAGGATGCGAGCTTTAGCTATTCAAAACGAGGGCTTACATCCATCATACTCAATCTATTGTTAAACAAATTCTACCCCCAAAGGCAGCGAGCTTTAAAAGAACGACCTTTCAATTTACCATTTTGAATTTTGTTAAGGGCATCATTAGCGATGCTTCTATGCACCGCTACAAATGCTCTGTTATCAAATAATTGAATTTTTCCAATTTGATTGCCCTGAATATCATCTGTTCTTTTTTTAGCCGTTAATGCTCCGAGAATATCACCGGCTCTTACTTTTTGTTTTTTTCCGCCATCAATTTGTAGCGTTGTCATTTCTGGTTTTATTGGTTTTTTTTCTAAAATATTTCTATTTGGAAGCTCTTCCATTTTTATACTTTGTTTCATCATATCTTCTAATTTAATAATTCTATGAACTTCTTTTTCTGTAATAACTGAGTAGGCGGTTCCTTTGCTACCTGCTCGACCCGTTCTACCAATTCGATGCACATGAACTTCTGGATCTCTTGAGATTTGATAGTTGATAACCGCATCCAGATTATCAATATCCAATCCACGTGCAGCAACATCTGTGGCGACTAATATCGAAACACTTTTATTAGAAAATCTAACCAATGCTTGATCACGCTCTTTCTGATCTAAATCACCGTGAATGGCAATACAACTAAACCCAAACATCGCCAATTCATCAGCGACTTGTTGCGTTTCTATTTTTGTTGTACAAAAAATGACACTAGACTCTGGTTGATTTTTTAGCAAAATTAAACGGATAGCTGTCAATCTTTCAGAATGTTCAGTGACTTGGTAAAAATGTTGGTCGATTGTATTGGTGTCATGAGTAGAATCAACTTTAACCGTCGATGGATCAATCATTATCGCTTTAGCAATTGGCTTAATTTCATCGGGAAAGGTTGCACTAAATAAAAGCGTTTGACGTTTAGTTGGACATAATGAAAAAATCAAATCTAATGCGGATTGAAAGCCCATTTCCAACATTCGATCTGCTTCATCTAGTACTAGCATATTAACATTTTCGAGATTTAATCGACTACGATTTAAATGATCTTCAATTCGACCTGGCGTTCCAACAATGATATGTGCACCATGTTCTAATGAACCAATTTGTGGACCTAGTGGAGAACCACCACAAAGTGTCAACACTTTAATATTATGTATGGAACGAGCTAATCGTCTAATTTCTTTGGCAACTTGATCAGCTAGCTCTCTCGTTGGGCACAAAACTAAAGATTGTATTCTAAACTGTTTTACTTCAAGGTTATGTAAGATACCTAGTGCAAACGCAGCCGTTTTCCCTGAACCTGTTTTTCCTTGAGCAATTACATCTTTACCCGATAAAATTAAAGGTAAACTTTTAGCCTGAATAGGCGTCATTTCTTTATAGTCTAAACTAGAAAGGTTTTCTAATAACGCTTTTTCTAATAGCAAACTTTCAAATTTATTTGACATTTTTATTCCATTTAAACAAAAATAAGTTTCACTTTCATTGCAAGTGAAGCCACTCTAACTCTGATCACATACTTATCTTAAAATTTAAATGTCTTAATTTCTATTTCTTTTATTTTTCCGTAAACTTTTGCTTCTTCTTTAATATCACGGGCTTTTCCAATCAATACATATTGCAAATTATTTTTAGGAAAAACAGATTGAGCAATTTTATTCGCTTTATCTACATCAAGTGAATCAACATTTTTTTGGAAATCATTGATAAATGAATTGTTTAGATCCAAAGACCACATGGTAGAAAGAAGGCGAGCTAATTGCCCACTGGTCTCATAACGAGGCGGAAACTGTCCTTTCACGTAAGTTTTTGCAGAATCTAATGTTTCTTTATCGATCCCTTTATTCCAAAGTCTATGATAAGTTTTTATCGCCAATTCAATCGCTTCGAATGTTGTTTCTTTTTTGGTGAATGTGGAAATTACAAAGTTGCCAAGTTTTGACTGGCTATTAAAACGACTTCTCGCACCATAAGTTAATCCGGAATTAACACGCAACTCATCATTTAACCAGGAGGTAAAACGAGCACCTAAAATTGTATTAATTACTTGTAGCGCAACCTTATCGGGATGATTTGATGCGATCCCAGTTCCACCGATTATAAACGTCGTTTCAATAGCATCATCCTTATTAATCAACCAAACATTAGATTCTTTCGGTGGTAAAAATTGATCTAACTCAACAGAATTAATCGTATTCGATTTCCAACCTTTAAAAAGTCGCTTAATTTTTTTAATTATTTCTCTGCTTTTAAAATCACCCACTATAATTAACGCACTATTATTAGCGGAATAAAAATTCTTATAGAAAGATTTAACTTGTTTTAAAGTGATCGCCTCAACGGTTGAAGCATCACCTTCAACCGGATTCCCATATGGATGATCACCATAATACATTTTATTAAATGCGCTACCGATAACATTTTTAGGCCTTTCTCGGTTTTGCTTTAATTGATCAATATAACGTTTCTTTTGTTTGTTAAATTCCGTTTCATTAAATAGGGGTTTAGTTACGATATCTCTAAAAATAGGCAATAGTTTATTAATATCTTTGCTGGCAATAGAAAGACTAGTACTTGCCGATTCTAATCCAACACCGCCACCTAATTGTGCACCATGAAAAGCAAAAAGGTCTTCAATTGCCTTTTTACTTAATTTACCACTTCCTAAACTTAGCGCGTCACCAGTAAGATTCGCTAAACCATATTGAGTACCATCATTAATAGCACCTGCTTTTGTAACAACGCGAATATCAACTAATGGTACTTCGTGTTGTTCCATAAGATAAACGGTTAATCCATTCTTTAAAGTCAGTTTTTTATATTCAGGTATTTTAAAATCTGCAGTTGCAAATTGGCTAACCAAAATAAATAATGTTGAAATAATAATTTTTAGTTGATTCATTTTATTTGTCTCCTTCTTTACTATCTTTTTCAGAGTCTAATATACCAACCGTTCTATTTGAACGTATCAAATACTCATTAGCCACTCGTTTAATATCTTTCTTATCAATCTTATTCATATCATCAATCGCGCTGAACATTTTTTTGTAACTTCCAAAAAACAACTCGTAAGAACCTAAAGTATTCGCTTTACCATTAATAGTAGAAAGCGTTCTATAAAAATCAACTTGAGCGAGATTTTTTACCTTGGTTAACTCTTTTTGATTAACACCTTCATTCATTAACAAGTTAAGTTCATCTATCATCGCTTTCTCTAAATTCTTTGCATTAACGTCATTTGCAGCCGTTGCATAAATATAAAATAAATTAGGATCAAAAGAATCGGGCATATAGGTAAAAACACTAGTTGCTAGTTGTTTTTCATCAACTAACGAACGATACAAACGTGAACTATCGCCATCGCCTAAAATTGAAGCTAACATAGCTAATGGGTAGTAATCTTTGTGTTGAGTTTCAGGTACATGAAACCCCATAAGAATATTGACGGAAGTCACAGATTCTTTTTGAACATAAACTCTGCGCTCACCCGTTTGAGGAGGCTCTACCGTATGAACTTTTCTTGGAGCTGGTTGTGCACTTATCGGTTCAAAATACTTCTTAGCTAAGCGTTTGACTTCTTTTACTGTTACATCACCAGCAATCACAACCACCGCATTATTTGGTGCGTAATAAGTTTTGTGATAATTCCGTAAATCATCCATGGACCAATTATCAATATCAGACTGATGGCCAATTACACCCCAACTATATGGGTGAGCACGAAAAGCAGAGCCTTTAACCTGCTCCAAGAGCATTCTAAAATTAGAGTTCTCCAAACCTGTTGTTCTTTCAGAAGTCACAACACCTCTTTCAGTTTCAACCATTTTTTTATCAATCGATAAATGTTCAATACGATCTGCTTCTAACTCAAAAATAATTTCCATAGAGCTTGCAGGAAACCAATTAGTATAAGCTGTAATATTTTCACTGGTATAGGCGTTATTTGCACCACCCGCAGCTTCCATCACTCTATCAAACTGTTTTGGACCGTATTTCTTCGCTCCGTTAAACATCATATGTTCGAAAAAATGTGAAAGCCCTGTAATTCCAGGATATTCATTACGCGATCCGACTTTCCAAAAAATATACATATTAGCATTGGGGATTGAATCATCCTCTAACACCATTATTTTCATGCCATTTCTTAAGGTAAATGATTTGATATCATCTAGTTCTGTAACCGCTTGTGCTTTAAATGCTGCCAAAAGCAGAATTAATACGAAAAGAATTTTTTTCATTGAATTGCTCCATTATACAGTTCTTATATGTCTTTTTTAAAGGTATTGTATCTATACTTATGTAGTTACGCTAAATTGTAAGGAGATTCGCCAATTGTGCAAGGATTCAATCGGTTAATTTGTAATTAAGCGAGTAATAATAAAATAAAGACGCTCAAAACAATCAAAAACATTCCTAAATACTCTCTTATGTTGATGCTTTCTTTGAATATTTTTAAGGTAATTAGCAGTGTAAAAAAGAAGTCTATTTGACCCAATGCTTTTACATAAGCTGCATTTTGTAAGCTTGATGCGGTAAACCAACCGACCGAGCCCAACATACTGGTACCACCAATAAAATAGCACAGCTTCCAGTGTTTTCTTATTCCAGCCAATTGACTTCGATCTTTATAAATTAAGTAAACTAAAACAAAAATACTTTGGAGAGTCACCATAAATGCTAAGGTAAAAGCGGCACTCAATATTAAATCGGTCTCGAGTAACAAACTAGCCTGCCGAATCCACAAAGTAGCCAAAGCAAAACAAAGTCCCGCTCCTACACCAAATGCTGACGCTGGGCTTTTAAAAATAGCACCTAAATTTTTATCTGTTTTACTTAATAGAAGTACTGCCACAACACCTACAAACACAGAAAGCCAACCAAATCCTGATAGCACCGCATCAAACATTAGAACACTCAACAATGCCGTCAACATTGCTTCCGTCTTAACTAAGCTAGTTGCTACTGCAAAATTTTGATAGCTAAATGCTTTAATGGTAAAAGCCGTTCCAACAACTTGGGCTAGAGCCGCGAGTGAGGCTGATTTGATGAATCCGTTATTTAAATCAGGATATTCAATTTGCTGATAATATTTAACACTCCACAAATAAATCCAAACTAGAGGTAATGCAAATAAAAATCGAACCGCTGTTGTTGCAATGGCGTTTAGATCATGTGAAAGTTGTTTTTGTCCGGCTGTTCTAACCGCTTGCATAAAAGCCGCTAAAATTGTGAAGTAGATCCAAAGTTCCATCTGAAATAAAGCTCTTTATAAGTGTCGTTGTTGTCGTGTTGAATGTTTATTTTTAATTTCTATTTCTTTTATTATTATTTTAGATAATTCTAATCGCTTGAATGCTCCTTTAAGTTTTGATCGAAGATAATCGGTTTCCATATTAGTGACAAGATCACTGTAAGTGCTTGGAAATAATTCTTCACAAGCTTGAGCGACTAACTCATACAGTCTTTTTAGATTTATTTTGTGGGTTTGTTCAGTTTTTTTAAATATCCAATCAGTCAGTCGTAAAAAGTTATCAAATGGTTTGTCATTTAAAATATAAGGAAGTGAGCAAGAAAAACGACCAGAATTTCCAATCATATCCCAATATCTTGCAAAACGATTAATTCTTTGCATAGTAATAAAATCAACTGTACTAGTGCTTAGTATGGAGTAGGGCGGAATCGGGCTAAAACGCAAATCAAAAATTTTAGTATGTCGAATAACAGGACTGCCTCGTAATCGTTTTAATATTCCCATTTGAATTTCATGGGGGCGGCAGGCATAAAGTTGATCAAAACTGTCCGAGAATGTTTCTAAAGATTCTCCAGGCAAACCAAAAATTAAATCTGCATGAATATGTGCATTAGTGTTTTCTTTTAGCCAAATTAAATTGATTTTTGATTTTTGATTATTTTGCTTTCTACTAATATTTGTTTGTACTTCTTCATTAAAAGTTTGAATGCCAACTTCAAATTGTAAACTGCCTTCTGGAAATAATCTTAACTTATCTTTTAATCTTTCTGGTAAGTGATCAGGAATAACCTCAAAATGTAAAAATAAATTATCACTCATTCTCTCTAAGAAAAAATCTAAAATCTGCAAAGTCGTTTTAATTTTAAGATTAAATGTTCGATCAACAAACTTGAAATGTCTGGCTCCCCGAGTATGTAGTTTATCCATTTCGATTAAGAATCTTTCTAGCTCAAAAGGGTAGGAAGTTTTGTCTAAAGCAGATAAACAAAATTCACATTTAAAAGGACACCCTCTCGAAGCTTCAATATACATCACTCTTTGCTTTAGATCTTCTTCATTATATAAATCATAAGGTAAAGAAAGATCTTTTAATTCAATCGGTTTAGAATTGAGAATTTTTTGAGTAGGTGGCTTGCCATCTAAAATATCTTTACACAATTGATAAAAACTTTTATCTGCTGCTCCTGTAATCACATAGTCGGCAAATTCAAATAGTGACTGCTGTTCAGTTTCATAACTTATTTCCGGACCGCCCAAAATAATGACAACCTGAGGATCAATACGCTTGATTTGAGCAATTACGGACAAGGTTTCTTCACAATTCCAGATATACACACCAAACCCAATTATTTTTGGCGATTCTGCAAGCAGTTTTTCGACAATATCGATAGGGCGAGAGTTAATGGTATATTCAGATATTTTTGCTTGTGATTGTAGCTCTTCTAAGTTGGCATATAAATAGCGTAATCCGAGGCTCGCATGGATGTATTTAGCATTTAATGTGGATAGAGTAATCATAAATAGTTTTAAAAAAATATGAGGTCTATAAATACTCATTAAAGAATAAGACTACCGCCTGTTGATAAACATCTCTATTATCTTTTTTACGATAACCATGACCTTCATTTAATGCATTCATATACCAAACTGTATTGCCATTTTCTTTTAAAGATTTTACCACTTGCACTGCTTCCGTTACTGGAACTCTTGGATCATTTTGCCCTTGTACCACAAATACGGGAATAGTTATTTTGTCAACATGATTATTGGGGCTAATTTTATTCAGGAATTTTCTCATATCAGGATCTCGTTCATCTCCATATTCAGCTCGGCGAAGATCTCTGCGATAAGATTTTGTGTTTTCTAAAAATGTAACAAAATTTGAGATACCAACAATGTCAACTGCTGCTTTTAATCGATCACTATAGAACACTGAACTAGCAAGTACCATATACCCACCATAACTTCCACCATAAACAGCTACTCTGTTTTTATCTAAATCTGGCTGTGTTTCTATCCAATCTAAAAGAGCCCCAATATCTTTTACCGAGTCCTCTCGTTTATAACCATTATCAAGTGAAATAAAGTCTTTTCCATAGCCGGAAGATCCTCTTACATTGGGAGCTATCACAACTGCATCTAATTTATCATTCCAGAACTGAAAAGTACTTCGAAAAGATGGGCGGTATTGACCTTCTGGGCCACCATGAATAGAAATTATTACAGGATGCTTACCTTTTGTCTCTGGCTTATACACAAAGGCAGGGATTTTACGTTTGTCGAAAGTTTTAAAGTGTATTAATTCTGGTTTAGCAAATTTTGAAGTATCTAACCCACCCACTTCACTGTGGGTCCAGCGAGTTAATTTTCCATGAGTTAATTTGTTCTTTTTAAGATTAAGAACAAAAGTATCACTAGGAGACTGAGAAGTATTTAATGTAATTGCTAACTGAGAACTATCAGGGCTAAATTTAAGGCCACCAACCAAACCTATAGGAAGGCCTTTTACTTTTTGATATTTAAAAGTTTTAGGATCCATCAGATAAACAACATCTAAACCATTTTCATTTGCTACAAAAACGGCGCGCGTTTTATTGGTATTTAGCGAACCACTATCAATATTCCATTCTATATTTTTGGTTATTATTGTTGGCTTAGATTGATTAAATTTTTGGAAAGCGAGTTGTTCAAATTCACTATACTGATTAGTAACAAAAAAGAACCCATCATTTTGATTGTTAAAGGCCTGCGGGTAATTAACGCTTGGTTTATCTTTACTACCCGCTAACAGCTTTTTAACGCCCGTTTTTGCGTCAATTAAATATATTCTAGAATCACTGGCGCTCACGTATTCTAAAGCCAAAACCTTTTGACTGTCACTACTCCAAGATGATGGTCCCCACCATGCACCATCTTGAGACTCCAAAATAATTTTGGTTTCAAGTGGATTTTCTGGTTGCATTAACCAAAGATCATTAGACTTGCCATTTCTCTTGGTACTTTTATAGGCTAAAAACTTCCCATTTGGGCTCCACTCTAAACTGCCATTTCTAGATTTTCCATCCGTCAGCATTTTTTGTTTTCCCGTTTTCGGATCTAATAAAAATATTTGCGCAAATTCGCTACCACCAGCATCCATAGTAAATGACAACTCTTCACTCCAAGGTCTTCTTTTCACACCTCCGATAGGCTCTTTTGAAAAAGTTATTTGTTTACGAGTACCAAGCGGCTTATCTACTTGATGAATTTGGCTAACATCACCAAACCGAGTAGTTATATAAATACTTTTACCATCTTTACTCCATTCTCTAAATGGCGCAGAGCGTATATTCTGATACTGATTAAGATCATCAACAATATTTTGCGGGATTTCAGGAATGCCCTGTAAAATTAATTGGCCATTATTTACAGCTCGCTCCGTAGCGTTAGAACAAATTAAAATCGTATTGAGAAAGATAGAACCTGTTAATATCCCCAAGGGCAATACTTTTTTGTTTGTTTTCATTAGGCTTCTCCAATATTTATCGGGCTGATTTTAATCCGCAGTCTAGCATAAATTTAATGCGATTTTCTAAAAGTGATATTGAGCCGGTTAGCCATTTTTGGCGAATAGATTGTCAGTAGTTAAAGCTGAGTTATCCCCACGAATACTT
>CAZRPK010000097.1:0-11348 GCA_964601915.1 uncultured Kangiella sp. | reverse complement strand
TACTTTATTGTAAAGATAGATGAGAATTAAAAAGGAAGCAACAGGAAGAATTGTAATGTTGGTTAAATATAAAATATGAGCAATAGCAGGATTGCTCTGATAATATTCTTTGTTTGCAATCATTTAAAATACAATTCTTATAAAAGATAAAATTATTTCTATATCTTGATTTATATAGTTAATTACTCCAAGGAACGACAATAATCAATTAAATTAGAATCGAATATCTTTATCAAGCAACTATCGACAATTCTACTATTATACGTGTAAAATTGGAAACTCAATTGCCCTATGTCAACTCTAAAGAAAATATAATGAAGAATATCAAATTAAAAATACTTGATTCAAGAATCGGAGCAGAATTTCCTTTACCGGCCTACGCAACCGATGGCTCTGCCGGAATGGACTTACGCGCTTGTATAGATGAAACAATACCATTGAATCCCGGTGAAACAAAATTAATACCAACAGGGCTATCAATTTATATTGGTGATCCTAGCTTAGCAGCCACTATCCTCCCGCGCTCTGGTTTAGGTCATAAACATGGCATTGTACTTGGCAACCTTGTGGGTTTAATAGACTCTGATTATCAGGGACAACTTTTTATTTCTTGTTGGAATCGTGGCGATAAAATTTTTGATATTGAAGCGGGTGAAAGAATAGCTCAGTTAGTATTTCTTCCTGTTGTTCAAGTTGATTTTGATATTGTTGATAGTTTTGATGATAGTGAGCGAGGTCAAGGTGGATTTGGACATTCTGGAAGAAATTAAAGTTTAGGCTTTATGACTGGCGCTTTATAGGTTTTTCTCACATCGTCTGGAAATGGTGACTGTTCTTTGAAAGTCTTGGAACAACGACTTTTATCGATATAACAACGAGCCCAAGGATTCCTGCATAAAAACTATTAATTAAAAGAAATATGAATAAATTTGGTGTTTAAGCCAATAACATTGGTCAGAAATGTATCAAATAGACTCATGGAAGACTATAGGTTATTAGATTTTTCTTCTTCTAATAACTGCTCTAGCTCATCAATTTCGCTTTTTGTTAACGCATTACTTGAAGTAAAAAGAGATACTAACGCACGATGATCTAACCCCAGAAGATCGTTCATAAAAAAGCTTGCAAGCTTTGCAAGTCCAGCAGGCTTTGAAACGGTTGATTGGTATAAAAAGACACCGTGAAAGTCACTGCGAGCTAAAATACCTTTTTTGACCATTCGATCCATCGTTGTTTTGGTCGTTGAATAAGCCCAGTCAAATTGTTCATGGATGACGTCATGCACTTCTCTTACTGAAGAGCCATCTTTACTTTTCCAGAGGACGTTAAGGATCTGTAATTCCGTTTTACTAAGATCGGGAAGAGGTTGTTTTTTTGTAGTCATTATTGAACTCTCTTTTAAATCTGTTACAGATGTAATTGATTCTACTGTACAAAGATTAATCCGTCAAGGGGTTTTATCTTCACTTTTAGATTTGAGCTTTACTTTTTGTTACACTCTAAAACTCAGTTAATTAAGCTCAAAGGCTTTCAACATGCCGCTAAAAATATCTATTATTGACTATAAAAATAGCCAACAAGGTCAAGATCTCATTTTTCTACTAAATATCTACGCAAAAGATCCAATGGGTGGTGCTACTGCTTTATCGGATTATACTAAAGCTAATTTGCCAAATGCACTAGAGAAGTTACCCAATGCATTTAGCGTTATTGGCTACATTGATGACAAACCTGCGGGGCTTATTAATTGCTTTTTTGGTTTTTCAACGTTTAAATGTAAACCGCTCATCTATATACATGACGTTGTTGTTTTATCAGAATTTAGGGGTCAACAAGTTAGTTTAAAAATGCTTGAGTATGTTGAAAAATATGCGAAAGAAAATGATTGTTGCAAAATGACGCTTGAAGTACTTGAAGGTAATACTATTGCTAAGAATTCATACTTAAAATTTGGCTTTAAAGGTTACGAGCTTGATCCAGAAATGGGTAAAGCGTTATTTTGGGAAAAACTAATTAACTGAATTCAGGAAACTAAAATCAATTAAAGAAAGCTACAATCTCTCGTTTAATATTCATAACGTCTTGATGACCTAAATCAATTAGCTCTTTTGTATAAGCGCTTTCAAATAATAAGTAGCTTAGGATACTTGAACCTTCATCATCATCTATCCCTAAACGTCTGAAGAAAAATTTTACAACTGGAGGCAAGACATGAAAGTGCTTGCCTGAAATCTCACTCAAGTCTTTACTTGGTGAAATTACGAAAGTTTCAATTTTTTTTAGTTTTGTTTCTCTTTTTCTAATATCTTCAGGTATTAAATCAAGCGTTCTATTAACTCTTCTAATTCGTTCGATATCACCATCTAAACTATCAACAAAAACACTATCTAAAACGTGACCTGAAATATCCGCTATCGAAGGATAATGTAGTTTCTTTTTTTCTCTTTCAACTTCTTCTTTTACAGGATCAACACCAACAATTAATATTTTTTGCGCTCCTAAGTGAATAGCAGGACTAAGCGGCGCTAAGAACCTAACCGAACCATCTCCAAAAAACTCTCTGTTTAATTGAACCGCAGGAAAAACCAAAGGGATAGCCGATGATGCTAATAAGTGTTCTACGCTGATGCTACTTTTACAACCCACTCTACGATGTCTTTTCCAATTGCCTATTTCTTTTTTTGCTTGAAAAAATGAAACTGACTGACCACTGGTATATCCGCTTGCGGTGATACATAATGCATCAAGACAATTATTATCTATGGATTTTTGGATATTTTTAAAGTGAATCACTTTATTTAACATTACCTTTAATGGCTCATTGTTAAGTAAACTCAATTGTCGGTTCCGATGATAGTCACTGATAAACATCGACTTTCCCCAGCGACCAACTTGCTTCATCATCCCAAGTAAATCCGAACGAAAAACTTTATCGACACTAAAAGATTCCCACACTTTTTCTAAACTTCTAATTCCGACAGATGGGTTTTGAGCATAGCTTGCTAGAACGGTTGCGTTAATTGCACCAGCGGAAGTGCCAGTAATTATTGAGTAAGGATTTCCGCAATGCGATTGATAGATTAACTTTGAAATAGCTTTAAGAACACCTACTTGATAGGCAGCGCGAGCACCTCCACCAGTAAGAACTAAACCAGTTTTAGGTTTACCTAATGCGTTATAATAAACTTTTTCAGTTCGATGGTTAGAACGTCTTTCGACTTGTGAAGTTAAGGATGCCAAACTTTCCTCATTGCTTTATAAATACGTGCTGGATACCAATATTGACCTCGACTGCCGTTGTAACGACCTAACGCCATGGTAGTATCTTTCTTTTCTTTTTTTAAGTACAAACTAAGAATCGCACAACCATATTTTATGTTGGTATGGATCTCATTGAGGTTATCATCAGGATGACCAATTTCACTTTTCCAAAAAGGCATCACTTGCATTAAACCACGCGCTCCTGCACTAGAAATTGCGTATTGATCAAAAGCACTTTCCACATTAATCAATGCAAGGACTAACATCGGATCTAAATCAAATTTTTTGGATTCCTGATGAACTAATCTTAATATTTCCCAGCGTTCATCTTCTGGGATATGTGGCGCTACTTTTTCCAACCTTTTTGCTTGTTCAAACAACCACACTTTTGCATCAAAGTGATCAAAAAAAGATTCATCTGCTTTTTTGATGGTTGCAACTAATTGTTGTCTGAAATCTGATGTGGGTTTAGCTTGTTTGGTGCTGTTATCAGCCTCTCCTAAAACCGCAAAAGCAGTAACAAAACCAGAAATAAAAATTAAATGGTAGAGTATGCCTCTTAATACTAATTTTAATAAATTTGCCAAAATAAATCGTTAAATCAATTTTTGTTTTAATGTATTAATTATAGTATCAATCTCTAGATCTTCTTTATTATTATCACGACGATGTTTATATTCGATAGTTCCTGCATCAATTCCGCGTTCACTGATTACGATACGATGAGGAATACCCATAAGCTCCATATCTGCAAACATAACACCAGGGCGCTCTTTTCGGTCGTCGAAAATAACTTCAATATTCTCATTTTTTAATTGCTGATAAATTGATTCAGCCAATTCTCTAACACGCTCAGATTTTTTCATATTCATAGGAATAATCGCAACTTGAAAAGGCGCAATATTTTCAGGCCAAACGACACCATAATCATCGTGATTTTGCTCTATAGCCGCCGCAACAATTCTTGACACACCAATTCCATAACAGCCCATAGTTAAGGTTTGTGCTTTACCGTTTTCACCTAATACATTGGCTTTCATTGCTTTTGCATATTTATCACCTAACTGAAAAATATGCCCAACTTCAATTCCACGTTTAATTGTTAAGGTGCCTTTACCATCAGGACTGATATCACCCTCTACAATATTCCTGCAATCAAAAATTTCATCGTAAGTCGCATCACGCTCCCAGTTTGCACCAGTTAAGTGTTTATCAGTTTCATTAGCGCCACATACAAAGTCACTCAACATAGCGGCTTCTGGATCGGCAATGACGATTAAAGATAAATTAACAGGTCCAATTGAACCAACTTCAGCGCCAGCAGATTTACTCACATCTTCATCATTCGCCATGGTTAAAGGAGAAGCAACTAACGGATGTTTTTCTAGCTTTAATTCATTCAATTGGTGATCGCCTCGTAAACATACGGCAATCAGAGTGTTTTCTTCTATTCCGTTCACAATTAATGTTTTGATTACTTTACTAGTATCACAATTTAGCAAGCTAGTTACCTCTTCAATTGATTTTACGTTAGGCGTATCAACCGTTTGTAAGCTATCTTTAGCACTGGCTCTTTGATTTAAATCAGGTGCTAACGCAGTCGCTTTTTCAACATTAGCGGCATAACCACTTTCAGTACTAAAAGCAATCGCATCTTCACCAGAATCTGCCAATACATGAAACTCGTGTGAGTGCTCACCACCAATGGAACCTGTATCAGCAATTACAGAGCGATAGTCCAAGCCTAAACGGTCAAATATTTTGCAATAAGCTTTGTGCATGATTTGGTAGGTTTTATCCAAACACTCATCGTTAGTATGAAAAGAATAGGCATCTTTCATTAAAAACTCACGAGCACGCATAACACCAAAACGTGGACGCCTTTCATCTCTAAATTTGCCTTGAATTTGATAATAAACAGCAGGTAACTGTTTATAACTACGAATTTCATCTCGAATAAGCGAAGTAACGACTTCTTCATGGGTTGGGCCTAAGCAAAACTCTCGTCCGTGTCGATCTTTAAGTCTTAAAAGTTCTGCGCCATATTCTTTCCATCTTCCAGATTCTTCCCAAAGCTCTGCAGCCTGCACCATTGGCATTAGAATCTCACCAGCACCTATCGCATCCATTTCCTCACGAATGATATTTTCAACCTTTCTTAATACCTTTAAGCCTGTCGGCAACCAAGTATATAAACCCGAAGCTTGCATACGGATCATGCCCGAACGCAACATTAATTTATGGCTAACAAGTTCAGCATCACTTGGATCTTCTCTGAGTGATGCAATGAGATATTGACTGGTTTTCATGGGGTTTATCTTAGTTCTGGAGCTAAAGGGGTAGTTTACTTTCGAGATGCTGGTTTAGCAATGTTATTTCGGTTTTCGAATAAACTCTATGCCAATTGAATTCATATATTGATAGTCTCGCCAAAAATCATCCGTATTTATACCTTATCACTTTGACAAAACCACCATTTTATACTAATTTTTAGGGAATCCCTTCACGTTGTTATAACTAAAAATACGGATTAATCACAATGAAGTTGCAAACCTGCCAATTCACATCGGATAAAGGATGGGATCTAGAACCTGATATCGCATTCAATATATAACATGAAAAATTTGAATTTAATATTTCCTAGTAATGACATTTATGCAATGTTAGTAAAGAGCGGATTTTCTTATACTTTACTTGTCGAGACGATAAATGTTGAAGATAAAGCAATGCAGCAACATTATATTAAATCACTAAACTACAAGAGTGAATTAGTTGATCTAACATCTTTTCAGAAACATGATTTAACTATTCATACCTCCAATACCATTAAGACCGCAGGCAAGTTTAATGGCGGAGCTTTTATCATCCCCAAACAACTAATTAGCGGCCCTATTTATTGGTATGCCAATTTTATATTAAGCGACACATTAAGAATTCTTAGTTTTTCATGCACACCAAAGGCACCAATTTCTAATTTTGTAAACTTAATTAAAAAAAATATAATACTCACATTTGAAAATACTAAGCTAAAAAGAAAACTAACGAGTAAAAATGAAGAAATAGAAAAACTTCTTAAAGAAGCTTCACATCAATCAGATGAACCTAAAGATAGTAACGAAAAAACTAATACACATACTCACCTTTTACTAGCTGAAGATAATCCCGCCAATCAAATGTTAATTGCTCAACAGCTAGAGCTTTTAGGTTATTTAGTCGATATCGCAGAGGATGGTAAAAAAGCTTACGATAAATGGACTACTGGAAAATACAATTTATTACTAACTGATTGCAACATGCCAATTATGGATGGCTTTGAGTTAACCGATGCAATTAGAGAAACAGAAAAACGTAAAGGTGGTCATATCCCAATAATCGCGGTAACCGCCAATGCGATGCAAGGAGAAGATAAAAAATGTTTAGCCAGAGGCATGGATGATTATCTATCAAAGCCAATAAAACTGAAAGCACTTAAAGAAAAATTGAATCAATGGACTCCTCAAAAAAATGAGAATAAAATAAGTAACACACAAGAGCAAAACAAGAAAGACAAAGTTGTTAGCAAAAACCTATCTGAAAATACCGTTAACTTTACTACAATTGGTAGCCTCATAGGTAATGACCTAACCGTGCAAAAAAGTTTTTTCAAAACTCTACTAGAAACGTTACCGAATATTATCTCAGAAATAATTTCAGCTTGCGAAGCTCACTCAATACAAAAGATAAATTTTAATCTGCATAAGCTAAGACCGTCAGTTGATGCTAGCGGTGCTGAGAAAATGCTCGACACTATTACTGAAATTGAAGATTCATTGATATCGGCCGATTGGGGAAAAACAATCAATCTAGCACATTCGTTAACAGAAAATTTTAATGCCATAGAAAAAAGTGTAACTTCATACTTTAAAAATAACCCCAATACTGGGCATGAGAGTAGTAACAAACAAGAATTGAAGCTAGACTTTTATGCTCCCAGTGGCACTAATGTGTTAATTATTGATGATGATCCCTTTATGCTGGATTATATTAAAATTTTACTTTTAAGACTAGAGGTCGCAAATATATCTTTAGCTTCTCAAGGTGATATTGCACTCAACATGATTGCTGAGAATGATCGACCATTCGATATAATCATCTGCGATCTTAATATGCCTGAAATGGATGGTGTCACTTTATTACGGCATCTAACACGTTTAGGGTACGCCGGTGGCATCATAATTAATAGTGGGGCTGATTCCAGTATACTTAATGCAGTTTCAGCCTTAACAACTGCACATAATTTGAATTTATTAGGAAGCCTACAAAAACCAGTAACTCCGCAAAAATTGATTACGCTATTTAAGCTATATTTTGAGGATAAAAAAGCCATTAGTTTATCTCATGCTCAACCTAATAAAAATAATATAACAGTTTCGGCTTTAGATAACGCACTAAACATGGGTCATATTATTGCTTACTACCAACCTAAAATCGACATAAAAAATAAATCAGTTGTTGGTTTTGAGGCGCTAGCTAGATGGGTAGATCCTGAAATCGGAATTATCCTCCCTTATTTATTTATACCATTAGCCGAGGCTAATAATCTAATTGATAAATTAACATTGATTATGTTTGAGCAGGTTATTAAACAAGCTGAAAAGTGGTTAATAGATTATCCAAATCTAAAATTTGCAATAAATTTCTCTATGAAATCTCTAGAAGATCTTAATCTTCCAGATTTATTAGTTCAGACAATCCAACCTCTTAAACTTACCTCAAAAAATATCATTATTGAAGTGACAGAAAGTGGCTTAATGGAAAATATGACCGCAACAATGGAGGTATTGGCACGCTTAAAACTTCAAGGTTTTGCGCTTTCAATTGATGACTTTGGCACCGGTTATTCAAGCATGAATCAATTACAAAAACTACCCTTTAGCGAGCTAAAGCTTGATTATTCTTTTGTCCACGGCGCAAACTCAAATAAAAAATCTAAAGCTATACTAGAATCAAGCGTTCATCTTGCAGACAATCTAAAACTATCTACCGTGGCAGAAGGTGTTGAAGATATAGATGATTGGAATTTAGTAAAAAATCTCGGTTGTGATGTAGTGCAAGGTTATTTCATTGCAAAACCAATGCCGGTAAATGATGCCACTACTTGGTTAAATCAATGGACTCTAGATAGCCATGATAATCTATAAGTCTACTCTTAGATGGGTTAGTGAACACCGAGGACAACCTTGTGTTAAGTAACCACACACATACATCAATACAATTGAAAAAACTTTATTCAAATCTTGATCAGTCAGTGCTAATTTCTTTATTAACGTGCGCTCTTGTCTACATACTTTTAGCCGATCAAGTAAGCGATACAAAACCAGTATGGACAATGTTAATTTTTGTTATAACTACACAGAGCCTTTGTTATATCGACAAATATCTATATTCTAAAAAAAAACTCACTATAACGAATATTAAATCTTGGAGCTACCGTTTTAAAATCTTATCTTTGCTTTCCACAGTTGCTTGGGTAGTTTTTCTTTCAACTATTTTTCCGGCCGATCCATCTTATCAAAACATAATTGTTATTGCAGTAATTGGTATTTCTATTACTAGTATTTCAAAACTTTCTTATAGTAGTATTTTGCTATTACATGGAATAATTTTATATTTACCTATTATGGCTATTTTACATTTCCAAAAACACCTTTACGCTAATGATTTATTTTTTCTACTGTCATGTTTCTTCCTATTTTTTGTACTTAATACAATAAGAATACATGCAACGTCTATTAAGAGCATTCAAACAGAACTCGACATTGAAAATGATAAATTTGCATTTCATAACTATGAACAAGCTTTTGATCAACATGCCTTAATTATTTCTCTTAATAAAAATTTTGAAATAACTTATGTAAATAAACGGTTTTTAAAGTTGCTTATTTATAGAAAAGAAGAATTAAATGGCGTAAATATAAGCGAGCTTCTTGACCTTACGCTAGAAAACAGTCATCTCGAGGACATTATAAAAACTACCAAAAAAGGTGACACATGGCATGGGAAAATCATGTTTATCTCTAAAGATAGAAGTGAGATTTGGCTAGATGCATCGATCATACCTTTTATAAATCAAGAAAATAAGTCTGATAGTTTTGTTTGTACAGGATCAGATATCACAAAATTCATTCTAGCAGAAAAACAGGAATACTTGATAAGACAAAATTCACAAGTTACCTTTCAAATTTCACAAAAACTCCAAGAAGTTACACCTCTAAAACAACGTCTTAGAGATGTCTTAGTTATTCTTAATGTATTTGATTCATTAAAAATTCAAAATAAATCTGGTGTGTTCTTATTACCCGAAGGTTCTTGTGAACTTAAATTGTTAGTAACACATGGTAATTTTACTGATGAATTCCTAAAGAAAGAAAAATGCATTAAGGTTGGCGACTGTCTTTGTGGCCGAGTAGCTATCAGTGGGAAAATTCGTGTATCTAATAATTGCTTTGAAGATAAAGAGCATGAACATCATTTTGAAGGTATGCAACCTCACGGCCACTATATTATCCCGCTTAAACACTCTGATAAAGTGTTAGGCGTTTTATTTCTTTATACAGATATATACCCTTCGATTCACATCTCCAGAATGGAATTGTTAGAATCGATAGGTTCTATGATTGGTCTTGCAATATCTAATGATAATATACAACAAGAATTACATAATGCAAAAATAGAAGCCGAAAAAGCGTCTAAAGCAAAATCTGAGTTTTTATCTTCTATGAGTCATGAATTACGAACACCTCTAAATGCTATAATTGGCTTTAGTGAATTATTAGAAAATGATAATCAATCTAATTTAAACTCCAAACAACTTGAAAATATCAATTATATTACTCATTCAGGCGAACACTTGTTAGAGCTAGTTAATGGCATACTAGAGCTATCTGCTATTGAAGCCGGAAAAATCCATTTTTCCCTTGAGCCAACTAATCTTTGCGAAGTGATCGATCAAAGTATTACATTAACAAAAATTATAGCTGTTAAAGAAAATATTGAAATAATCTATTTATCTCATAAGAAGTATTTTGTTGTTTCAGATTTTACTAAATTAAAACAAGTGATAATCAATCTACTTACAAATGCAATAAAATATAATAAACAAAATGGTTCTGTTAAAATAACAATCTCTAAATCAGGTGAAAATTTCTTACGTGTTGAGTTTATAGATACTGGCATTGGTATATCGAAAGACAACCAATCAAAAGTATTTTCTTCTTTCAATCGTTTAGGTCAAGAACACTCATCAATAACAGGCACAGGGATTGGTTTAGTGGTTACAAAAAATATTGTTGAAATGATGGCTGGTCATATTGGTTTTGATAGTACAGAAGGAAAAGGTTCAACCTTTTGGTTTGAAATGCCTATCGCACAAGACCCAGAAAACAATCACGATACAACTATTATTCATCTCAATTAAATCCTAAAAAACACCTGCCCAAAAGTTTGTTCTCAACCGACTAATTTATTGTTATTAACTCACTTATAAATTGAGAACCATAACAACAGCACTGATCATTACACACAAAAACAAGCGAAAAGATCACAAGGTTAATCACCAAATTATTTTATCATAAGACAAAATAATCAACCGAGTAATCTCATGAACCGTTGGATAGAAACAGAAGTTAAAACAACCAATATGCGGGATAAACGTTTAAATAATAGACTCAAACAGATCCTCATGACCTTATCAAAAAATCCACAAAAGAGCATTCCTAATAATTGTGAAACTTGGTCATCCACCCAAGCGACGTATCGATTTTTAAATAACCCTTCCGTCACCAGCCCCCTGTGTCAGACTAGTTATCGCCTCTAATATTTTACTTAGAGGTAATGAAATAGCGAGTTATTTTGGACTGACTCATAGGGGAAGTGTTTCTCAGCCATTAACCCGAATACGAAAAGAAATCGCTAATAATCAATGGAAAAAGGAAGTGAGTGAGATAGAAAAATCCTTATTTCTTGTTAAATGAGCCTGACCCATAATTTCTCATGACCAAGGGTAATCAACAAGTTTCTCAACTATTTGGTTTTTCACTTCCAATGGA